>DWWE01000119.1 GCA_019119835.1 Candidatus Gemmiger stercoravium | reverse complement strand
GCTCTTGCCCATGGGGTAGCCCATGCGGTAGCCGTAGCGGCCCTTCATCATGGCGAAGGGGGCCATGTCCATGTTCTCGGTGCCGCCGGCGACCACGATGTCGGCGTCGCCGGCCTCGATCATCTGGGCGGCCATGTTGACGCAGTTCAGGCCGGAGCCGCAGACCACGTTGACGGTGACGGCCGGGGTGGTGACGGGCAGACCGGCCTTGATGGAGGCCTGGCGGGCGACGTTCTGGCCCAGGCCAGCCTGGATGACGCAGCCCATGTAGACATGATCGACCTGTTCGGGGGTGATGCCGGCGCGGGCGATGGCTTCCTTGATGACAAGGGCGCCCAGATCAGCAGCCGGAACGTTGGACAGGGTGCCGCCGAACTTGCCGATGGGGGTACGGCAGGCGGACGCTATGACGATCTTTTTCATAAATGCAGCCTCCTGAAAGGATTTTCTGCCCGGTGGGGCAGCGGGTTACTTGGGTGTTGGGTGGATCTATTTCCAAAACCGCAGCGCGGCTTGTGGACGAAGGGGTGCGGCGGGGGGGCTATACCTCGCCCTGCCGCTGCTTGGCCAGCAGTGCGCTTTCCACGTTCGGGGTGACGAACTGGGACACGTCCTGGTGGTAGTGGGCGGCTTCCTTGACGATGGTGGAGGACAGATAACTCCACTGGATGGAGGTGGCCAGGAAGACCGTCTCGATGCCCGGGGAAAGGGCGTGGTTGGTGTGGGCCAGCTGGATCTCGTTTTCAAAGTCGGTGACCGCCCGCAGCCCGCGCACCATGACGGTGGCCCCGCATGCCTTGGCGAAGCTGACGGTCAGCCCGTCAAAGCTGGCCACCTGCACGTTGGGGATGCCGCGGCAGGTCTCCTTGAGCATGGCCACCCGCTCCTCCACCGTGAACAGCGGGGTCTTGGCGCTGTTGATGAGCACCGCGACGATGAGGGTGTCGAACATGCGGGCCGCCCGCCGGATGATGTCCAGATGGCCGCGGGTGACCGGGTCGAAGCTGCCGGGGTACATGGCGATGGTCATGGCAAACAGACCTTCCTTTGCTTGGGTTGCGCCGGGTGCTGGCTGTGCGCCCTGTTAAAAATGTAACAGCCCCGGACAGAAAGAAAAGCACCGTGCGCCGTTGTGCGCCTGAACAGCCGTTGCTGCGAAAGGTCTGCGGGTCGGGTGCCTGCCGGGCGGGGATGCTCCACGTTCCGGTACACCTATATTTTTACACTTTTGTTAAGCAATTGTCAATATCCATCCTGTTCAAATTCACAGCAAAAAAGGCGTTTGTTTTGTGTCAGTTCACGAAAGCCCCCGCCGCGCAGCGCGGGCGTCGGCGGCAGGGGCCAAAGCGGGGCAAAATGTCTGTTCTTCGTTCAAATCGGGCCGTCCGCCCGCCCCTCCCCGCCGCCGCCTGCGGGGCCCCGGTGCGCCCTCCCCGGCCGGGGCGGCGGGTTTTTCCTGCCCGGGCGGCTTTTTTGCCCGCCCGGGCGGCTTTTTTCCCAAGATGCTTGACCGCGGGGCCGGAACGTGTTATTGTTTTAACAGGTATGGGCTTTTGTAAGGGCCCAGCCGAACCTTTGCCATGAACGTTTGAATGAACGAGGTGCAGTACGATGAATTTTGATGACCTGATTGCAAAAGTGAGTACCTGCGGCAAACAGCGGCTGGCCGTGGCCGCGGCCGAGGACGACGCCGTGCTGGAAGCGGTGAACGAGGCCCACAAGCGGGGCATTGCCGACGCGATCCTGGTGGGCGACGAGGCCGCCATCCGCAAGATTGCCGCCGAGCTGGACATGGACCTGAGCGACTACCGCATCATCAACGAGCCGGACAAGGCCGCCGCGGCGCTGAAGGCCGTGAAGCTGGCCCATGACGGCGAGGCCGACATGTACATGAAGGGCCTGCTGGATACCAAGACCTTCCTGAAGAGCGTGCTGGACAAGGAAGTGGGCCTGCGCACCGGCAAAACGCTGTCCCATGTGGCGGTCTTTGAGGTCAAGGGCATCGAGCAGCTGCTGTTCCTGACCGACGTGGCGTTCATGACCTACCCCACGCTGGAGGACAAGGTCCACATCATTGAAAACACCGTGGCCGTGGCCCACGCCTGCGGCGTGGAATGCCCGAAGGTGGCCCCGCTGGCCGCCGTGGAGGTGGTGAACCCCAAGATGCCCTGCACCGTGGACGCCGACGAGCTGCGCCGGATGAACGCCGAGGGCAAGCTCACCGGCTGCGTGGTGGACGGGCCGCTGTCCATGGACATTGCCATCGACCCCGAAGCCGCCGCCCACAAGGGCGCCGCCGACCGCCCCGCCGCCGGCCATGCCGACGTGCTGCTCTTCCCCGATATCCAGGCCGGCAACATCTGCTACAAGACCCTTGTGCATACCGCTGACTGCAAAAATGGCTGCATCCTGACCGGCACCAAGGTGCCCGCCATCCTGACCAGCCGGTCCGACTCCTTCAAGACCAAGGTCAACTCCATCGCGCTGGCCGCCGTTGTGGCCGCCGGTTTGAAAGACTAAGCGCAAAGGAAGCGAAGCAAGATGATGAAAAGCCTGATTATCAACCCGGGTTCCACCTCCACCAAGATCGGCGTGTTTGAGGACGAGACCCTGCAGTTCGACAAGACCCTGCGCCACCCCACCGAGGAGATCGCCAAGTACCCCACCATCATCGACCAGAAGGATTTCCGCAAGCAGATCATTCTGGACGCTCTGAAGGAAGACGACTGCGACATCCATTCCTTTGATGTGATTGTGGGCCGCGGCGGCCTGCTCAAGCCCATCCCCGGCGGCACCTACCCGGTGTCCGACGCGCTGCTGGCCGACCTGAAAAACGGCGTGCAGGGCCAGCACGCCTCCAACCTGGGCGGCATCCTGGCCCGGGAGATCGGCGACGCCATCGGCAAGCCCAGCTACATCGTGGACCCGGTGGTGGTGGATGAACTCACCGACGTGGCCCGCATCTCCGGCATGCCGGAACTGCCCCGGCGCTCCATCTTCCACGCGCTGAACCAGAAGGCCGTGGCCCGCCGCTACGCCAAGGAGCACGGCACCACCTACGACGCGCTGAACCTGATCGTCATTCACATGGGCGGCGGCGTGTCGGTGGGCGCCCACAGCCACGGCAAGGTGGTGGATGTGAACAACATCCTGGACGGCGAAGGCTGCTTCAGCCCCGAGCGGTCGGGCACCGTGCCGGTGGGGGATCTGGTGAAGATGTGCTTCTCGGGCAAATACACCCAGGCCGAGATCTACAAGAAGATCTGCGGCCAGGGCGGCTTCAACGCCTACCTGCACACCAACGACGCCCGGGTGGTGGAAAAGATGGTCAAGGAGGGCGACGCCTACGCCAAGCTGGTGGAGGACGCCTTCTACTACCAGATCGCCAAGGACGCCGGCGCCATGGCCGCCGTGCTGGAGGGCAAGGTGGACGCCATCATCCTGACCGGCGGCATCGCCTACAACCCCTACACCCGCGAAGTGCTGGAAAAGAAGATCGGCTTCATCGCCCCCATCACCGTCTACCCCGGCGAGGATGAGCTGCTGGCCCTGGCCCAGGGCGCGCTGCGGGTGATGCACGGCGAGGAAGCCCCCCAGCAGTACTGAAAAAGTTCGGCCTGGCACTCTCGCAGGGACACTGCCATCTTGACGGAACGCAATTTTCCGGCTATAATGAGACGGTGACCGCGAGGTGTTGCGCAGCTGGTAGCGCGCCTGGTTTGGGACCAGGAGGCCGCAGGTTCGAGTCCTGTCACCTCGACCAACTCACGGGACGCCGACACACCGCCCCGTGTTCGCCCTTGCCAAACAAAAACAGCCTCTGCCCGACCTGCCCGGGCAGGGGCTGTTTTTGTCGGCGGCCGGCGTCACACCGGAGGCGCTGCCTGGCGGCGCCGGGGGATGAAACGGACCCGTTCCCTGCCGCGTTTGGCGGGGAACGGGTCCGTTTCCGGTCTGCCGGCCGGCGGCAAACCTTCCCATATAAGAATCAGAATTGAGTAATTTGTGAATTCGCGCCCCGGCCGCCCCGCCGCCTTGCATCCCGGCGCAGGACCCGCTATAATGGGGACATACGCCCCGAAACGGCGTCCGCCGGGCCCCACCGCGCACAACAAAACGGCGTGCCGGTCCCTGTTCCGGCACGCCGTTCCCGAAAAGAAGAAAAGAGAAAGAGGAGTGGATGAAAAAGTTTGTCTGCTTCCCAGCGGACTCTGCCCCGGGTCCCTGTTCCCGGGGGTTCCTTGTTTGGAACAATTATAGAATACCCAATAGATGTGACAAAAAAGTGACAGAACTTTCAAGAAATTACGAAAGAACTGGGAACTCTCTATGAATAATCAGAATTTTGCCCATCCGGGGTCCCATAACCGGGTCAACTACGACCGGGTCATGCAGGACACGCTGCGGCAGCTGGCCCGGGAGGGCCTGCGCCCCACCCTGCTGCTGCACGCCTGCTGCGCCCCCTGTTCCAGCGCCACGCTGGAGCGGCTGGCCGAAGCGTTCCGGGTGACCATCCTTTACTACAACCCCAACATCGCCCCGCCGGCCGAGTACCACCGCCGGGAAGCCGAGCTGGAACGGTTCGTGCGGGACGCCGGGTATGCCGACCGGGGCATCCGGGTGGTGGAACTGCCCTACCAGCCCGCCGAGTTTTACGAGGCGGTCCGGGGGCTGGAGGCCGAGCCCGAGCGGGGCGAGCGGTGTACCGCCTGCTACCGGCTGCGGCTGGAGTGTGCGGCCCGCTATGCCGCCGCCCACCGGTTCGACTGGTTCACCACCACCCTGTCCATCTCCCCGATGAAGGACCCGGTGCGGCTCAACGAGATCGGCTGCCGGCTGGCGGAGCAGTACGGCCTGCGCTACCTGCAAAGCGAGTTCCGCAAGCGGGACGGCTACAGGCGCAGCCTGGCCTTAAGCGCCGAATACGGGCTGTACCGGCAGGAATATTGTGGTTGTATCTTCAGCAAACAACAGCGGGAGGCTCAGGCCCCCCGCCCGGCGGAGCCGGCCGCGCCCCGGAAAGGAGACGATCGTATGAAGGAATCCGCCTGCACCCGCCCCCATGTTCTGGTGGCGCTGCCGCTGAACGAAGCCCACCGGGCTTCGCTGCTGGCCGCCGCGCCGGGGGCCGAGTTCTGCTTTGTGACCGAGGGCACCCCCACCCCCGACCAGGTGGCCTGGGCCGACTGCATCCTGGGCAACATCCCGGTGGAGCTGATCCGCACCAACGACCACCTGCGCTGGTTCCAGAGCAACGCCGCCGGGCCGGACAGCTACCTGGTGCCCGGCGTGCTGCCGCCCGACTGCATCGTGACCACCGCCACCGGGGCCTACGGGCTGGCCATCAGCGAATGGATGCTGGGGCTGTGGCTGGGGCTGTGCAAGGACCTGTTCCTTTACCGGGACCAGCAGCGGGACCATGCCTGGCGCAAGCAGCCCCGCCATGTGTGCGGGGTGGACGGCGCCCGGGTGCTCTGCGTGGGGATGGGGGACATCGGCTCGGCCTTTGCCCGCAAAGTCCACGCCCTGGGCGCCCGGGTGGTGGGGGTGCGCCGCACCGCCCACCCTGACCAGCCCTGCCCGCCCTACTGCCTGCGGGTGGTGGGCCAGGACGCGCTGGACGCCGAGCTGCCCGAAGCCGACCTGGTGGCGCTGAGCCTGCCCGGCACCGGCGAGACCGCCCACCTGATGAACGCCGACCGGCTGGCCCGGATGAAGGAAGGGGCCATCCTGATCAATGTGGGCCGGGGCACCGCCGTGGACACCGACGCCCTGGCCGCCGCGCTGCACAGCGGGCATCTGCGGGGCGCCGGGCTGGATGTGACCGACCCCGAACCCCTGCCCCCCGACCACCCGCTGTGGGACGAACCCGGCGCCGTCATCACCCCCCACAACGCCGGGCATTTCAGCTGGCTGCGCACGCTGGACAACATCGTGGCCATCTGCGGGGTGAACCTGCGCCACCTGATGGCCGGCGAGCCGCTGGACAATCAGGTGGCCCGGGGCGCCCGGTATGTGACCGGCGCCGCCCCCGGGCGGCGGCTGCAGGGCACGGATCTTTCGCTGTAAGGCGGCCCGGGGTGCGCCGGGACCCGGCGCCTGTAACGAGGTAACGAATCTATGACTTTTTTCCAATTTGCCTGGCTGTTTTTCCTCTATTCGCTGCTGGGCTGGCTGTTTGAGGTCTCCTTTGTGGTGCTGCGCCAGCACCGCTACCAGGACCGGGGCGTGCTGGGCGGGCCCTTCTGCCTGATCTACGGCATCACCGGCTGCATCATCACGGTGGGCCTGCGGGAGCTGGCCCGGGACGACCTGTTCTTCCTGTTCCTGTTCAGCGCGGTCATCGCCACCGCGGTGGAATGGGTCGGCGGGCACATTCTGGAATGGTTCACCCAGACCCGCTGGTGGGACTATTCCCGCCGCAAGTTCAACCTGGACGGCTACATCTGCCTGTCGGCTTCGGTGGGCTGGGGCCTGCTGGGCGTGGTGACGGTACGCTGGCTGGCCCCGGCGCTGCTGGCGCTGTTCGGGCTGATGCCGGTGCTGGTGCGCCAGGTGCTGGTCTGGGCGGTGCTGGGCATCATGACGCTGGACGGCATCGGCACCGTGCTGACCCTGGCCGGGGTGCGCAACCGCTTCCCCCAGGCCGAGAGCGTCCACAACCGGCTGGCCGCGCTGACCGTGCGCATCGGCCTGGCCTTTTTGGGCGCGGCCGAGCGGCGGATGCTGCGCGCCTACCCCGAGACCGACCTGGCCCGCCCCAAGCGGGAGAAGAGCACGGTGTTCGCCGCCGGGTGCAGCTTTTACAAGATCGTGCTGCTGTTTATCATCGGGGCGTTCCTGGGCGATATTGTGGAGACGATCTTCTGCCGGCTGACCATGGGGGTCTGGATGAGCCGCTCCAGCCTGGTGTGGGGGCCCTTCTCGGTGGTGTGGGGGCTGGCGCTGGCGCTGGTCACCCTGCTGATGTACCGCTACAAGGACAAGACCGCCGGCTGGCTGTTTGTGGCCGGCACCCTGCTGGGCGGCGCCTATGAGTACCTGTGCAGCGTCTTCACCGAGATCGTGTTCGGCGCGGTCTTCTGGGATTACAGCAAACTGCCCTTCAACCTGGGCGGGCGGATCAACCTGCTGTACTGCTTTTTCTGGGGGTTTGCGGCGGTGGCCTGGTTCAAGGTGTGCTACCCGCCGCTGTCCCGCCTGATCGAGCGGATCCCCAAGCGGCCGGGCACCCTCATCACCTGGGCGCTGACCCTGTTCATGGCGCTGAACATGGCGGTGAGCGCCGGGGCGCTGGTCCGCTACGACGCCCGCAGCAAGGGCCAACCCCCGGCCAACGCCGTCGAACAGTGGCTGGACGACACCTTTGACGACGCCTACATCGCCCGGGTCTACCCCAAACTGAAACAGCGGTGAGCCTGCCGGCCCGCCCCTGACCCAAGGAAAAACGGCCCCGCCGCGGAAGAAAGTTTCCGCGGCGGGGCCGTTCTGCTGCGCGGGTACGGGGGTCACTTTTCCTCGTAGCTCTGGCAGTAGTGCGGGTTTTCCACACCGGCGCTCTGGTTCTGGGTGTGGTGGGTGATCTTGATTTGGCTCAGATCACACTTCCGGCAGTCGATGTTGTGGGAGCAGGTCTGCACGTCACAAAGCACGCCGCTGTTTTCCATCGGGGTCCACCTCCTTTGCCGCCGCCTTTTCGCGGTCCGGTACAGGCAGTATGCCCCGGCGGGGCCGGGTTTATTCCGCCGGCCGGCCCGCCAGCTCCCGCCCCTGCTTGCCGGTCAGGTGCAGGACAGTCATTTCCAGCACGCAGAGGGCGGGCCATTCCCGGTCGATCTCGGCCTGCAGGGCGGCTTCCGGCCCGTGGGGGGCGTATTTGCGGCCCAGCGCCTCGGCGGCGGCCCGCTTTTCGGCCTCGTCGGTGAGTTCCCGCAGGGTGCCGAAGGCGATGACGCTGCGGTAGAGGGTGGTGTACTTTTCCGGCGCCACCCGGTCCTGGTCGATGACGCAGAAGGACGCCCGGGGGCAGCGGCGGATCGCGTCCAGCTTGTGGCCCTGCCGGGCGCAGTGGAAGAAAATCCGCCCGGCTTCGTAGTGGTAGCTCAGCGGCACGGCATAGGGGTAGCCTTCGTCCCCCAGCACCGCCAGCACCCCCGAGGTGCCCCGGGCCAGGATGCGGGCGCAGACGGATTCCGGCAGGGCCTGGCGGGCCCGGCGCATGGGACGGAACATACGCATTCTCCTTCCTGATGGTCGGCTGTGGAGTCGAAAGAAAAAAGCCCCCTCTGCACGGCAGAGGGGGTTGGTTGGGCCGGCGAGGTTCGAACTCACGAATGTCGGAGTCAAAGTCCGATGCCTTACCACTTGGCTACGGCCCAGCAATGCCGGCCAGAAAGGCCGGGCGCCGCCCGGGGCGTGCCCGGAAAAACCGGCGCACCGGTTTCAAGGACCCGCCCCAAAAGGGAAAAGACCGCGCAGCGCCGGGCTGTGCGGTCTTTGGTGGGGTGCCCAGAGGGATTCGAACCCTCGGCCTCCAGAGCCACAATCTGGCGCGCTAACCAACTGCGCCATGGGCACCATATATGCGCCCGAAGGGACTCGAACCCCCGGCCCACTGCTTAGAAGGCAGTTGCTCTATCCAGCTGAGCTACGGGCGCACGTCCTAATCCTCTGGGGCTTTTTCTTGGTGCAGGCCGTTCGGCACAGGCTGCGAGAGATATAATAGCATAAACGGGCC
>DWWE01000118.1 GCA_019119835.1 Candidatus Gemmiger stercoravium | reverse complement strand
CCCTTGTGTATCCCCTTCGACAAAATTTTACGGCAAATCGCGCACTCGTCACTTCGTTCCTCGCACACAATTTGCCGTAAAATTTCCCTGTCGGTGTCGCCGTCGTCGGCGCATGTCCGCCGACGGCGACGGATTTTGATTTTTTCGACAGCCTAAACCGCCGGGGCATTTCCCACGCCCCGGCGGCTGTTTTGTTCGGTCTGTCGTTATTCCACGCCCGTTTCGGCGGCGTATTCCTCAATGAGCTCCCGCTCCAGGAAGGGGGTCTTGACCCCTTCCCGGTCCCGGTAGGCTTCGTGGCCCTTGCCGATCACCGCGATCAGGTCCCCCTGCCGGGCATGGTCGATGGCGTAGTGCAGCGCGTCCAGCCGGTCGGGGATCTCCACAAAGGGCACGTCGGGGCGGCCCTTGGCGATGCCCTGGCGGATGTCGGCCAGGATGTCCTCCACCTTCTCAAAGCGGTTGTTGTCTTCGGTCAGGATCAGGAAGTCCGCCATGCGGGAGCAGACCTCCCCCATGCCGTAGCGGCGCAGCTTGCTGCGGTTGCCGCCGCAGCCGAACACCACCACCAGCCGGGTGGGGGCGTAGGCCCGCAGCGTTTCCAGCAGGCTTTCGGCGGCGGCCTCGTTGTGGGCGTAGTCGATGAGGATGGTGAACCTGTGGCTGATGGGGACCAGCTCCACCCGGCCCTTGACCACGGTGGTGCGCAGCCCTTCGTGGATGGGCCCGTCGCCCAGGTCCAGCGCCTTGCCCACCCCGATGGTGGCCAGCGCGTTGTAGATGCTGAACAGCCCCGGCATGGCCACCTGCACGTCCAGCGTGTGGCCGTCCGGCTCGGTCAGGGCAAACTCCACCCCCAGCATCTCCTTGGTGCGCAGCAGCCGGTAGTCCGCCGCGGCGCGGTAGTCGGCGGGGTGCTGGATGCCGTAGGTGATCAGCCGGCAGGTGTGGCCTTCCAGCAGGGCGTCGGTGTTGGGGTCGTCGGCGTTCACCACCCCCACGTCGCACCGCTGGAACAGCCGGCCCTTCCAGGCCCGGTATTCCTCAAAGCTGCTGTGCTCGCCGGGGCCGATGTGGTCGGGGTACAGGTTGGTGAACACCCCCACCCGGTAGTGGATGCCCGCCACCCGGTCCATCATGATCCCCTGGCTGGACACCTCCATCACGCAGGCATCGCAGCCGGCGTCGGCCAGCTGGCGCAGGATCTTCTGCAGCTCATAGCTTTCGGGGGTGGTGTTGTTCAGGTCGTAGTGGTGGCCGGGGTAGTACACGCCGTTTGTGCCGATCATGCCGGTTTTGTGCCCGGCGGCGGTCAGCACCTGGCGGATCATGTGGGTGGTGGTGGTCTTGCCCTTGGTGCCGGTCACCCCCACCATCGTCATCTCCTCGGCCGGGTGGCCGAAGTAGGCCGCCGACAGCCGGGCCATCGCGTAGCGGGTGTTGTCAAAGGCCAGCACGGTCAGGCCGGGGTGGGCCTGCAGAAAGCCCGCCTCCAGCTCGTGCTGGACCACCAGCACCGCCGCGCCCCTGGCCGCCACATCGGCGGCAAAGTCGTGGCTGTCCCGCTGGGTGCCGACGATGCAGACGAACAGCCCGCCCGGGCAGACCTTGCGGGAATCGTAAAAAATGTCGCACACATCGGTGTTCAGGCTGCCCTGCACCAGCCGGTAGCGCAGCCCTTTGACCAGTTGTTTCAACAGCATACAGTTCACCTCGTTGGAAGGATGCAGACAGCGGGCGGGGACCCCCCCGCCCCGGCCGGGCCCGGCGGGCTCAGCGCTTGGTGAAGAATTCGTCGTACCAGACAAGGAAGATGAAGACGCACCACAGCTGGCGCCAGTTGTCCCGCTTGCCCTGCAGGTGCTGGTCCAGCATTTTGTCCAGCTCCCGGGTGTGGAAGAACCGCTCGGCCGCCGGGGTGTGGAAAGCCTGCCGCAGCACAGCGGCGTACTTTTCCTCCCGCAGCCAGGCCCGCACCGGCACCGGGAAGCCCAGCTTCTTCTTGTCGGCGGTCTTGGCGGGAATGGTCATCTCGGCCGCGCCGCGCATGGCGATTTTGGTCTGGCTGGCGTTGACCTTGCACCGGGTGGGGATGCGGCAGGCCAGCTCAAACACCTTGCGGTCCAAAAACGGCACCCGCAGTTCCAGCGAGTTGGCCATGCTCATCTTGTCGGCCTTGAGCAGAATGTCCCCCACCATCCACAGGTTCAGGTCGCAGGTCTCCATCCGGGTGACCGGGTCCTGCCCGCGGGTGTCCTCAAAATACGGGCGGGAGAGATCGGTGGGCAAAATACGCCCTGTATAATTTTTCAGCAGCCGGCGTTTCTGCCGCTCGCCCATCAGGTTGGTGTTGCCGATGTAGCGTTCCTCCAGCGGGCGGCCGCGGCGGACCAGAAAGTTGACCCCCGGCACCGGCGGCAGCAGGGCGGCCAGGGCGCCCACCCCCCGGCGCAGCCACAGCGGCAGGCGGTCATACCAGCTCACGGTGAAAGGTTCCTTGTAGATGTTGTAGCCGCCGAAAAACTCGTCCGCCCCCTCGCCCGACAGGCAGACCTTCACCTGCCTGGCGGCCTCCCGGTTGACAAAGTAGAGGGCCACGCTGGCGGCGTCGGCCAGGGGTTCGTCCATGTGGTACTGGATGCGGCCCAGGTTGGCCCAGTATTCCTCCGGCGTGATGCGGTAGGCGTGGTTCTTGACCCCGATGTGGGCCGAAAACTCCCGGGCATAGTCGGTCTCGTCATACTGTTTGTTGGCAAAGCCCACCGTAAAGGTCTTATCCACCCCGGCCAGCGCGGCCATGTAGCTGGAGTCCACACCGGAGGACAAAAAGCTGCCCACCTCCACGTCGGCGATCTTGTGGGCGGCCACGCTCTCCTTCATCGCGTCGGAGATGGCCCGCTCCCAGTCGGCCAGGCTGGGCCCCTCGTCGGGGGTGAAGGCCGGCTTCCAGTACCGCTGCACGGTCAGGCGGCCGTCCTTCCACTCCATCCAGTGGGCGGGCAGCAGTTTTTTCACCCCGCGGAAGAAGGTATCCTCCCCGGGGGAATACTGGTAGGACAGGTAGAGGGAGAGCTGGTCCTCGTTGAGCTCTTTGCGAAAGCCCGGATGATCGAGAAAACTCTTGATCTCGCTGCCGAAAAGCAGCTCGCCGGCCTCGCTGCGGTAGTAGTACAGCGGCTTGATGCCGAAATGGTCCCGGGCGCAGAAGAGGGTCTCGGCCCGGCGGTCCCAGATCGCAAAGGTGAACATCCCCCGCAGCCGGCCCAGCATCTCCCGGCCCCACTGCTCATAGCCGTGCAGCAGCACCTCGGTGTCTGACCGGGTGGCGAAGGTGTGGCCGGCGGCGGTCAGCTCCTCCCGCAGGGCCTGAAAGTTGTAGATCTCGCCGTTGAAGACCACCACAAGGCTTTCGTCCTCGTTGTACATGGGCTGGCGCCCGCCTTCCAGGTCGATGATGGAAAGCCGCCGCTGGCCCAGCGCCACCGGGCCTTCCAGAAACTGGCCCTGGCCGTCCGGGCCGCGGTGCGCGATCCGGTCCATCATAGCCTGCAAGATCTCCTGCGCGTTGTCCCGCGCACCCACAAATCCGACAATTCCGCACATAGGTCTTACGTTCCTTCTGCTTCGTTGGTATTTTCTGTTCTTATATTATACACATTTCCGCCGCGAATGAAAAGGCCGCAGCCCGCCGGAAATTGTAAAAACTGCCGCGGGATACCAGGCGCCTGCCCCCGGCATACTATAAAACGAGGCGACGGGCGGGGGAAAACGCACCCTGCAGGGGCGCCGGCGGCGCCGCGGCGATTGACAGCCGCCCGGTTTGGAAGTAAAATAAATCCGTATATCTTCTGAACAAACGAGGCGCTTGAACCTATGCAAACATTCCAACCGGTCCTGCTGGGCAGCGATGCCAATGTCTACGGCATGGCCCGCAGCTTTTATACCCAATACGGCGTGGTCAGCGACGCGGTCTGCAAGGCCGTGCTGGTGGCCTGCCGCAACACCCGACTTGTGCGCATCGCGGCGGTGGAACCCGACCTGGAACAGGACGAGGTGTTCGTGCGCACCCTGGTGCAGTATGCCGAGGCCCGCGACTACAAAAACACGCCGCTGCTGCTCTGTTCCTGCGCCGACGGCTACACCATCCTGCTGGCCCGCAACCGGGAAAAACTGGCCCCTTACTTCCATTTTGCCTGCCCGGACCTGCAAACGGTGCTGGATCTTGACATAAAGGACAATTTTTATCGCGCCTGCGCGGCCCACGGCCTGTCCTTCCCCCGCACTGCCACCTGCACGGCGCAGAACCACCGCACCGTGGCCCTGCCCTTCGACTTTCCCTGCATCATCAAGCCCAGCAATTCGCCGGCCTACTGGAACTGCCATTTCCCCCACAAGAAAAAGGTCTTCCTGGCCCGGGACAGGGCGGAGTTCGACGCCATCACGGCGGCGATCTACGGCAGCGAATACCAGGACGAGCTGATCCTGCAGGAGTACATCCCCGGCGACGACAACAACATGCGGGTGCTCAACGCCTACTGCGGGCTGGACCGGAAGGTCCGGCTGCTGGCGCTGGGCCGCCCGCTGCTGGAGGAGCAGACCCCCGAGGGCATCGGCAACTATGCGGCGATCCTGTCCGACCCGGCCTACAACGACCCGGCCCTGCTGGACCGGATGCGCCGCTTCCTGGAGGATGTGGGCTGGGTGGGCTACGCCAACTTCGACATGAAGTACGACGCCCGCACCGGCGAATACAAGCTGTTCGAGATGAACCCCCGCCAGGGCCGGTCCAGCTACTTTGTCACGGCGGCGGGCTACAACCTGGCCCGCTATCTGGTGGAGGACGTGCTGGAACACAAGCCCGCCGGCCTGACGGTGGCCGACACCGAAAGCCTGTGGATGATCGCCCCCTTCGGGGTGATCCGCCGCTACCTGGCCGACAAGGCGCTGCTGCGCAAGGCCGCGGCGCTGAAAAGGGCGGGCCGCTGCGCCCACCAGCTTTACTGCCGGGAGGACCGCAGCCTGCAGCGCGGGCTCTGGTACGCCCGCAGCCAGCTGAACTATTACCGCAAAACGGCCCGTTATTACGGCAACAAGGGCCTGCAAGACTGACGCGACCCCACGGAGGAAGAGTATGTGCGGCATTACCGGCTTTGCTGAAAAACACCATGAGGCGGCCCGGGCCCGGGACATCGTCCGGGCCATGGCCGACCTGATCGTCTACCGCGGCCCCGACGGCGAGGGCTATTTTGTGGACGACCAGGTGGCGCTGGGCCACCGCCGCCTTTCCATCATCGACCTGGAAGGCGGGCGCCAGCCCATGTTCAATGAGGACGGCAGCCTGGTGGTCGTCTTCAACGGCGAGATCTACAACTTCCAGGCCCTGCGGGAGGAGCTGGCCGCCGCCGGCCACACCTTCGCCACCCGGTCGGACACCGAGGTGCTGCTCCACGGTTATGAGCAGTGGGGCCGGGACCTGCCCGGCCGGCTGCGGGGGATGTTCACCTTTGTGATCTGGGACCGGCAGAAAAAATCCCTCTTCGGCGCCCGGGACATCTTCGGCATCAAGCCCTTCTATTACTACAATGTGGACGGCCTGTTCCTCTTTGGCAGCGAGATCAAGAGCTTCCTGGCCCACCCGGGGTTCCGCAAGGAGCTCAACGAGGCGCGCCTGCCCGAGTACCTGAGCATCGAGTACATCCCCAATGAGGAGACGATGTTCAAAAACGTCTTCAAGCTGCCCGGCGCCCACCTGTTCACCTGGCAGGACGGGGAAATGAAGATCGAGCGGTACTACGACATCCGCTACCACATCGACGAGACCCCCACCCAGGCGGAGTGGGAGCAGCGCATCACCGACGCCTTTGCCGAGAGCGTGGCCGCCCACCAGATCGCCGACGTGGAGGTGGGCTGCTTCCTCTCCTCCGGCGTGGATTCCAGCTTCGTGGTCAACGAGGTGGCCAAGGGCACCCCCCATGTGAAGAGCTTCTCGGTGGGCTATGCCGAGGAAAAGTACTCCGAACTGCCCTACGCCCAGGCATTCAGCCGGGAGATCGGGGTGCCCAGCATCGCCAACACGGTGGACGCCGACCAGTTCTTCGAAGCCAACCGGGTGATCCAGTGGTATCTGGACGAACCCATGCCCAACCCTGCCGAGGTGCCGCTGTACTTCCTGGCCCAAAACGCCCGCAAGTATGTGAAGGTGGTGCTCTCGGGCGAAGGGGCGGACGAACTCTTCGGCGGTTACCCGATGTACTGCCAGGCCGTGCATTTTGAAAACTACAGCCGCCGGGTGCCCGGGGCGGTGCGGCGGTTTTTGTCCCGCGCCGCGGCCGCCATGCCCGAGTTCAAGGGCAAGCACTTCCTGGTGCGGGGCGGCATGGAACCCTGGCGCCGGTATATGCGGGCCAACTACGTCTTCGCCAGCCCCGCCGACCGGGACCAGTACCTGAAAAAAGACTACCGCGCCCCGGCGCCCGAGACCTTCTTCAAGCCCTACTTCGACCGGGTGGCCGGCCTTGACGAGCCCACGACGCTCCAGTGGGTGGACATCCACACCTGGATGCTCTACGACATCCTGCTCAAAGCCGACCGGATGAGCATGGCCAACTCGCTGGAACTGCGGGTGCCCTTCCTGGACCGGAACATGCTGGAACTGGCGCTGTCCATCCCCCGGCGGTACCGCTGCGACGAGGAGCACACCAAAATCGCCCTGCGGGGCGCCGCGCTGCGCCAGCTGCCCGAAAGCGTGGCCCGGCGGCGCAAGCTGGGCTTCCCGGTGCCGCTCAACGACTGGCTGCGGCAGGACAAATACTATGCCATGGTCAGGGAAAAGTTCACCGGCCCAGTGGCCGAACAGTTCTTCAACGTCCCGGCCATCTGCCGGCTGCTGGATGACCACAAGGCCGGAAAGGCCAAAAACATGACCAAGATCTGGAGCATCTACTCCTTCATCCTCTGGTACGAACTCTACTTCGTCAACACCGCCCCGCCGGCCGGCGTCTATGCCGGCCGGGCCGAAACCGGCCGCGCCTGAGCCGCGCCGGGCAAAACCGGCCGCTCTGACGGGGCGGATACACCAAAAAAAACTTTCACAGGGTCTTGACTTTCGCCGCTGCGTATGCTATATTTAACAACGCAGCTTGTTCCCGTCAAGGGGGTCAAGAACCATGTGCGCCCGTAGCTCAGCTGGATAGAGCAACTGCCTTCTAAGCAGTGGGCCGGGGGTTCGAGTCCCTTCGGGCGCATTGCTGTGGTGCCCATAGCGTAGTCGGTTAACGCGCCAGATTGTGGATCTGGAGATCGAGGGTTCGAGTCCCTCTGGGCACCCCACCAA
>DWWE01000117.1 GCA_019119835.1 Candidatus Gemmiger stercoravium | reverse complement strand
TATCCCCTTCGACAAAATTTTACGGCAAATCGCGCACTCGTCGCTATGCTCCTCGCACACAATTTGCCGCAAAATTTCCCTGTCGGTGTCGCCGTCGTCGGCGCATGTCCGCCGACGGCGACGATTTTAGATTTTTTCGACAATCTGAGCCGGCCCGCCGCAGGGCCGGCTTTTTTTGCCAGATTCTGCCGGCCGGGCCGGCGGGCTGCCGCGGGGCCGTCGGGCGCAAAAGGGCGTCGGGCCGGCGTTTGCCGGTCCGCCGGCCGGGGCCGGGGGGCGGCGCCCCTGAATTTTTTGGCGGTCTGCTCCGGGTACATGATTGTAATTTGTTTGACAAAATGATACCATAGAGGTAACGAAAAATGACAAAACCTGACGCCGGCGCGCCCGGCGCAGCCAATGAACACAGGGGTGAGAAATTTGCCGAACGACCGCGTACCCTATACCCGCCGCCCCGCCGGCCCGAAGACGCCCGCCCCGGCGCCCGGGGCCGGCCGCCCGCCCCGGCCCGGCCGCAGAAAGCGCCCGGACCCGCGCCGCCGGGCCGTCGCCCTGGGCGCACTGTGCGTATTGGCCGTGGCGCTGACCGTCCTCATCGTCTTTCTGGCCGGGCGGGACCGGGGACCCCAGGCCCCGGCCGTGCCGGATGTGGGGCAGAGCGCCGGCGCCTGGATGAAGAACGCCAACGGCTACTACTTCAACGACGCCGGCGAGGTCATCCTCGCCGCCACCTCCAAGGGCATCGACGTGTCCAAATACCAGGGCCAGGTGGACTGGGAACAGGCCCGGGCCAACGGGGTGGAGTTTGCCCTGATCCGCTGCGGCTACGGCAGCGAGTGGAACGGCGAGGGCGAGTACAACCAGGACGACGAGACCTGGGAGTACAACGCCGATGAGTGTACCCGCCTGGGCATCCCCTTCGGCACCTACCTGTATTCCTACGCCACCACCGAGGAGCAGGCCCGCAGCGAAGCCGACCATGTGGCCCGGCTGCTGGGCCTCAAGGCCCCCGACCACGAGGGCCTCAAGGACTATACCTCCAAGCCCTACCAGCTGAGCCTGCCGGTCTACTATGACCTGGAGGACAAGGCCATCACCGGCCTTTTCCCCGAGGAGATGGCCGCGCTGACCGCCGCCTTCTTCGACCAGCTGGAAAGCTACGGCTACACCGGCGAACAGGGCATCTACGCCTCGCTGAACTGGACCCGCGCCCGGCTCACCGACCCGGCCTTCGATGCCTGGCGGGACAATTTCTGGATCGCCCGCTTCAACTCCACCCTGGGCTACACCGGCCCTTACACCCTCTGGCAGGCTTCCTACACCGAGCCGGGCGAAGCCTACGGCGTCCAGAGCGAGACGGTGGACATTGATTTCCGGATGGAAGAGCTGCTCATCACCGGCTTCACCGACCCCAAGGCCGCCGGCGCCGACCCGAGCTTTACCAACGACACCTATGAAAACGTCCTCTGGCTGCCCAACGTCAAGGACAAGGTCACCCTGACCACCGACGAGGTCACCGAGGAATCCGGCGGCCAGCGGGTGTTCTGGACCAGCAGCGACGAGAATGTGGCCACCGTCAACCGCAAAGGGGTGGTCACGGCCAAAGGCGCCGGCAGCTGCACCGTCACCGCCACGCTGGCCGACGGCCGCAAGTCCGCCGACGTGACGGTGCGGGTGGGCCCGGTGACCGTCACGGTCTATGCCACCGGCGGGCTGCAGGGCACCGACGATGACGGTACCGTCAGCCTGGCGGATGTGGCGGCGCTGCACGCCGGCGACCCGGACAGCATCCTGCTGGACGCCGGCAACAGCGTGCAGGGGGCGGCCAACACCAGCCTGACCGGCGGCATGGACATGACCAGCGCCTTCAACGCCGCCGGCTACGACCTGCAGATCTTTGACGCGGCCGACCTTGCCTACGGCACCGAGCGCCTGGTGGAGGACGCCGCCGTCACCAGCGGCCCGTCGCTGGCCTCCACCCTGCAGAAAGAGGACGGCACCCCGCTGTTCTACCGCTCCACTTCCTGGAGCCGCAACCGCATCACCAACGGGCTGAACTATACGGTCCAGCGGGCGGGCAAGACCATCGGCTTCTTCTCGCTGGCCCAGGGCGGGGTCTACGCCCATGCCAATGATGTCACCGCCGAGGACCTGACCCGCGTCGCCGCCGAGCAGGTGGCCGCCCTGCGGGCCGAAGGCGCCCAGGCCATCGTCTGCCTGACGGGCGCCGAGACCCGGCTGGACGCCGCCGCCCTGGCCGGGCTGGGGGTCAATGCGATCATCACCGCCGACCCCGGGGCCGAGTCCGGCACGGTGGGCGGCATCCCGGTCCTGCAGGCCGCCAACGGGCTGCAGGGCGTCGCCGCGCTGAGCCTGACCTTCGGGGCGGACGGCAGCGTCACCGCCGCCGACGCCGGCACCCTCACCGCCGCCAGCCTGCAGAGCCGGCGGGACAGCCTTTCCGACGAAGCCCGCCGGGCCTACGACAGCACGGCCGGGGAACTGGCCGCCCTGCGCACCGGGGACGAGACCGTCCGCGCCCAGACCCTCTTCACGATGGAGGAGAACACCGAGGCGTCCCGCACCATCAGCTGGGGCAACTTTGTGGCCGAAGTCTGGCTGGCCTACGCCGACGGCAGTCGGGACGACTGGACCGCCCGGGCCGCCGAGGCCGGCCTGACCCTGGCCGAAGACACCCCCCTCACCGCGCTGGCCGGCGGCGTCACCGAACTGGAACCCGGCGAGATCACCCGCGGTCAGCTGCTGGACGCCCTGCCCGCCGGCGAGCGGCTGCAGCTGGTGTACACCACCGCCGAGGCCGTGGCCCGGCTCATCGACAGCGGCGCCGTCACCGAGACCTACACCGACAGCCTGGTGCCCTATGAGGCCGAGGGCGCGGCGCTGCTCATCACCGACACCGCCACCCTGCGCACCCTCAGCGACCAGGAATACACGGTGCTGCAGGACTACGGGGATGCGTTCTGGAATATCCGTATGAACATCAACGACCGCACCGAGAACTTTGCCCAGCCCTTCGTCCTGCCCGAAGCGCCCACCTTCGGCGCGGGCCGCAGCTGAGCGGCTTATCGGCCGGCACCCGGCGGCCTGCGCCGGGAAATCCAACACAAAAGGAGCGTTTGCCATGAAGCTGACCTTTTTAGGCGCCGCCCATGAGGTGACCGGCAGCTGTACGCTGGTGGAGGCCGCGGGCCACCGTTTCCTGGTGGACTGCGGCATGGAGCAGGGCCGGGACACCTACGAGAACGAGGACCTGCCCTGCGCCCCCGGCGAGATCGAGGCGGTGCTGCTGACCCACGCCCACATCGACCACTCCGGCCGGCTGCCCTACCTGTACAAAAACGGCTACCGCGGGCCCATCTACGCCACCGACGCCACCACCGACCTGTGCGACATCATGCTGGAGGACTCCGCCCACATCCAGGAGCAGGAGGCCGAGTGGAAAAACCGCAAGGCCCAGCGCAGCGGCCGGGAACCGGTGGAGCCGGACTACACCGTGCAGGACGCCCTGGCCGTCATGGAGCAGTTCCGCCCCCAGCCCTACGGCAAACCGGTGGCGGTGCTGCCCGGCGTGCAGGCCACCTTCACCGATGTGGGGCATCTGCTGGGCAGCTCCTCCATCACCCTGCGCATCACCGAGGAAGGCCGCACCGAGACCATCGTCTTTTCCGGCGACATCGGCAACTCCAACCAGCCGATGCTGCGGGACCCCCAATACCTGACCGAAGCCGACTATGTGGTCATGGAATCCACCTACGGCAACCGGTCCCACGGCCCCAAGCCCGACTATGTGGGCGAGCTGGCCGCCGTGCTGCAGCGCACCTTCGACCGGGGCGGCAATGTGGTCATCCCCAGCTTTGCGGTGGGCCGCACCCAGGAGATGCTGTATTTCATCCGCCAGATCAAGGCCGAAAACCGGGTCCGGGGCCACGGCAATTTCGAGGTCTATGTGGACAGCCCGCTGGCCAGCAAATCCACCACCATCTTCCGGGAAAACTACAGCGAATGCTTTGACCAGGAAGCCCTCGACCTGGTGCGCAGCGGCCAGAACCCGCTGTCCTTCCCGGGGCTGCGCATCAGCGAGACCAAGGAGGACTCGGTGGCCATCAACGCCGACCCCAGCCCCAAGGTGATCCTGTCGGCCTCCGGCATGTGCGACGCCGGGCGCATCCGCCACCACCTCAAGCACAACCTCTGGCGGGAGGAATGCACCATCCTCTTTGTGGGCTACCAGGCCGCCGGCTCGCTGGGCCGCACCCTGCTGGAAGGCGCCGACCAGGTCAAGCTCTTCGGCGAGGAGGTGCAGGTCAACGCCGAGATCGCCCAGATGTCCGGCATGTCCGGCCACGCCGACCACGACGGGCTGCTGCGCTGGCTGCACAGCTTTGCCCCCAAGCCCGGCTATGTCTTTGTCAACCACGGGGACGACGAGGTCTGCGCCGGCTTCGCCAAGGAGCTGGAAGGCGAGGGCTACGCCGCCGAAGCCCCCTATCCCGGCGGCAGCTACCTGCTGGCCGGGGGCGCGGTGCGCTGCCTTGACCGGGGCAATACCGAAAAGATCGCCCGCCGCGAACCCGAACCCGCGGCGGCCGGCTACAAGACCCGCCGGGCCAGCCAGGCATTCGAACGGCTGGTCAATATGGGCCGCCGCCTGATGGTGGTCATCGAGCACAACCGGGGCGGCGCCAACAAGGACCTGGCCCGCTTTGCCAGCCAGATCGCCTCGCTGTGCGACAAGTGGGACCGCTGAGGGCGGGGAAAGAGGAACTTGACTGTGATACAAAACCATTGGGCCCGGCTGCCCGCCCCGGCGCGGGTGCTGCTGACCGCGGCGGCCCTGCTGCTGGGGGCCGTGGCGCTGACCTTTGCCATGCACAACCAGGATACCTACCGCACCGGCACCTGGGACGAAACCTCCCAGTCGCTGGTGTTCGGGCGCATTTTGCAGATCCAGAACCACCAAAGCGCCCCCGGGGGCTTTTTGGGCAACTATCTAGTGGAAGGGCGGGACCCCCAGCAGGACCGGTATCTGTTCCGGGAAAACGCCCCGGTCCGGCCGGAAGAATACCAGCCCTACACCCACCAAAGCGGACTGCAGGGGCTGGCCTTCGGCTGGCTCAACAAGGTGTACTCCCTCATCAACCAGGGGGGCGAAGCCCGGGAGCGGATGCTCTACGCCACCAACGCCATCCTGCTCTATCTGGCCTCCCTCTGTCTGGCGGCGGCCGCCGGCCGGGTTTTCGGGCCGACGGCCGGGCTGGGCTTTGCGGCGGCGGTGCTCTGTGCGCCCTGGGTGCAGCGGGGCATGAAAAACCTGTACTGGTGCCTGTGGACCTGGTGGCTGCCGGCGCTGGCCGGGCTGCTGGTCTGGCAGCTGGCCCGCCGCCGGGGCCGGGTGCCCGGGTGGGGGTACGGGTTGGTGTTCGGCGCCGTGGGGCTGCGCTGCCTGTGCGGGTTTGAGTTCATCTCGGACTTCCTGATCCTATGCGAAGCGGCCCTGTTTGCGGCCTGGGTGGATGCCTTGGTCCGCCGCGCCCCCGCCCGGCCCTGGTTTTTCCGCATGGTGTACACCGGTTTTGCGGCGGTGGGGGGCTTTGCGGCGGCGCTGGGGGTCTGGTTCGCCCAGAACGTGGCCTACTTCGGCGACGCGGGCGAAGCCTGGCGCAGCATCCTGGAAGCCGCCACCCGCCATTCGCTGGGCGGGGATGCCTCCATCCCCGCGGTGATAAGCCTGTACCTGACCTCCGCCGACCCGGTGCTGCAGCTGGGCCCGGTGGCCCTGCCGCCGCTGGCCCTCATCGCCCTGGGGGCGGCGGGGCTGGCCCTCATGGCGCTGGGGCAGAAATTCGGCCTGCGCCCGGCGGGCAGCCTGCCGGCGCTGGCGGCGCTCTGGTGCCTGGGCCTGCTGGCGCCCCTCAGCTGGATGGTGCTGGCCAAGATGCACTGCCAGATCCACACCCATCTGGTGCCGATCCTCTGGAACTTCGCCCTGGCCCCGGCCACCCTGACCGTGCTGGGCGCGCTGGTCTGGCAGCTGGCGCGGGGGCTGCGGCGCCCCGGCAGAAAAAATCCCCGCAGGGAAGGACCCTGCGGGGCAGACTGTTGAAAAAGCGGTTGGTCGGGGGATCAGACGATGCCCTGGGCCAGCATGGCGTCGGCCACCTTGGTGAAGCCGGCAATGTTGGCGCCCGCCACCAGGTTGCCCTTCATGCCGTAGGTCTCGGCAGCCTGGGCGGCGTTGGCGTAGATGTTCTTCATGATGTCCTTCAGCCGGGCGTCCACCTCTTCAAAGGTCCAGGACAGCCGCAGCGAGTTCTGGCTCATCTCCAGGCCGCTGGTGGCCACGCCGCCGGCGTTGGAAGCCTTGGCCGGGGCGAACAGCACGCCGTTCGCCTGCAGGTAGGCCACCGCGTCGGGGGTGGAAGGCATGTTGGCGCCTTCGGCCACCGCGTAGCAGCCGCCCGCAACCAGCGCTTTGGCGCCTTCCAGCGGCAGTTCGTTCTGGGTGGCGCAGGGCAGGGCGATGTCGCAGGGCACGTTCCAGATGCCCTGGCTGCCCTCCACATACTTGGCGGTGGGCACATAGTCCAGGTAGGTCTTGATGCGGGCGCGCTTGACCTCTTTGATCTCCTTCATCAGCTTGTAGTCGATGCCGTTCTCGTCCACAATGTAGCCGTTGGAATCGCTCATCGCAATGACCTTGCCGCCCAGCTCGGTGGCCTTCTGGTTGGCGTAGATGGCCACGTTGCCCGAACCGGAGATGACCACCTTGGCGCCGTCAAAGCTCTTGCCGTTGGCCTTGAGCATCTCGTCGGCAAAATAGCACAGGCCGTAGCCGGTGGCCTCGGTGCGCACCAGGCTGCCGCCGTAGGTCAGGCCCTTGCCGGTCAGCACACCGGTGAACTCGTTGCGGATGCGCTTGTACTGGCCGTACATGAAGCCGATCTCCCGGCCGCCCACGCCGATGTCGCCGGCGGGCACATCGGTGTTGGGGCCGATGTGGCGGCACAGCTCGGTCATGAAGCTCTGGCAGAAGCGCATGACCTCGGCGTCGCTCTTGCCGTGGGGGTCAAAGTCGCTGCCGCCCTTGCCGCCGCCCATGGGCAGGCCGGTCAGGCTGTTCTTGAACACCTGCTCGAAGCCCAGGAACTTGATGACGGACAAGTTGACGCTCTTGTGGAAGCGCAGACCGCCCTTGTAGGGGCCGATGGCGGAGTTGTACTCCACCCGGTAGCCGCGGTTGACCTGTACCTTGCCGGAATCATCCACCCAGGGCACGCGGAACATGACCACGCGCTCCGGCTCGACGATGCGCTCCATCAGGCCGTTCTTCTCGATCTCGGGGCGGGCTTCCACCACCGGCTCCAGGCTTTCGAGAACCTCGTCCACCGCCTGCAGGAATTCTTTCTGTTCGGCGTTGCGTGCGGCCAGGTCGGCGTACACGCCGGCCAGGTAGGCGTTCTTGATAGACATGACACAACAGCTCCTTTATATAATTTCTTGTCACCGATGTTAATGGTAGCACGTTTTGCCCGCCTTGACAAGAGATTTTCAAAAATTTGTTTCCAAAATAAGGCCATTTGTCTGCCGCGCGGGAACAAAAATCCCTCGCTTCGCCCTGTCCGGGCGGCCGGGCGGGGCGGGGAAACCGGATACCTTTGTAAATTTTCACAAAATATCTATCCTTTCACGGGGAAATAGGTGTATAATATTAAAAAATCCGGTCGGCCCTGCGCCGCCGGTACAAAAACGGTCAGAACATTCTATGAAAATCCCGTGAAGGAGGGGCTCCCATGCCTGATACCATCGCAGAACTCATTGCCCAAATGACACTGGAAGAAAAAGCCGGGCTTTGTTCCGGCGCCGATTTCTGGCACACCAAGGCGGTGGGCCGGCTGAATGTGCCGTCCATGATGGTCTCGGACGGCCCCCACGGCCTGCGCACCCAGCAGGAGGGCGGCGGCGTCAACGACAGCATCCAGGCGGTCTGCTTCCCCGCGGGCTGCGCGGCCGCCGCCAGCTTTGACACCGAGCTGCTCCGCCGGGAAGGCGAGACCATCGGCGAGGAAGCCCGGGCCGTGGGCCTGGGCGTGGTGCTGGGGCCGGCCATCAACATCAAGCGCAGCCCGCTGTGCGGCCGCAACTTCGAATACTACTCCGAAGATCCCTGCCTGGCCGGCGAACTGTCCGCCGCCTTCGTGCAGGGGGTGCAGAGCCGGGGCGTGGGCACTTCGCCCAAGCATTTCGCCGCCAACAACCAGGAATACCGCCGCATGACCAGCTCTTCCAACATGACCGAGCGCACACTGCGGGAGATCTACCTGCCCGCCTTTGAAAAGACGGTCAAGGAAGCCCGGCCCTGGACCGTCATGAGCAGCTACAACCGCATCAACGGCACCTATGTGGGGGAAAGCCGCACCCTGCTCACCGACATCCTGCGGGGGGAATGGGGCTTTGACGGCTTTGTGATGTCCGACTGGGGCGCCGTGTCCGACCGGGTGGCGGCGCTGGCCGCCGGCCTGGACCTGGAAATGCCCGCCAGCGACGGCGTCAATGACCAGAAGATCGTCGCCGCCGTCCGGGCCGGCACCCTGCCCGAAGCCGTGCTGGACAAGGCTGTCGCCCGGGTGCTGAACATCGTGCTGCGCTGGGCCGACCTGGCCCGGGCGCCCCGCCCGGCCCTGGACCTTGCCCGGGACCACGAGACCGCCATCCGCCTGGGGGCCCAGTGCGCGGTGCTGCTGCAGAACCGCGGCGCGCTGCCCATCCAGCCCGGCCAGAAGGTGGCCTACATCGGCGGCTTTGCCGCGACCCCCCGCTACCAGGGCGGCGGGTCCAGCCATGTGAACCCCTACCGGGTGGACAGCGCCCTGGACGCCGCTGCCGCCCGGGGCCGCACGGTGAACTATGTGGAAGGGTTCCCCGCCGACCGGGACCAGCGGGAGGAAGCCGAGTTCCTCAAGGCGGTGGAAGCCGCCGAACACGCCGATGTGGCGGTGATCTTTGCCGGCCTGCCCGACAGCTTTGAGAGCGAGGGCTACGACCGCAAGCACATGTGCCTGCCGGACAGCCAGAACAACCTGATCGCCCGGGTGGCGGCGGTGCAGAAGAACACCGTCGTGGTGCTGCACACCGGCAGCCCGGTGGAATGCCCCTGGGCCGACGAGGTGAACGCGGTGCTCTGCATGTACCTGGGCGGCGAGGGCGTGGGCACCGCCGCCGACGCGCTGCTCTACGGCGACGCCGAACCCAGCGGCCGCCTGCCCGAGACCTGGCCCCTGCGGCTGGAGGACACCCCCTGCTACCTGGATTTCCCCGGCGACGGCCACACCGCCGAATACCGCGAAGGGGTGTATGTGGGCTACCGCTGGTACGACGCCCGCCGCATGGCGGTGCGCTGGCCCTTCGGCCACGGGCTTTCCTACACCGGCTTTGTCTACAAGGCGGCGGCCCTCTCGGCCGACACCCTCACCGAGGACGGCACCGTCACCGTGACGGTCACGGTGCGCAACACCGGCGCCCGCCCGGGCAGCGAGGTGGTGCAGCTGTACATTGCCGACGAGACCGGCACCGCCGGCCGCCCGCCCAAGGAACTGCGCCACTTTGCCAAGGTCTGGCTGGAACCCGGCGCCGAAACGCAGGTCCGGTTCACCCTGACCGCCCGGGACCTGAGCTACTATGACGAAAAGCTGGGCGATTGGTACGCCGCCCCCGGCGCCTACACCGTGCTGGTGGGGCATTCCAGCCGCAACATCCCCACCCGGCTGCCGCTGCAGTTCGTCACCGACCGCCGCCGCCCCTTCACGGTGGATGAAAACACCCCGATGGGCGACCTGCTGCAGGACGAGCGCACCGCGCCGGTGATGCAGGCGGTGCTGCAGCGCTTCGCCGGCGCTATGGGGGACAACGGCGGCGGCGAGAACGCCGCCATCACCGCCGAGGCCAGCCGCCAGATGATGGACGCCATGCCGCTGCGTGCCATGACCAGCTTCGGCGGGGCCCAGGCGGCGGCCGCGCTGCCCGGCCTGCTGGCGGCGCTGCGGGCCGCCCTGCCTGAGAAAAAAGACAGGGAATGAGGGCGCCCGCGGCTGCCCCCCGGGGCCGATGACCGCCCCCGGTCTGCCGCCATGATTTTACCCTGACCGGAAACCGGCCTTCTGACGGAGCGCAAAACGCGCCGCCGGAAGGCCGGTTTTGCTGTGCCGGCCCGGGCGGGGCCCGGCCACTCCGGCCGTTTTTTGCCCCGGCGGAGCAGCCGGGCGGATCTGCCCCCTTTTGCAGCCCGGAACTTTGTAGTATAATCGGGGGGAGAAGACAAAGCGGGAGGGCTTGCTGTGCAGAATGTATTGATCCAGACCGTGGTGTATGTGACCCTGCTGGGCCTGGGCTTCGGCTTCAAGAAGGCCGGGATCTTCCGGGTGGAGGACTCCACCTTCCTCAAATCGGCCATCCTTTACCTGACCATGCCGGCCACCGCCGTCAACGGCATGAAGGCGCTGGAACTGCAGCCGTCCTTCCTGTGGTGCCTGCTCATCGGGTTTGTCACCTGTACGGTGCTCACGGTGGTGGGGCTGTTCACCGCCCGGCACAGCAGCCCGTCCCGGCGGCTGCTCTACCTGTTCAGCCTGAACAGCTTCAATGTGGGCAATTTTGCGATCCCCTTCCTCACCGGGCTGCTCTCGGACAACGGCTTTGCGGCGCTGTGCCTGTTCGACATCGCGGTGGCCATCTACCTCTACGGCATCAGCTACACGCTGGCCGGCACCATCACCGGGCAGGACGGCGGGTTCTCGCTGGGGCGGCTGGTGAAAAAGATCTTTACCTCCCCCATCACCGACGCCTACCTCATCATGCTGGTGCTGGCGGCCGTGCAGATCCGCCTGCCGGCGCCGCTGCTGCGCCTGGCCGAAGTGATGAGCAACGCCAACCCCTTCCTGGCCATGCTCAGCATCGGCATCCTGTTCGAACTGCGCCTGGACCGGCAAAGCCTGGCCGAGTACCTGCGTTTCTTCGCGCTGCGGTACGGCACGGCGCTGGTGGTGGCGCTGGGGGTCTACTTCCTGGTGCCGCTGCCCGCCGACATCCGCCAGGCCATCTGCGTGCTGCTCATGGCCCCGGTGGCCAGCATCGCCCCGCTGCTGACCAAAAACGCCGGCGGCGACGGCGCCCAGGCCGCCCAGGTCAACTCGCTGAGCATCCTCACCGGCATCGTCATGATGGTGGTGATGTATACCGTGACCGGCTGAGGGGGCAAAGGACAGACCTTGCCAGCCCTTGCAGGGACAGAACACTGCTGTGGCAGACCGGCCGGGCCTTTTGGCCCGGCCGGTCTGCCTTTTCTGTACCCTTCTGTGGCCCGGCGGACTAACCGCTTGACAAGAGGGGAGGAAACCGGTATACTTTATACAGACCGTTGGTTTGTATGGAGGTTCGGAATGGCAAGAAACAAATACCCGGAGGAAACCGTGAAGCTGATTTTGGATGCTGCCACCCATCTGTTTGTCGAAAAAGGATATGACGCAACATCCCTACAGGACATCATCAACGAGACGAAGCTCTCAAAGGGCGCGATTTACCACCATTTTTCCTCAAAGGAAGAGATCTTCGAGGCGATTTTTCATCGCATCGGGGAGGAAAACACGACTGCTTTGGCAAAAGTGCGGGACGATCCTTCCCTGAACGGGCTGGAAAAGCTGCGGGCGATCTTCAAGGCTGCGCTGTTCAACGCAAACCAGAGCCTGATGCTGACTGTTACGCCCTGTCTGTTGGACAATCCGCGCTTTCTGGCCATGCAGATTGCGCAGCTCTATCAAATTGTCGCCCCCAGGTTCATCAGGCCGATTCTGCAGCAGGGGATCGACGACGGCTCCATCCAGGCGGAAAATCCCGGAGAACTGGCCGAGGCCATCATGGTCTTGTCGAACGTGTGGCTCAATCCGCTGGTCAGCATGACGGACGAAGCCGGAATGCGCAACCGGTGCGAAACGTTCAATAAACTGCTGCAGGGCGTCGGCATCAGCCGGCTGCTGGACGATGAGATGATAGACGGCTATCTCGGCTACTGCAAACCCCGGCACACGGCGTAACGCCCAAAGACGAACTGCTCCCTGAGAGAGCAGTTTATTTTAGCCACAAATCAAACCGACGGTCGGTTTGATAAAATGATTGTGGAGGTACTTTATGCAGACAAAACTTTTCAGGCGTGATTTTACTCTTGTCGTGATCGGCCAGATCATCTCCCTTTTCGGCAATGCCATCCTGCGGTTTGCCCTGCCGCTGTATCTGCTGCGGGAAACAGGCTCGTCAACGCTGTTTGGCGTTGTAACCGCCTGTTCCTTCGCTCCGATGGTCCTTCTTTCGATGGTCGGAGGCGTGTTGGCCGACCGGGTGAACAAGCGCGACATCATGGTGGGGCTGGATTTCTCCACGGCTGCCATTATCATGCTGTTCTACTTTTCGCTGGGAAAAATCCCGACGGTTCCGCTTTTTATCGTTGTCTTGATGCTGCTTTATGGTATTTCCGGCACATATCAGCCGGCAGTACAGGCAAGCGTTCCGCTTCTGGTTGCGAAAGAGAAACTGATGGCCGGAAATGCGGTAATCAATCAGGTCAATACGCTTTCCGGTCTGTTGGGGCCAGTGATCGGCGGCGTGATGTTCACCCTTTGGGGCATTGATCCGATTTTGCTTTTGAGTGCGGCGTGCTTTACTTTCTCCGCTATCATGGAAATCTTTATCCACATCCCGCACGAAAAACGCCCGCGTGAAGTCGGCGTATTTCAGGTCGTCGGAATGGACTTGAAAGAAAGCTATCAGTTTGTAAAGACAGAAAAGCCCATTTTCTTTTCGGTGGTCTTTCTGGTGTCCATCTTCAATTTGGTTCTAAGCGCGGTGATGATTGTAGGAACTCCCATTCTCATTACACAGGTGTTGGAGATGTCTGATACCATGTACGGCTTCACGCAGGGGGCGCTGGCGTTGGGCGGTCTGTGTGGCGGAATTTTAACCGCAATCGTATCGGAAAAACTGAAAATCCAAAATTCGTATGTGTTGCTTTTGGTTTGTTCCATTGCCGTGGCGATTATGGGGATTTCCCTTTTCCTGAGTATGCCCGCGATCATATCGTATTGGGCAATCACTTTGATGAGTTTCACCGCTATGGGTGCCTCTACGCTCTTTATGGTTCAGATTTACACACTGGTACAGACGCAGACTCCACCTCAATTAGTGGGTAAGATCATGGCGGCACTGATTTCTATTGCGATGTGTGGACAACCGATTGGACAGGCGATTTACGGTGTTCTGTTTGACATTTTTGCTGCGCATACATGGGTGGTTTTAATTGGGGCTGCGATAGCTGCATTTTTGATTTCTCTTTATTCAAAGAAAATATTCGGCAGGTTGGAAAATAGCAAGTAACCACCTGCTGCAATATGAATAGTTAAACTGA
>DWWE01000116.1 GCA_019119835.1 Candidatus Gemmiger stercoravium | reverse complement strand
TATATTTTTTAGGTGTTGCACTTACTATGATAATCCGCCGACTGAAAGAACCAAAGGTCCCGCCGTTTCGATGCGGCGGCCGCCGACCAGGGGTCCGCGGGACCCCTGGACCCCCCGTGTCGTTGCGTTGGCGGCGATTTTCGGCGGGTGCCGCGGCGCCCCACCGTAGACGGGGCGCCGCCCTTGGTTCATCTCCATAATCTTTACGCCGGCGGCATCCGCGCCGGCCCACCCTTGACGGGCCGGCGCACAAGGTGCATCTCCATAACCTTTACGTTTGCGGCACTCTACACACTGCGGTCAACCCCGCACCCTGCCATGCCCCAAACGCTGCCAAAATTGGCTAGCGGGCTTTCCGGCGCTGTCCACCCCGCGGGACACCTCAATCCCCGCCCCGCCATGGGCGTTGCTTTTTTCTTTATCGGCCTAGCGGGCTTACCGGAGCCCCGCACGCTGCGGTCAACCCCGCACCCTCCCCCCCCCGCTCACGCTGCCAAAATCGGCTAGCGGGCCTACCGGCGCCCCGCACGTTGCGGGCAACCCCGCGCCCTGCCCCGCCGACAAAAAACGCGGCGCATTCGCGCCGCGTTTTGCTGTACTGTTGCTATCGGCGGGTATGCGCCGCGGGGGTTATTCGCTTTGCGCCATCTCTTTCATGGCGGTCAGGGTGCGGTCCATCAGGGTGTCCAGGTCCCAGCCCAGCAGCTCGGCCCCCCGGGTGATGACCTCCCGGGAACAGCCGGCGGCGAACTTGGCTGTCTTGAACTTTTTGCGCAGGCTCTTGAGCTCCAGGTCCCGGATGTCCTTGCTGGGCAGCACCCGCACCGCCGCGCCGATCAGGCCGGTGAGTTCGTCGGCGGCAAACAGGACCTTTTCCATCTCATGGGTGGGTTCCACGTCGCTCGCCAGCCCCCAGCCGTGGCTGGCCACCGCGTGGATCAGCGTTTCGTCCACGCCGGCGTCCCGCAGCAGCTGCTGCTCCTTGATGCAGTGCTGGTCGGGCCAGCGCTCAAAATCCAGATCATGGAGGATCCCCACCGCCTGCCAGAAGTCGGCCTGGTCGCCGTAGCCCAGTTCCCGGGCATACCAGCGCATCACGCCGCCCACCACCCGGCCGTGTTCCCGGTGGAAGTCCCCTTCATTGTACTCGCAAAGCAGTGCGTAAGCCTGTTCCGGCGTCGGGATCATGGAAAAGTCGCTCCTTTTGTTTGGAATGTCCGCTCGGCGTTCAGCGGGCCAGCTCCTCCGCCATGGCGGCGATCTGGGCGCGGGACGCCTCGTTCAGCCCGCCGCGGATGGTGGCGGTGGTCTCCAGCCAGGTCAGGTCCTTGGCGGCGGCCAGTTTTTCCCGCATGACCTTGGCGGCCATCGGGGCCCAGGCGCCGTTTTCGATCAGACCCACCGTGCGGTTCTGGAAGCAGCGCTCGGTCAGGTGGTCGATGAATTCCCGCATATAGGGGAAGATGCCGGCATTGTAGGTGGTGGTGGCCAGCACCAGCTTGGAATAGCGGAAGGCATCCCCCACCGCCGCCGACACCGGGGTGCGGGCCAGGTCGCAGAGCACCACGTTCTTGCAGTTCTTTTCGGCCAGGGTCTTGGCCAGCAGCTCGGCGGCGGCCCGGGTGTGGCCGTACACCGAGGTATAGGCGATGAGCACGCCCTCCTCCTCCGGCTGGTAGGTGGCCCAGGCGGTGTACTTTTCCAGGTACAGGCTCAGATCGCCCCGCAGCACCGGGCCGTGGAGCGGGCAGATCATCGCAATGTCCAGCCCGGCGGCCTTTTTGAGCACCGCCTGCACCTGAACGCCGTACTTGCCCACGATGCCGATGTAGTAGCGGCGGGCTTCGGGCACCCAGTCGGTCTCGGGGGCGTCCAGCGCGCCGAACTTGCCGAAGGCGTCGGCGGAGAAGAGCACCTTCTCGCTGCTTTCATAGCTGAACATGACCTCCGGCCAGTGGACCATCGGCGCAAAGACAAAGTTGAGGGTGTGGGCGCCCAGTTCCAGGGTGCCGCCGTTGGCGGCGGGCAGGCTGCGGCCGGTCAGGTCCAGCCCTTCAAAGAAATCGCCCATCATAGCCAGGGCCTTGGCGGTGGCCACGACGGTGGTTTCCGGGTAAGCAGCCAGGAAGGCGGCGATGCTGGCGCTGTGGTCCGGCTCCATGTGGTGGACGACCAGGTAGTCGGGCTTGCGGCCGTCCAGCACGGCGGCCAGGTTGGCGAGCCATTCCTCGGTGAAGTGGATGTCCACGGTGTCCAGCACGGCCACCTTCTCGTCCAGGATCACATAGGAGTTGTAGGACATGCCGTTGGGGACCGGGTACTGCCCTTCAAAAAGATCCACCTGATGGTCGTTGACGCCCACATAGCGGATGGCGTTGGAAATATTGTTCATGGAAAAATTCCTCCATTCATTCAACCAGGGTCTGCGTTTGCGCTACTATTATACACGAAACCCGCCCCAGCGACAAGGCCCGGCGCGGGGAAATCCGGGGGCCGGCGGGGCGGCGGGGACTTTTTCAGCCGCCCGGGCGCGGATTTTGGAAACGGGCGCGGCTTGTATGCGGCCCGGGCGCGGCTCTGGCGCAGACGGTGGGCGGCGGGTGTGCGGGCGGTGGGCGGCGGGGTGAAGTTTTCCACAACATCAGGGCAGAATGTGGAAATACCGCAGCGCCGCGGCGATGCCGCCCTCGGTGTCGGCGGCGGTGACATAGTCGGCGGCGGCGCGGACCTTGGCGTCGGCGTTGCCCATGGCCACCCCGATGCCGGCGTACTGCAGCATCGAGATGTCGTTGTCCCCGTCGCCGAAGGCGATGGCCTGGCCGGCCTGCAGCGCCCGCCGGGCCAGGGTGCGGGCCAGGCCGGCGGGCTTGCCCCCGTCGGCGGGCAGGATGTCGGCAAAATCCCGGTTCCAGCGCACCGCCTTGCAGCCCGGGCAGTGGGCGAGGAACTCGGCCTCCCATTCCGGCGGGATGAAGGCGCTGAGCTGGTAGGTCTCCCGGGTCAGGGCCCGGGCCGGGTCCAGCACCGGCAGTTCGGGGCCGCAGAAGCCGGTGTCCAGCGCGGCGGGGTCGTTGACATAGACGAAGTCGGTTTCCACAAAGGCCACGGCCAGCGGGGTGCCGGCCAGCCAGGGGATCAGGGTCTGCATGGCGTCGGGGGGCAGCGGGCGGCGGTAGAAGGGCTCGGCGGGGTTGCGGTCGTAGCAGTACTGGCCGTTCATCGTCACAAAGCCGTCGAATTCCACCCCCTGCAGGGGTTTGAGGGCCGGCAGATGCACCGGCGGCCGGCCGGTGGCGATGTACACCCCCACCCCCTGCCGCCGCAGCGCGGCCAGCGCCGCCCGGGTGTCGGCCGGGATCTGCTGCGCCCCAAAGGGCAGCAGCGTGCCGTCGATGTCAAAAAATGCCGCCCGGATGTCGGGTCGGGTCGGGGTAGCCATAGGCGGGTCTCCTTCCGGGGTCGGGGGTGGGGGGCGGACGTTCTGCTTGTATCATACCACAGGGGCGGGAGAATGCAACCTGTTTTTTCGCAGCAACCCGACACGGCCCATCGCATGTCCGCCGACGGCGACGATTTCAGACTTTTTCGACCGTCTGCCCCCGCCCCGGGGGCGGGCTCTTCCGCTGCGTTCCGGAGAAGCTGCCGGGCAGCAAAAGGGACAGCCCTCCCGGGGCGCGGGCTTTCTGCACCCGCACCCTGGGAGGGCTGTTGTCCGGTCGTTTTCTGTTTGCCCGGTTTTTCCCGGCCGGGCTTGCCGTCGGCCCCGCCGGGGCCCCGGTTCAGAGCACGCCGCGGTCAGGCGGCGAAGGGGCGGGGTGCCCGGGGGCTGCCGGGTCGGCTCACACCCGGGTACACAGGGTCTTGAGGCTGTCGCCGGTGACGGTGAAGGCGCCGGAGCCGGCGGGCAGGAAGAGGCTGTCCCCCTTCTTCACCGCCATCGTCTCGCCGCCGCAGGCGACGGTGCCTTCCCCTTCCACCACCAGCAGGGAGACGAAGCTCTTTTCGCAGACTTCCTCGGACCAGCTGCCGTCGTGGACATCCACCGTGAAGTACTCGCACTGGCCCAGGTGGGGGCCGAAGTCCTGGGGGGCGGGCGGGGTGAGCTGGGTCACATCCAGCGCCTGGCGGATGTGCAGCTGGCGGGGTTTGCCGTCGGCGCCCACCCGGCCGTAGTCGTAGATGCGGTAGGTGACGTTGGAGTTCTGCTGGATCTCGGCGATCACGATGCCCTGGCAGATGGCGTGCAGCGTGCCGGAGGGGATGAAGAACACATCCCCCTTGTGGACCGGCGCGGCGTTGAGCACTTCGGTGAGGGTGTTGTCCTGGATGCGGCGCTCGAACTCCTCCTTGGAGATGGCGTGGTCAAAGCCATAGTACAGGAAGGCCCCGGGCTCGCAGTCCAGGATGTACCACATCTCGGTCTTGCCGTACTGGTGTTCGTGTTCCAGCGCGTATTCGTTGGAGGGGTGTACCTGGATGGACAGGTTCCCCTTGGCGTCGATGAGCTTGGTCAGGATGGGGAAATCCTCGAACTTTTCGCAGTCGGTGCCAAGGATGCCCTTGCCCTTTTCGGCAATGTAGTCGGCCAGGGTGCGGCCGGCGTCGGGGCCTTCCACAATGGTGGAGGGGCCGTCCGGGTGGCAGGAGAGCACCCAGGCTTCGGCCAGCGGGTGCAGGTCGCTTTCCACCCCGAAATCGGTGCGCAGGCGGTCGCCGCCCCACAGGTAGTCCTTGCAGGCGGGTTTGAGTTTCAGCATTGGCATGGGAAAATACCTTCTTTCAGCAAGTTGTCGGGGCGTTCAGCCCTTCATCATCCGGGCGGCGGCTTCGCCCAGCGCGGCGTTCACCGCGTCGGCGGCGGCTTCGCTGTCGGCCACAGCGCTCATGTACACCTTGATCTTGGGTTCGGTGCCGGAGGGGCGGACCATGAACTTGTGCCCGCCGGCCAGCCGGTATTCCAGCACGTCGGCTTTGGGCAGGCCGGTGCCCTCGGCGTCATAGTCCAGGGCGGTCTCGACGGCATAGCCGGCGATCTCTTTGGGCGGGTCTTTGCGCAGGCCGGCCATCAGGGCCTGCATCGTGTGCATACCGCTCTCCCCTTCAAAGGTGAAGGAGCTCAGGGCGTTGCGGTAATAGCCGTACTCCTTGTACAGCCCCTCGATGGCGTCCAGCAGCGTCTTGCCCTGGGCGGCGTACCAGGCCGCGGCTTCGCAGACCAGCAGGGTGGCGTTGACCGCGTCCTTGTCCCGCACATGGCCGCCGGACAGGTAGCCGTAGCTTTCCTCAAACCCGAAGATGAACCGCTCCGCATGGCCCTCGGCTTCCAGGTTGCCGATCTGCTCGCCGATGAACTTGAAGCCGGTGAGGGTGCGGCGCAGCTCGACGCCATACTTTTTGGCCACCGGGGTGGCCATGTCGGTGGAGACGATGGTGGTGACCGCCACCGGGTCCTTGGGCATGGTGCCCCGGGCCAGCCGGGTGCGGCAGATATAGTCCAGCAGGATGATGCCCATTTCATTGCCGGTGATCAGCCGGTAGCCGCCCTTGCCGTCGGGCACGGCGGTGCCGCAGCGGTCGCAGTCCGGGTCGGTGCCCAGCAGCAGGTCGGGGTGGACCTTGTCGCAGAGTTCCAGGCCCTTCTGCATGGCTTCCCGGATTTCGGGGTTGGGGTAGGGGCAGGTGGGGAAGTCCCCGTCCGGCTTTTCCTGTTCGGGCACGACGGTCACATGGGTGACCCCCAGCTTGCCCAGCAGCTTGCGCACGCACTCCAGCCCCGAACCGTTCAGGGGGGTGTAGACCAGGTTCAGCCGGTCGATGCCCTCGCCGTCCCCCACCCGCTGGGCGTAGACGGCGTCCACAAAGGCGTCGAGGCAGTCTTCCCCGATGAGCTGGATCAGGCCGTCCTGCATGGCCTTGTCATAGTCGTCCAGCCTGACCCCCTCGAAGATGTCCACCGCCTCGATGGCGGCCAGGATCTTTTCGGCCGCTTCCAGGGTGATCTGGCATCCGTCGGACCCATAGACCTTGTAGCCGTTGTACTTGGCGGGGTTGTGGCTGGCGGTCACGCAGACGCCGGCGCCGCAGCCCAGGTACCGCACCGCCCAGGACAGGGCGGGGGTGGGTTCCAGCCGGGGGTACAGGCAGGCCGTGATGCCGTTGGCGGCCAGCACCCGGGCGGTTTCCCGGGCAAACAGGTCGCCGTTATGGCGGCTGTCATGGGCGATGGCCACCCGTTTGGGCAGGTCGGTGGCATTGAGGTAGTCGGCCAGGCCCTGGGTGGCCTTGCGGACGGTGTAAATGTTCATCCGGTTGGTGCCGGCGCCCAATACGCCCCGCAGCCCGCCGGTGCCGAAGGCCAGGTCGCGGTAGAACCGGTCGGTGATGGCGGCTTCCTGCCCTTCAATGGAAGCCAGCTCCGCCGCCAGGGCGGGGTCCAGGTCCGGCCGGCTGCGCCAGGCCCGGTAACGGGATTCTATTTCATTCATGGGACATACCTCCTGCATGGTTGATACGGGCAGAGCGGCGCCGGCCCGCCTGGGTCAGACTCCGGGGCCGGGCGCCGGCCCGGTCACGGCCGCCGCTGCGGCCTGCGATGCTGTCCAGGGTCATTATACCACAAATCTTTGGGAAAAGGGAGGACATTTTTTGTGAAAAGGGGCGGAAACGGCAAAGATCTTTCTGCGCGGCGCCAAGGCGGGGACCCCCGGCCGGGACCGGGGCGGCCGGGCGGCGGGCAAACGCCCCTTTTGCGGCGGGCGGGGAGGCGGTCGGGTCGGTTTTTTCTTTCATTATTTATAATATAGGGGTCATATCCCCCATTTGCCATTGTATTGCCACCCCTTTTGTGGTATAATATCCTTGTATTTTTCTGCGCTTGGATCTGCCGGCGCAAGACCGACATGAAGTGGGGAAGAACATGGACTCATTTAACGACGTGCTGGAGGCCGCCAAAGCCTATTGCCGGGAACACACCGCCGAGGCCACCTACCAGTGTTACATCAGCGGCCTGGAAGCCGTGAGTTTCGAAAACTCCAACTGCGTGACCCTGCTGGTGCGCAACGACTTCATCCGCAAGATCGTATCCGACCGATACACCGGCCTGCTGAAAGAGGCGTTCAAGGCCGTGCTGGGCTTTGACGTGGAGGTGGTGCTGACCATCCCGCCGTCCCAGCAGAGCGAAGGGGAAAAGGCCCCCGCCGGCCGCATCACCGAGGAGGCCCTGCCCTCCGGCCGGTATGACTTCACCTTCGAAAACTTCATCCGCGGCCCTTCCAACCAGTTCGCCTTTGCGGCGGCCCAGGCCGTGGCGGCCAACCCTTCCGGCGCGTACAACCCGCTGTTCATCTACGGGCCTTCGGGGCTTGGCAAGACCCACCTGCTCAACGCCATCCAGATCGAGATCAAAAAGAACCACCCGGATTTCAACATCGTCTATGTGGACTGTGAAAAGTTCACCAACGAGATCATCACGGCGGTGCGCAACAACACCACCGAGCTGTTCCGCCAGACCTACCGGGAAGCCGACGTGCTGCTGATCGACGACATCCAGTTCATCGCCGGCAAGGAAGCCACCCAGGAAGAGTTTTTCCACACCTTCAACACCCTGCACAACGCCGGCAAGCAGATCGTGCTGGCCTGCGACCGCCCGGCCAAGGAGATCAAAAGCCTGGAAGAGCGGCTGCGCACCCGGTTTGAATGGGGCCTGACCGCCGACATCCAGCCGCCGGATTTCGAGACCCGGGTGGCCATCGTCAAGCGCAAGGCCGAGCTGCTCAACCTGGACCTGCCCGATGATGTGGCCGAGTACATCGCCAACCATCTCAAGCAGAACATCCGCCAGCTGGAAGGGGCGGTGAAAAAGCTCAACGCCTACTACATGCTGGAGGGCATCGCCCCCTGCATCGGGGTGACCACCACCGCCATCAAGGACACGCTGAACGACCAGCAGCCCATCCCGGTGACCATTGAGAAGATCATCAACGAGGTGGCCCGCACCTACAATGTGATGCCCGCCGACATCCGGGGCAAAAAGCGCAACGCCAATGTGAGCGCGGCGCGGCAGATGGCCATGTACATCATCCGGGAGATCACCGGCATGAGCATGGAGGCCATCGGGTCGGAGTTCGGCCGGGATCATTCCACCGTGGTGTATTCCATCAACACGATGGAGAAGAATATCGGCAAGGACCGGCATCTTAAAGAGATGGTGGATGATATTACGAAGAATATCAGGACCTGAGGGGGGATTCTTGTTCTTTCGCCGGGCGAAAGAACCAAAGGGTCCGGCCTGAGTGGTCATCTCTTTGCCAACTTCTCGAATTATCGTTGTTCTTTCATGACTGAAAGAACCAAAGGTCCCGCCGTTTCGATGCGGCGGCCGCCGACCAGGGGTCCACAGGACCCCTGGACCCCCCGTATCGATGCGTTGGCGGCGATTTTCGGCGGGTGCTGCGGCGCCCCACCGTAGACGGGGCGCCGCCCGACCTGCATCTCCATGGCCTTTACGCTGGTGACCGGGTAACCCCGCGCCCTCCCTCGCTGCTCACGCTGCCAAAATTGGCTAGCGGGCTTTCCGGAGCCCCGCACGCAGCGGGAACCCCCGCACCTTGCCCCGCCGCTCACGCTGCATTTTCTCTTTATTGGCCTGTCGGGCTTACCGGCGGCGGTGCTTTACGGGAAACCCCTCACCCCGCCGCGCTGCTCACGCTGCCAAAATTGGCTGGCGGGCCGGCCGGCACCACTCACGCCGCGGGAAATTCCACACCCTCCCGCGCCGCGCCGCTGCGTTCTCTTGATCGGTCCTTTTCCCGTCACTGGATTTTTGTGCAAAACTTTTGGGGCGGGGAAGGGGAAAATGAGGGGGAAACGGGGCGGAAAATTTTGAGAGGTTTTCAACAGGGTTTTCAAGGTCCGCGGTTTTGTTCGCTGGGGCGCTGAAAAGTCGGGGTTTCCGGGGCGCCGGGCCGGCGGGGCGCGGCGGGGGCGTTTCGCCAAAAAATTCCAAAATCAGGCGAAAAATCGCGTTTTCCACACTTTCAACGGAGTTTTCAACATATTCCACTTTGTTTTCCACCGCCGGTGTGGACAACTCGGGTTGTCAACAAAGGGCGAAAAAACTTCCACGGCGTTTTTAAGAAAAACCAACGCCCGCAAAGCCGCTTCCTGAGCGGGGCGGGGCAGGTTTTCCACCGTTTCCACGCCCCCTACTACTACGACTATCAAAGTTTATAGTTTTCTGCCAATAGGACCGCAGAAGCCGATTTCCGTCCCGCTGCGCGGCGGGCTCACTCTGACCGAATATGAGGTGACAAGAACTTGAAGATCGAATGCGAAAAGTCCCTGCTGGCTGCCGCCATCGAGGGCGTGTCCCGGGCCATCACGAACCGGTCGGCCATCCCGGTGCTGGAGGGCATCTACCTCCAGGCCGCCGGGTTCAAACTGACCCTGACCGGCTATGATATGGAAATGGGCATCACCACCACCATCGACTGCAACGTGCTGGTACCCGGCGAGATGGTGCTGGACGCCAAGCTGCTGGGTTCGATGGTCAGCCGGATGCCCGCCGGCAATGTGGTGATCGACATGGACGACGAGGGCATGGCGATCATCAGCGGCGGGGTGGCGGAATTTGAGATCCCGGCCATGAACGCCAGCGATTACCCCAGCCTGCCCAACACCAAAGCGGACTACGCCATCAAGATGGAGACCGCACAACTGCGGGAAATGATCGAAAAGACCATTTATGCGGTGGCCCAGGACGACAAAAAGCCCGCCCACACCGGCGAGCTGTTTGTGATGGAGCCGGGCAGCCTGACCATCGTTGCGCTGGACGGGTACCGGCTGGCGATTTTGCAGCGGGATGTGGAGTGCAGCCGGGACATCCGGATCATCATTCCCGCCAAGACGCTGCAGGAGCTGCTCAAGGTCATGGGCGGGGGCGAAGACCCGGTCCAGATCGACGCGAACCGCCGGTATGTGGTTTTTACCACCAACGGCTACACCATCATGAGCCGGCTGATCGAGGGGGATTTCCTGAATTATGAAAGCGTGATCCCCCAGGGCGCCCGCACCCGGGTGGTGGTGGACTGCCGCCGCTTTATCGAGACCATCGAGCGGGCGTCGCTGATCATCACCGAGCGGCTGAAAAACCCGCTGCGCATCACCTTTGCGGCGGACAAGATCACGGTGCGCTGCCAGACCGCCCTGGGCAAAGTGGTGGACGAGTTCCCCCCGGTCTCGATGGAGGGGGACACGGTGGAGATCGGCTTCAACAACCGCTATATGCTGGACGCGCTGCGCAACTCCAAAGCCGAGCAGATGCTTATGGAGATCAACGGACCCCTGAGCCCGGTGAAGCTGCTGCCCACCGAAGGCAAGGACTATATCTACCTGGTACTGCCGGTCCGGTTCAAAAACGAACAGTAAAAAACTGAAGTTATTTTTTGCCGGTGGGCGCCGCCCCCCGGCGAGCCCCCCTGTGCGCCTTCCCTTTGGTGTGCGACTGTGCGGGCGGGGGCGGGCGTTTTGCGGAGAGTTCCCGCGGCCCCGCCTTGCCGCGCACTTGCGGGCGAGCTCCGCACCCCCACCGGCGCCGCCCTCTTTGCGGGAAACCTCGCACCCTGTCTTGCTGCCAGCGCTGCCAAAATTGGCCTAGCGGGCTTTCCGGGGGCGGTTACTTTGCGGGGGTCCCCGCGCCCCCGCCGGCGCCGACCTCTTTGCGGAAAACCTCGCACCCTGTCCTGCTGCCCACGCTGCCAAAATTGGCCTGGCGGGCCTGCCGGGGGTTCTCACCCTGCGGGAAACCCCGCACCCCGCCCCGCCGCCAGCGCTGCATTTTCTCTTTATTGGCTCTAGCGGGCGTGGCCTTGTTGCTTGGTTATCGGGTTTGGCTTGGCGGCCGTCTTTTTGCCAACATCTCGTTGCATCGTTGTTCTTTCATGACTGAAAGAACCAAAGGTCCCGCCGTTTCGATGCGGCGGCCGCCGACCAGGGGTCCGCAGGACCCCTGGACCCCCCGTGTC
>DWWE01000115.1 GCA_019119835.1 Candidatus Gemmiger stercoravium | reverse complement strand
GCTGCCCCTGCTCCGCCTCGCTGCATCCGCCGCAGGCGGCGCTCGGCTCCGCAGCCCTTCGACAAAATTTTACGGCAAATCGCGCACTCGGAGCAAAGCTCCTCGCACACAATTTGCCGCAAAATTTCCCTGTCGGTGTCGCTGTCGTCGGCGCATGTCCGCCGACAGCGACGATTTTAGACAGTCTCAGCCGCCGGCGGCGGTGGGGAATTTTTGGTACGCCCGGCCTTATCGGTGGCCGGTGGTGGCGAAGGTCTCGGAATCCTCCCGGCCTTCGGGCAGATAGAAGGAGTCCGGGTCCCGGGGCGGGCGGATGGTGGTGACCAGCCGGGTGTGGCTGAACCGCTCGTAAAACAGCGGTTCGTGCATGGCCATGCGCAGCACCTCAAACAGCAGCGCCAGCATCCACAGCCCCATCAGGGCCAGCTGCAGCAGCGCCGGGGCCAGCGCCGGCAGGCCGGGCAGGGCGGCCAGCGCGTCCAGGGCCAGGGCGGCCAGCCGGGGCACGCCGCCCAGCACCAGCATCAGGCTGCCGTAGCGCAGCGGGTACTGGTACCACACCGGGGGTCGGTCGTCCGGCTCCACGATCCGCAGCCGGGTCAGCCGGTGGCCCACCGTCTGGCCGCCCAGCAGCATCGGGCAGACCGACAGGTAGGCCGTCCAGCCCAGCGCCCCCAGCCCGCCGGGCCAGAAACCATCCACCGCGGCGCCCAGTTGGCGCAGCGGTTCGGGCAGCGGGCCGGCCAGGCTCAGCAGCACCGACACCGACACCCCCAGCGCCAGCCAGACCACCCCGTCGTACCCCAGCGCCACAAACCGGCGCAGCAGCGACACATGCCGGCTGCGGGCCATGCTGGCCCGGTCGATCTGGGCGCGGGTGGGCAGCAGCCGGGCGGCCAGGGGTTCAAGGGCATAGCCCAGCATACTGCCGGCGGTGTTCACGATCAGGTCGTCCACATCAAACAGCCGGTAGCTGCCCGGGTAGATGCCGTACAGCCCCGAAAGCTGGGTCAGCTCGAAAAACAGCGAGAGCAGAAAGGCGAGCAGCAGGGTCCGCCGGGCCCCGCAGCCGAAGTAATACCGCAGATACACCCCGAAGGGCAGGGTCAGCAGCAGGTTGAAGCCGGTGACCAGGAAGGCGCTGCTGCCAAGCACCGCCCGCACCGCCGCCGGAAAACTGCCGGCGCCCCGGGCTTCCCTGGCGAAGTCGGCCAAAAAGGAGAAGGGCACCAGCTGCATCTTGTGGCCGGAGAGGGCGGCGGCCTCGGCCCCCGAGGGCAGCGGGAAGATCACGAGGCAGTAGGCGCAGATCAGGTAAAGGATGAAGGAATAGACGATCAGGATGCGCAGGCTCAGCACCGACCCGTAGCGGCGGTAGTTCCAGGCGATGTAGGGCAGGGTGAGCAGCAGCGCGGCCAGCGGGAAGAAGACCAGCCCCTGCCCGATGGCCGACAGATACCCGGACATGGCGCACTGTTACCTCGCGCTGCCCAGCCAGAACAGCGCGACGGTGCCGGGGCCGCTGTGGGCGCCGATGACCGGGCCGATGTCGCCCATCTCGATCTCTTTGACGCCCAGGGCGCGGAGCTTGTCGATGACATAGCGGGCGTCGTCGGCGCAGTCGCCGTGGCTGATGAAGACGGTGCCGCCGGTCTTGTCCAGGGCGGTGGCCTCAAAGTGCTTGACCAGGGCGTCCAGGCTGGCGCGGCGGCCGCGGACCTTTTCCTTGGGGATCAGGTGGCCTTCCTCATCCACATGCAGCACCGGCTTGATGCCCAGCAGCGTGCCGGCCACCGCCGCCGCGCCGCTGACCCGGCCGCCCCGTTTCAGGAACATCAGGTCGTCCACCGTGAACCAGGCGCAGACCTGCGGGGCGATCTGCCGGGCATAGTCGGCGGCGGTGTCCAGGTCGGCGCCCTGGCAGCGCTTTTTGCCCACCAGGTAGCAGAACAGCCCTTCGCCCATGCTGGCCTGCAGCGAGTCCACGCATACGATCCGCCGGGCGGGGAACTTTTCCTTCAGTTCCTCGGCGGCGATGCAGCCGCTCTGGTAGGTGCCGGACAGCCCGCTGGAAAAGGCCAGGTACAGGATGTCCTGCCCGGCTTCCAGCACCGGGGTGAAAGCCTGCTGGAATTCCAGCATCGTCACCTGGCTGGTGGTGCACAGGCTGCCGGCCCGCAGTTTTTCGTAATAATCGTGGGAGGACATCTCCCGCCCGTCGGGGTAGTTGCGGTACTCCTTCCCGTCCAGGGTAAAGGCCATCGGCAGCACCCGCAGGTCAGCGGCCTCGATCAGCGCGGGGGTCAGGTCGCCGGTGGATTCGGTAAAGATCACATAAGAAGCTGGCATGGCAAAAACACTCCTTTGTCGGTACTTTGTCGTTCATTCTGCGTTTCCATACCGAGTATACCACAATGCGGCGGGGATGAAAAGATGGAGGGTGGGGGGTTCCGCGGCGTAAGGGTTATGGAGATGCACGCTGTGCGCCGGCCCGTCAAGGGTGGGCCGGCGCGGCAGGAGCTCACAAAAATGGCCGCGCAACGATACCGTGCGGGGGGTCCAGGGGTCCTGCGGACCCCTGGTCGGCGGCCGCCGCATCGAAACGGCGGGACCTTTGGTTCTTTCAGTCATGAAAGAACA
>DWWE01000114.1 GCA_019119835.1 Candidatus Gemmiger stercoravium | reverse complement strand
GCCAGGTCGGTCTCGGTGCGGTAGGGGGTGCCGTCCCGGTTTTCAAAGGGCTGGCCGGGCTGGAAGGCCGCGCCCAGCATCCCGGTGTCCGCCCGGTCCACCCGCCAGGCCTCCAGCGCGGCGGCGATCTCCTCCAGGTTGGTACACAGCCAGATCTCGCCGTCCCGCTCCTCCACCGTGATCTGCGCCGTAAAGTCCGGCAGGGCGCGGGGGTCGGTCTCCCACTGCCAGCATTCGGCGCCGTGCAGGTAGAGGTTCTGCCGGGCGGTCACCGGCAGGGTACGGCCCAGATCGGCGGCGGGGGTGTCGTTGTCCCGGCTTCTGGGGGCGGCTTCGTGGCTGTATGCCTGGTAGCAGGCGGTGCCGTAGGCGCCGTCCTGCCAGACCTGCCGGGTGCTGCCCGCAAAGATGTTGTACAGCACCCGGTCGTCCCCGCCGTAGACCAGCATGACGCCCCCCACCTGGGTGGAGTGGGGCAGGTGGTACATGGTGAAGCGGTTGGTGTCCGGCACGGCCAGCAGCTTGCCGGCGAACAGGTTGTGCAGGCAGGCCGTGCCCTGGGAGACGTTGAGGAAGCTGCGGGCCGACAGCAGGACGTTGTTTTCCACCAGGCAGGGGCCGTGGCAGACTTCCAGGAAGAGGTCTTCCTCCCGATCGTTGCGGTAGAGCAGGTTGCGGCGCACCGCGGCGCCCTGGGCCTGCCAGTCCAGCCAGATGCCCTTGTTGCAGTCGTGGATGACGTTGTGGTCGATGACCACGTCGATGGCGGCGTGCAGCTTGATGCCGGCCATCTCGGCGCCGGAGAATTCGCCCCGGATGTTGACGTGGTGGATGTGGTTGTCGGCAATGGTGGAGAAGGCCCCGCCCATGCAGCCCACGATGCCGGCCTGGCCGCAGTTGTAGATCTCGTTGCGGCGGACGATGTGCCCGCCGACCTTGTCCCGGCTCCAGCCGTCCTGCAGGGTGGCGAAGACCATCTCGGTATAGGTCTGGGTGCCGCCCTTGGCCGGGTCGCGGGACCAGGCGTTGTCCCGGGGGTGGCGCAGTAGGTGATGCGCTGGTTGGGCCCCAGCCCGCCCAGGCGGGGGCTGACCCATTCCCGGTACACGCCGTCCCCGATCAGGACGGTGTCGCCGGGGGCGGCCAGCTCCGCCGCCCGGCTGATCTTGCGGAAGGGATGCTGCGGGCTGCCGTCGCCGCCCGCCGGCGCACTGCTTTGAACATGATAGATCATGGGAATCACTCCTCATTCTTCCGGGCGGGGGCCCGGTGCAGGGAATGGCGGGAAAGCTGCCGGCCGGGGGCCCGGTGCAGGGAATGGCGGGAAAGCTGCCGGGCGGGCGCCGTCAGGGCAGGGTCAGGCAGAGGGCGAAGGGTTCGCGGCCGGTGAGGGCCACGCTGCGGGCGTCGGGCTGGGAGAAGCCCAGGTAGAGGGTGAACCGCCGCCCGCGCAGCCGGCGTTCGCCGGCCTCGTCCACCGTGGTGAGGGCCCGGCGGGGCAGGGCGAGCTCCACCCGGTCCTGCCCGCCGCGGGCCAGATGGATGCGGCGGAAGGCCCCCAGCGCCGGGTTGGGGGTGGCCCAGGGGGTGTCTTCGGGGCGGACGTAGACCTGCAGCACCTCGTCGGTCTCGGCGCCGTCGTTGCGCACCCGGGCCCACAGGCGGAAGCCGTCCGCCCCGTCCGGTTCCCAGCCGGCCCCGGTGACCCGGCAGTCGCCGTAGGTGAGCCCGTAGCCGAAGGGGTAGAGCACCGGCCCCTGGTGGTAGCGGTAGGTGCGGCCGGCCATGGCATAGTCGGTGAAGGGGGGCAGGTCGTCCACACTGTTGTAGAAGGTGACCGGCAGCTTGCCGGCGGGGGACGCCTGGCCGAACAGCACCTGGGCCACCGCCCGGCCGCCGGCGGCGCCGGGGTACCATGCCTGCAGGATCGCGCCGGCTTTCTGCTGGGGCAGGCGCAGGTCCACGGCGCTGCCGGTCATGTTGACCACCACCACCGGTTTGCCGCAGTCCAGCAGTTCGGCCAGCAGCCGCTGCTGGCCGGCGGGCAGGGCCAGGTCCAGCCGGTCGCCGGAGGCATAGGCGTTGCCGGCGTCCCCTTCCTCCCCTTCCATCGTCTCGTCCAGGCCGGTGACCAGCACCAGCACATCGGCGCAGTCCGCCACCGACCGGGCCTCGGCCAGCCGGTCGGGCAGGCTGTGGTCCCAGGCGGCCGCGTACAGCCGGCGGATGCGCTCCTCGGGGGTGTCGGCGGCCAGCCGGTCGGCCAGTTCCTGCTCGGTGTAGCCGGCGTTCATCGAGATCGCCTCGGCATGGGGGCGGAAAAGGTCGCTGCCCTCGGCATACAGCACCCGGGCGCCGGCCGCGGCGGCGGCGTCCTGGATGCCCTCCAGCACCGTGACATACCGGCTGGCGGTGCCGTGGTAGTTGCCCACCAGCGCCCGGCGGCTGTTGGCGTTGGGCCCGATGACCCCGATGGTCAGCCCCGGGCGCAGGGCCAGCGGCAGCAGGCCGTCGTTTTTCAGCAGCACAAGGCTTTCCCGGGCGGCCTGTTCGGCCAGGGCCAGGTGTTCGGGGGTCTCCACATCCAGCCGGCCCAGGCCGTCGTACTCGGTCTTGTCAAACAGGCCCAGCATAAAGCGGGTGGTGAACAGCCGCACGCAGGACCGGGTGACGAGCCGGGGGTCCAGCACCCCCTGGGCCACCGCGCTGAGGATCTTCTGGTAGGTGCAGCCGCAGTTCAGGTCGCAGCCGTTTTCCAGCGCCAGGCGGACCGATTCCTCCGGCCGGGCGGTGACCTTGTGGTGGCTGTGGAAGTCCGCCACCGCCCAGCAGTCCGAGACGAAATGCCCGGCAAAGCCCCAGTCCCCGCGCAGGATCTTCTGCAAAGCGGGGCTGGCGCAGCAGACTTCGCCGTTGGTGCGGTTGTAGGCGCCCATGACCGCCTCCACCCGGCCTTCCCGCACGCAGGCTTCAAAGGCGGGCAGGTAGGTTTCCTCCATATCCCGGGGGGTGGCCCGGGCGTCAAAGCTGTGGCGCAGCGCCTCCGGCCCCGAGTGGACCGCAAAATGCTTGGCGCAGGCGGCGGCCAGCAGGTACTCCCCCTGCCCCTGGACGCCCCGGATGAAGCCCACCGCCAGCCTGGCGGTGAGGGTGGGGTCCTCGCCGTAGGTTTCCTGGCCGCGGCCCCAGCGGGGGTCCCGGAA
>DWWE01000012.1 GCA_019119835.1 Candidatus Gemmiger stercoravium | reverse complement strand
TCCCGCTCCGAGACCTTGGCGGTCTCGATGAAATCCAGCTCCTGCTGAATGCTCATCTCGCAGAAATCCGCGATGTTGATGCCGCCCACCGTCACCGCCAGGCTGGCGGGCTTGAGCCGCTTGCCGTGGCAGGCGGGGCATTCCTCGCTGGACATGACCTGGGCGATCTCCTCCTTGACCCACTCGCTGCCGGTCTCCCGGAAGCGGCGTTCCAGGTTGGGGACGATGCCCTCGAACTCGTTTTTGTAGGTGCCGGAGCCGAACATGTTCTCCCGCTGCATCTCGATCTTTTCGCCCTTGGTGCCGTAGAGGATGGCCTCCAGCCCTTCCTTGGGGATGTCCTTGAGCGGCGTGTCCAGCGTAAAGCCGTAGCGCTTGCCAAGGGCCTTGTAGTACATTTCGGAGATGGAGCCCTCGGCATAATACCAGCCGCTGGCCTTGATGCCCCCTTCCCGGATGGACTTGCGCCGGTCGGGCAGGATGCGGGCCGGGTCCACCTTCATGAAGGTGCCCAGGCCGGTGCAGGTCTCGCAGGCGCCGAAGGGGTTGTTGAAGCTGAACATCCGGGGGTTGAGCTCCTCGATGGAGACGCCGTGCTCGGGGCAGGCATAGTTCTGGCTGAAGGTCATCGGCTCGCCGCCGATCACATCCACCGTCACCAGTCCGCCGGTGAGCGAGAGGGCGGTTTCGAGGGAGTCGGCCAGCCGGCTGCGGATGGTGTCCGACATGGAGAGCCGGTCCACCACGATCTCGACGGTGTGCTTGATGTTCTTTTCCAGCCGGATCTCCTCGTCCAGATCATACATGTTGCCGTCGATGCGCACCCGGGCGTAGCCGCCCCGGCGGGCGGCGTCCAGCTCCTTGGCCTGGGTGCCCTTGCGGCCCCGCACCACCGGCGCCAGCACCTGGAAGCGGGTGCGCTCGGGCAGGCGCATGACCTCGTCCACCATCTCGTCCACGCTCTGCTGGCTGATGGGCCGGCCGCAGACCGGGCAGTGGGGGATGCCGATGCGGGCGTACATCAGGCGCAGATAGTCGTAGATCTCGGTGACGGTGCCGACGGTGGACCGGGGGTTGTGGGAGGTGGTCTTCTGGTCGATGGAGATGGCCGGCGACAGGCCGGTGATCTCGTCCACATCCGGCTTTTCCATCTGGCCCAGGAACTGCCGGGCGTAGCTGGAAAGGCTTTCCATATACCGGCGCTGGCCGTCGGCATAGATGGTGTCGAAGGCCAGGCTGGACTTGCCCGACCCGGACAGGCCGGTCATGACGATCAGCTTGTTGCGGGGCAGCATCAGATCGACGTTTTTCAGGTTGTGTTCCCGCGCACCTTTGATGACGATGCGCTGGTTGGCGTCGATGGCGATTTTCTTCTGGGGGCTCACTTTGTCTTCCTCCTGCCTTTTCGCTTCTTGTCCGCGGCCCGGCGCTCGCCGGCGTCGGTGTCCGGGTCTTCGCCCCGCTCCAGCCGGGCGATCTCGTCCCGCAGGAAGGCCGCGTGTTCAAACTGCAGCAGCTTGGCGGCCTCCTTCATCTCGCGGGTCAGGCGGGCGATGGTCTGTTCCCGCTCGGCGCGGCTCATGCGGCGCCGGCGCATCTTTTTGTTCTCCTCCGACATGCTGATCTCCAGCCCGCCGCCGATGGCCTTGACGATGGTCCGGGGCACGATGCCGTGGGCCTGGTTGTAGGCGTCCTGGATGGCGCGGCGGCGCTCGGTTTCCCGGATGGCCCGCTCCATGCTGGGGGTGACCTCGTCGGCATACATGATGACCATGCCGTTGGCGTTGCGGGCGGCGCGGCCGATGGTCTGGATCAGGCTTGTCTCGCTGCGCAGGAACCCTTCCTTGTCGGCGTCGAGAATGGCGATCAGCGAAACTTCGGGCAGGTCGAGACCTTCCCGCAGCAGGTTGATGCCGACGATCACGTCGATGGCGCCGGTGCGCAGGTCCTTGATGATCTCCATGCGCTCGAAGGTGTCCACCTCGTGGTGCATATACTTGGTCTTGACGCCGTGCTCCTCCAGATAGTCGGTAAGGTCCTCGGCCATCTTGACGGTCAGGGTGGTGACCAGGGCCCGCTCGCCCCGGTCGATGCGGGTGCGGATCTCGCCCAGCAGGTCCTCGATCTGGCCTTCCACCGGGCGCACGCTGATCTGCGGGTCCAGCAGGCCGGTGGGGCGGATGACCTGCTCGGCCACCCGGGAGGAGTGGGCTTTCTCATAGTCGCCGGGGGTGGCGCTGACAAAGATGGTCTGGCCGACCTTCGACTCGAACTCCTCAAACCGCAGCGGGCGGTTGTCAAAGGCCGAAGGCAGGCGGAAGCCGTATTCCACCAGCGTCTTTTTGCGGCTGTAGTCGCCGCCGAACATTCCCCGCACCTGGGGCAGCATGACGTGGCTTTCGTCCACCAGCAGCAGGAAATCCTCGGGGAAATAGTCCAGCAGCGTCGTGGGGGTGGACCCGGGCGCCCGGCCGGACAGCACGGCGGAATAGTTTTCGATGCCCTTGCAGGTGCCCACCTCCTGCAGCATCTCCATGTCATATTTGGTGCGCTGGGCGATGCGCTGGGCTTCGATGAGCTTGCCGTCCTCGGTGAAGGCGCGGACCTGCTCCTCCATCTCCTGCCGGATCTTGGCCAGGCCGGCCTGCATCTTCTCCGGCCCGACGATGTAGTGGGAGGCCGGGAAGATCGCCACATGCCTGACCACATTGCGCCGCTCGCCGGTGAGGGGGTCGAACTCACAGATGCGGTCGATCTCGTCGCCGAAAAATTCCACCCGGATGGCCAGCTCGTCGTTGTAGGCCAGGTGGATGTCCACAATATCCCCCCGGACCCGGAACTTGTTGCGGATGAAGTTCACATCGTTGCGCTCATACTGCAGCTTGACCAGCCGGCGGCAGAGCTCGTCCCGGTCCATCTGCATACCGGGGCGCAGGCTGATGACCATGCTGCGGTAGTCGATGGGGTCGCCCAGGGAGTAGATGCAGGAGACGCTGGCCACGATGATGACGTTGCGCTGCTCGGACAGCGCCGCGGTGGCCGAATGGCGCAGCCGGTCGATCTCGTCGTTGATGGCGCTGTCCTTCTCGATGTAGGTGTCGGTGGAGGGGATGTAGGCTTCGGGCTGGTAATAGTCGTAGTAGGAGACAAAATATTCCACCGCATCGTCGGGGAAAAAGCCCCGCATCTCGGTGCAGATCTGGCTGGCCAGCGTCTTGTTGGGTTCAAGGATCAGGGTGGGGCGGTTGCATCGGGCGATGATGTTGGCCATCGTGAAGGTCTTGCCCGAGCCGGTCACCCCCAGCAGCGTCTGGCCCTTGTCGCCGGCCAGCACGCCGCGGGTCAGCGCCTCGATGGCCTGGGGCTGGTCGCCGGTGGGGGCAAAAGGAGCCTGCAGGTGAAAAATGCTCTCGTTGGTCTCGGTCATGGTGCCCTCCCCTGTTGCGGCGCGCCGGGGCGCGGCCGGTTTTAACAACCTAAAATCGTTTTAACAACTATATGGTGTTACATTCTGTCCCTATTATAGAACAACCGCCCGGGAAAGTAAAGGGTCCGCCCGGGGAAATTTTTGCCCCGGGCCGGCCGGTTCATTCCTCCGGGTGTTCCCGCTGGTACTCGGCGATGACCCGCAGAAATTCCATGCCGTAGCGCCGGGCCCGGGCGTCGCCCACCCCCGATATGCGCAGGAAGTCGCCGGTGGTGCGCGGGCGCTTTTCGGCCATCTCGGTGAGGGAGGCGTTGGTGAAGATCACATAGGCGGGCAGGTGCTGCCGCTGGGCCAGCTGGTTGCGCAGCGCCTTGAGCCGGTCCAGCAGGCTGTCGGCGTCGGCGCCGGCAGGCTGCGGCCGGCGGGCGGGGCGGCCGGCCGAGGGCGCTGGCCGGGGGGCGGGGCGGCGCTCGGTCATGGTGACGGTGCGGCCGCGGAACAGCACCTCGCCGGCCGGCGCCCCCAGCCGCAGCACCGGGTACTCGTCGCCGGCGGGCACCACATAGCCCTGCTCTTCCAGTGCGTCCAGGTACTGGCGCATCCGGGCGGGCGGGGTGTCCTTCATGATGCCGTAGGTGGGCAGCCGGTCCAGCCCGCGGTTCAGGGTGTTTTTGTCCCGGCTGCCCCGCAGCATCTGCACCAGCGCCACCACCCCCAGCCCGCCGGGCCAGCGCTTCTGGATGCGGGCCAGGCCGGAGAGGATCTTCTGGGCTTCGGTGGTGATGTCGGTCTCCACAAAATCGCCGCAGCAGTTGCCGCAGTTGCCGCACTTGCCGGGGTGGTGTTCGCCGAAATATTCCAGCAGCATCCCCCGCAGGCAGCGGGTGGTCTTGCAGTAGGCCACCATCCGGTCCAGCCGTTCCAGCTCCCGGGCCCGGACCGTCCCGGCCTGGGCGGGGGTCAGGTCCTCGTTGTCGGTATTGTTGTCGATGAAATAGCGGGCGGTCTGCACATCCCCCAGCGAGAACAGCAGGATGCACTCGGCCTTTTCGCCGTCGCGGCCGGCGCGGCCGGCTTCCTGGTAGTAGTTTTCCAGGTTTTTGGGCATATTATAATGCAGCACGAAACTCACATTGGATTTGTCGATGCCCATGCCGAAGGCGTTGGTGGCCACCATGACCCGGCGGCGGTCGTAGACGAAATCCTCCTGGTTCTTCTGCCGTTCGCCGGTTTCCAGCCCGGCGTGGTAGCGGGTGGCCGGGATGCCCGCCGCCCGCAGCTGGCGGCAGAGAGACTCGACGCTTTTGCGGGTGGCGCAGTAGACGATGCCGCTTTTGCCCGGGTGGTCGAGGATGTACTCCTCCACATAGCGTTCCTTGTCCCGGGGGCGGGCCACCGCGAAATAGAGGTTGGGCCGGTCGAAGCCGGTGGTCAGGGTAAGCGGGTCGCGCAGCCCCAGCAGCGCCGCGATGTCCGCCTTGACCTGTTCGGTGGCGGTGGCGGTGAAGGCCCCCACCACCGGGCGGCGGGGCAGCCGGGCGAGAAAATCCGCGATCTTCAGGTAGCTGGGGCGGAAATCCTGCCCCCACTGGGAGACGCAGTGGGCTTCGTCCACCGCCACCAGCCCCACATCCAGCCGCAGGGCCAGGTGGAGGAAGCTGTCGGTCTCCAGCCGCTCGGGCGCCACATACAGAATGCGGAAGGCGCCGTCCAGCGCCGACGAGACGATCTCCCGGCAGGTCTCCTCGGCCTGGCCGGAGTGGATGCAGGCGGCGGGGATGCCGGCTTCCCGCAAAGCGGCGACCTGGTCCTGCATCAGCGAGATCAGCGGCGAGACGACCAGCGTGACCCCCCGGCGCAGCACCGCCGGGATCTGGTAGCAGGCTGACTTGCCGGCGCCGGTGGGCATGACGGCCAGCACGTCCCGCCCGGCCAGCAGCGCGTCGATGACGGCTTCCTGGCCGGGGCGGAAGGCGGTGTGGCCGAAATAGGTTTTGAGGGCGGTATATTTATCCATGGGTGCTCCCGCCCGGCCAGGCCGGGTCTTTGTGAACATTTTACAAATTTTATGGGATTTCCGTAAAAGTATTTTACTTTTCGCAGAGAGATTGCTATAATAAAGGTACGGTAACCCGCCCGCCGAAGGCCGGCCCCGACGCGGCCGGGCGCCGAGAAGCCGGCGCGCCCCCGCCGGGTGCGCGCCGAATAAGGGAGGTTGTCCTATGAAAGTCACATGTACCGGTCGCCGTGTCACCTTGAAGCAGAGTTTCATCGATCTGGCGGAGAAGAAGCTGGCCAAGCTGGATAAGTTCTTCCCCGAGGAGCCCGCGGCCCAGGTGACCGTGACGGTGGAAAAGAGCGGACAGACGGTCGAGCTGACGATGCGCAGCGGTTCGCTGACCATGCGGGCCGAGAAGACCGCCGAACGCATGGAGGACGCCCTGACCGATGCCGTGGATCTGCTGGTGCGCCGGGTGGTAAAACACCGCAAGCGCCTGGGCGACAAGCTGACCGCCGCGGCGGCCGCCGAAGCCCCGCAGGTGGCGGAAGATCCGATGACCGTCGTGCGGGAAAAGCATTTCTCGGTCAAGCCCTGCACCACCGAGGAGGCCATCCTGCAGATGGATCTGCTGGGGCACAGCTTCTTCCTGTTCCGCAGCGTGGACAGCGGCGGCATCGAAGCGGTGTACCGCCGGGCGGACGGCGGATACGGCCTGCTGGTGCCGGAGGAGTAAGTCCCCCCCCTGCGCCGGGCGCCGCCGCGCCGGGTTTTGCCCGGGCGACCGGCCGCCCCGTGAGCGCCCCACATCTCTACAACAGTCTTGCCGCCCCGAAAGGGGCGGCATCTTTGTGTATTCAGAGTGGATTCGGGCGGTACCCGGGCGCATCGTCTGCGGGGCGGCCGGCGGGGGTCAGGGCTGCGGGGGGTCGGGGCGGGGCGGGTCCGCCTCCCCGTCCAGCAGAAGGATCGGTTCGCTGGCCAGCAGCAGCTCGGTGCTGCCGACCGCGGGGCGCCGGTCGCCTCCGGCGCTCCGGTACTGGCGCATCATGCTGGCGGCGCTGTCCGGCGCGACGATGATGTGGTCCAGCAGATGGACGCCCAGCGTGCCCAGCAGCTGTTCCACCTGGGCGGTGGCCAGCAGGTCGGACCGGGAGGGCACCGCGATGCCGCTGGGATGGTTGTGGGCCAGGTAGGCGCAGGTACAGCCGCTGGCCACCGCCTCCCGGGCGAGTTTGCGGCTGTTGATGCCCACATGGTTGGGCGCCCCCTGGGAGACCAGCACCTCCCGCAAAGGCAGGCACTGGTCGTTCATGGCCACCAGATAGCAGCGTTCCTCCTGCTCGGTGAGGAAGAGGGCGCTGACATACTCGATGCGGTCGGCTTCGGTGCGAAGCGGGCGGGTGCGGCCTTTGCGCTTCTGCAGCTGGTAGTACTGTTCGAACTTGCGCAGCGAGGCGATGAGCCGGGCGCTGGCCGGGCCGACGCCCTCCACCTTGCAGAGTTCCTCCTCGCTGGCGTCCAGCACGTTGCAGTAGCTGCCGAACCGCTGCAGCAGCCGGTGGGCGATGGGGTTGGTGTCCTGGCGGGGGATGGCGAAGTAGAGCAGGTATTCCAGCACCTCATGGGCGGCCAGGCTGGGCAGGCCCTCCCGGCGGACCCGGTCCTGCATACGGGCCCGGTGGTCGGCGTGGAGGGGTTTTTCTTTCTTTTTGTCCTTTTTGTCCGGCGCCATGGGGTATCTCCTTCCCATCCCTGTGGTTTACGAAGAGCCGATTTTATTATATACTATTCTCAACGAAATGGAAAGTGGAGGAAGGCATGAAAGAGTTTACCGCAGGGAGCAATGAGGAAGGGGTGCGGCTGTCCCGCTTTGTGGAGGGGGTGACCCGGGGCCTGCCCCGTAGCCTGCTGTACAAGAGTTTCCGCAACAAGCGGATCAAGGTGAACGGCCGGCGGGCCGAGCCGGACACCCGGCTGGCGGCGGGGGATGTGATCCAGCTGTACCTGAACGACGAGTTTTTCCCCGAATTGCCGGCGCCGAAGCCCCCGCGCCGGTCCCCGCCGGTGCAGGTGGTGTATGAGGATGAGGAGATCGCGGTGCTGTACAAGCCCGCCCACCTTTTGTGCCACAGCGACCGCACCGGCGACCCCAACCTGATCGACGCCTACATAGCCCAGCTGACCGCCGAGGGCCGCTATGACCCGGCGGCCGAACAGCGGTTTGCCCCGGCGCTGTGCAACCGGCTGGACCGGGGCACCGAAGGGCTGGTGCTGGCGGCCAGGACCTACGCCGCGCTGCGGGATATGAACGAGATCATCCGCAACGACTGGCTGAAGAAGGAGTACCTGACCATCACGGTGGGTGCGCCGCCCGCCGGGCGGCATGTAGCCTGGCTGCAGCACAGCGAAAAGGGCAACAAGGTGCGCATCCACGCCCGGCAGAGCGAGGGGTACAAGCAGATCATCACCGAGGTGACGGTGCTGCGCCGGCAGGGGCCCTTCGCGCTGTGCCGCATCGGGCTGGTGACCGGCCGCACCCACCAAATCCGGGCGCACCTGGCCTACCTGGGCCACCCGGTGCTGGGGGACATCAAGTACGGCAACCGCAAGCTCAACGAGCGCACCGGCCTGAAGACCCAGGCCCTGTGCGCCCAGCGGCTGACCTTCGGGCGGATTCCCGAATCCAACAGCCTGCACCGGCTCAGCGGGCGGTGCATCAAGCTCAGCGACCCCGAGATCCTGCGGGTGTTTGAGCGGGTGAGCACCCCGCCGGACGAAAAGGCATGAAAAAGGGCCGCCCCGGGGCAGCCCTGCAAGTAACCGGAAAACGACCCTCCCGGGAAGCCGCGGCTTCCCGGGAGGGTCGTTGTGTTTTGGCGCTGGGCGCCTGTTTTGCCAAAGGTCCCGGGCTTTGCAGCCGGCGGGTCAGGTGTTGAGCCGGTAGCCCACCTTGAACACTGTCTCGATGCGGGCGGCGGGGCCTAGCTTGCGCCGCAGATGCTGGATGTGGACATCCAGCGTGCGGGTGCGGATGTCCGGCGGCCAGCCCACGCCGGCCAGCAGCCGGGCCCGGGGCACGGCTTCGCCCCGGTGGGCCTGGAGCAGCCGCAGCAGGGCGGCTTCGTTCGGGGTCAGTTTCGGCATGGTCATTCCTCCCCTTTGGGGTCAAACTGCAGGTAGTGGCCGGGGTCCCAGCCGCAGGTCCGCCCCAAGCGTTCCAGCAGCGTCTCGCCGGACTGCTGCAGGTCCTCCATCAGAAAATCATCGGCGATCACCCCGCCGTGCAGCACCAGCACCCGGTCGAGGAAATGCTCCACATCGTCCAGATAGTGGGTGGTGAGCAGGATGGTCTCGCCGCCGCGCAGCACCCCGCTCATCAGCTTGAGCACATCCTTGCGGGTGAAGGCGTCCTTGCCCAGGAAGGGCTCGTCCATCAGGTAGTAGTCCACCCGCTTGGCAAAGCCGGCGGCCAGCTCCACCCGGGCTTTCTGGCCGGTGGACAGGCGGGCGATGCGGTCCCCCTCCTCCAACTTGAAAAAGTCCAGGAAGGCCCGGTACCGCCCGGCGTCGAACGCCGGGTGCAGGTCGGCCAGGAAGGCGCCGTACTCCCCCACCGTCATGGACGGATAGTAGCTGCCCTCGCCGGTGAGGAAGCTCAGCCGCTCATACTGGCAGGCGGCGGGCCTGCCGTCAAACAGGGCCGTGCCGCCCCCGGCGGGCAGCAGCCCGGCCATTGTGCGCAGCAGGGTGGTTTTTCCGGCGCCGTTATCCCCCAGCACCCCCACGATCTGGCCGGTGGGCACCGTGAAGCTGGCCCCCAGCAGCCCCACCGTCTTGCCGCGGCGGCGCCAGGTCTTTTTGAGATTGTTGACTTCGATCATGGGAAACCTCCTTACAGGGTCGGCTCGTCGGTCAGGTGGGGGAACCACACCTGTGTGTTGAATTGCATCATGCTCAGTGCGTCCAGCCTGCCGAGGGAGGCGGACTGGTGGGTGCCCCAGGCCCAGTCCCCGGCGGTCAGGCCGGCGGTGAAAAGTACCGCGCCGTCGTCCAGGTCCTGCACCCGCAGTTCGTAGGCCGAATCCAGCGTACCGCGATGGTAGCCGCGGACCTCCCAGTCCCAGACTTCCGCCTTTCTGTCCACCTGCAAAAGCCGGGTGCCGGTGTCATCCAGCGCCGCGAACACCGGCAGGGCGTCCTGCGCCGCCAAGGGGCATTGGCAGTATGCGGTCAGGCGGCCGTTTTCCGCCCGCATCACCACAAGCTGCCCCTCCTCGCCGCCCTGCGGGCCCGGGCTGCGCACCAACAGGCCGGCCTCCCCCGGCCGCTGGCGGGGCAGCGGCGTGATCCGCAGGGTCTCGGCCGTGGCCCGGTCGGTCAGGGTGCGCCGGTCCACCCGCTGCCCCGCCCCGTTCACCAGGTCGAGGGAGAGGGTGCCGGCCTTGTCCAGCCAGGTCACGGCCAGCAGCTCCCCCACCGGCAGGCAGCCGCTCACGAACACGGCGTTCTCCGGCGTGTAGAAGAGCTGCACACGGCCGTAGGGGGCGGTCTCCGCCGCGGCGGCGCCGCCCGCCCCCACCGGCACGGCGGACATCCGGGCCTGCGCTTCCGCCTCGGTGAGAGATTCCTCCACCCGGTAGATCCCCGCGGCCTGCAGGTCGGTGGACCGGGGCAGGGTCAGGCAGTACCGCCCCTGCCAGGGGACGAGGTTCTGGTCCGGCCGCAGTTCCGCCTCGGTGTCGGTCACATCAAAAGCGCACCAGTCGGTCCATTCCTCATCCACCGGGTCCCAGTAGGCGGTCACAGGGGTCTCTTCGGACCAGGTGGCTATCGGAAAGCGGACCTCGGTGCCGTCGGGCAGGAAAAGGGTCTCCATCCACACCAGGCGGGGGGCGGTGGAGGTCAGCGTGTCGCCGTCCGGGACCGCGGCGGCGTTGACGGCAGCCCGGTCGGCGGGGTCGATGGTCCAGTTCGTCCCACTGTAGAGCTGGTAGTCCCAGTTGGTGGCGCCGGCCAGGGTGTTGGTGTCCAGCCGGGTCTCGCTGCAGAATTCGCCGTCCTCCAGCGTGAAGGTGGTCACGGCGCCGGCGTTCAGGTGCTGGACCTGGCCGAGCAGGGTGAAGCCCTGCAGCGCGGCCGGGTCCCCCTGCCGGTTCTGCAGCCGGGCGTCCAGGGCGCCGCGGCCGGCCGCCCGGAACACCGCCCAGCCGGCCAGCAGGCCCAGGGTCACCGCCGCCAGCACCGCCAGGCTGCGGGCGGGCGTGCGGGGGATGCGGGGTTTGTTCATAGGGAACGCCTCCTTTCACAACAGTGCGCCGCGGCGCAGGCGGAACAGGGTCCAGCCCCACTGGACCGCCAGCGGCAGGGCCAGCAGCAACAGGGCGATCCCCCCGGCGACGGCCGCCGCCTCCCCGCCGTTGATTGGGGTCTGCCGATGCAGCCGATCCGCCAGATAGACCGTGAGCAGCCCGCCCAGGCAGCTGGCCAGAAAGAGCGCCGCCGAAACGACCCGCCCCCACCCCCGGTGGAAGAACAGGCACCCGGCCTGCACCGAAACGCAGAGGAGCCCCGCGGCCAGCGCCGCCCAGCCCAGCGGATAGGTGGGGGCGATGAGCCGCAGCAGCGGCTGGGCGGCGGCCTGGGCGTACAGGCTGGCGGCGGGCAGCGCCGGCGAGACCCGCCCGGCCGCCGTGCGGGCCAGCACCGCCGTGACCAGGGGGGATTCCACCCCGTAGAGAAGCAGCTGCCAGGCGGTGAAGGCCAGCCCCAGCAGCCCGCAGAGCAGGCTTTGGGCGGCGGGCAGATGCCAGCGGGGGCCGGGCAGCGTACACAGGGTCACGCCGGTCCGGGCCCGGCCGACCGCCGACGCCGCCAGGAACGCCCCGGCCAGCCCCAGCAGGAACAGCGGCATCTGCCAGCAGGCCGCATACAGGGTGGCCAGGCTGTGGCCGATGGCGTCGGGCCGGGCGGCGGCGATGAGCAGGACCGCCAGCTGCTGGGCCCCGAACGCCCCGCAAAGGAGGAAGAAGGTCGGCCGGACCAGCACCCAGTGCCAGGCGGCCAGTTTCCAGATGCGCTTCATGAGATCACACTCCTTGGTTTTGATCGGTCAGGGGTCCAGCGGGTCGGCCAGGAAGGCGGAAAGCTCCCAATCCAGCCCCCAGGCCTGCCCGCGCCAGGACTGCCGGGCGTGGGTGTCCAGCAGCGCCCGGGCCTGGCAGCGGCCGGTGTCCAGGTCGTAGACCTGCAGCCGGAACCCGTCGTACACGGTACCGGTGTCCGGGTCCCCGACTTCGGCATAGTAAGCGGGCTGGCGGGCCCTGACCGTGTGGCTGGCCAGCGTGACCACCAGCAGCCGCCGGCCGGTTTCGTCCAGCCCGGCCGCCCGCACGTCGGCGTCCTCCCCCAGGGCCGCCGCGTCAAACCGGGCGGCGCGGGTGGGCCGGCCCTGCCGGATGCGCAGCAGCCAGAGCGTACCCGGGTCCCCCGGCTGACCGGTATACAGCTGCAGGGCGATCTCGTCCCCCCGCAGCCGCCGGAGTTCGGCCATATCCTCCTCGGCCCCCGCCGGGATCTCCAGGTCGGTGGTGGCGAGCAGCTGCCAGCTTGCGTCCAGCACCCGCAGCTGCAGGGTGTTGTCGGCCCTGCAGGTGAGCAGGGCGGTGGTGCCGTCGGCCAGCGGGCAGGGGGATGTAAAGATCCGTTCCCCCGCTTCCAGCGGGAAGACCAGCTCCACCGCGCCGTAGGGGGTGGCGGCCGACCGCAGGGGCTGCCCGGCCACCGTGGTGTCGGCGGGCAGGGCGTTCAGCCGGGCGTCGGTGAGTAGTTCGGTGGCCCGGTAAAGCCCCCGCTGCAGCCCGGCGCCGGGCAGCGGGCTGACC
>DWWE01000113.1 GCA_019119835.1 Candidatus Gemmiger stercoravium | reverse complement strand
GAGCGTGTCGAGAAACTCGACACGCTCCACAAGAGGCAACAGCCGCGCACGGCAATCGCCTAACGCGGCTGTTTCCCCTTGTGTATCCCCTTCGACAAAATTTCACGGCAAATCGCGCACTCGTCGCTATGCTCCTCGCACACAATTTGCCGTAAAATTTCCCTGTCGGTGTCGCCGTCGTCGGCGCATGTCCGCCGACAGCGACAATTTCAGACTTTTTCGACAGTCTGACCACCCGTTCAATGGGTGGCTTTGATTTGTCCGGGCCGGTCAGCCGGCAGGAAAAGCCGGTCGGTCCCGCTCCTTCTCAAACCGGAAAAAATAGTTGTTTTCCGAAGGGATGTTCCCGCCCCTTACCGGGGCGCGGCGCTGTCGGCGGCCATTGCCTTGAGCTCCGGCCAAACGGTGGCCAGCATCGCCAGGAAACAGGCGCAACCGCCGATCACGTTGGAGATCGGTTCGGCCAGAAAGACCCCGTCCGTGCCAAGCCCGAAGGCATAGGGCAGCAGATAGGTCAGCGGCACCACGATGATGACCTTGCGCAGCAGCGAGAAGAAGACCGCCTGCCGTTTCTTGTTCAGCGATTTGAACACCGTTTGCCCCACATACTGCAGCAGCATGAAGATGAAGGTGGAAAAATAGAGCTTCATGGCGGGCACTGTGTCGGCCAGCAGGGTGCGGTCGCTGCTGAAAACCGCGATCAGCACCCGCGGCGCCAGCTGAATGACCAGCCAGATCGCCAGGGCGTAGCCGAAGGCCAGCAGCCCCATGATCAGGCAGGCCTGCCTGACCCGACCGGGCCGCCTGGCACCGTAGTTGTAGCTGATGATGGGGGAGGAACCGTCGGTGATGGCGGCCAGCGGCGTTTCCACCATCTGCCGCACGCTGGACAGAATGGTCATCACCGACACATACAGATCGCCGCCGGTGGCCGCCAGCACGTTGTTGCAGCTGATGGTCACCAGACTGTTGGTCAGCTGCATGATGAAGCCGGCGGTCCCCAGGCTGACAATGTCCCGGATCAGGGCCAGCCCGGCCAGCAGGTCCCGCAAAGGCAGCAGGCGCACGCGGTACTCTGCCCGCCGGTGCAGAAAGCCGAGCAGGAACACCGCCGACAAAACCTGGGACAGCACCGTGGCGGCCGCGGCCCCCGCCACCCCCATGCCGAAGGCGAAGATGAAGAGGGGGTCCAGCACCAGGTTGGCCACCGCGCCGATCACCACGCTGGACATCCCCACCATCACATAGCCCTGCGCGTTGACAAAGGGGTTGAGCCCGGTGGTCAGCATCGAGGGCAGGGTCCCCAGCAGGTAGATGACCATATAGGGCAGGGCGTACTGCATCGCGTTGTCCGAAGCGCCGAACAGCGCAAGGATGGGCCTGGCAAACAGCAGCCCGACCGCCATCAGCACCAGGGCGCAGCCGGCAAGCAGGGTGTAGCAGGTGTGCAGGATGCGCCGGGCCCTGTCCTGATCGCCGCTGCCCCGGGCAATGCTGAACAGCGGTGCGCCGCCGGTGCCGAACAGGTTGCTGAAGGCGGTGATGATGACGATGACGGGGAAGCATACCCCCACCGCCCCCAGCGCCGCCGTCCCGATCTCGGGGATGCGGGCAATGTAGACCCGGTCCACGATGTTGTAAAGCAGGTTCAGAATCTGCGCAATCAGCATCAGAAATGCCGATTGCAGAATGTTCTGTACAATGCCGCCGTTTTCAAAATCCACCCGCCGCAAGCTGGCCGCCCCTTTCCTGCCGGACGCCGGGGCTCTGCCCGCCGTCCGGCTCTGTATGGTCTGTGTCATAAATCCGTATAAAAACAGTATACCACAAATCGGCCGCGCTGCCAAAACCCCCGCCGCCAAAGCCCGGCTGCATCGTTTGACAGGCCCCCGCGCCGGTGCTACACTTAACCCATAGGACGCCGGTCGGCCGCTTGCCGGCCGGCACAGCAAGGAGAGGATTTGCTTTGAACTGTACGACCATCCTGTTCAGCCCCACCGGCGGCACCGGGAAGGTGGCCGAGATCCTGGCCGGGGCCTGGGGCGGCGCCGGCCGCACCATCGACCTGACCGACGGCGGCGCCGACTTTGACCGGATCACGCTGGACCCGCAGACCGTGTCCCTGATCCTCGCGCCCTCCTACGCCGGCCGGGCGCCGACAGCTGCGGTGGAGCGTCTGCGCAGGATACACGGGGGCGGGTCCCCGGCGGTGCTGGTCTGCGTGTACGGCAACCGCGCCTATGAGGACACCCTCGCAGAGCTGGAGGACACCGCCGCAGAGGCAGGGTTCCAGGTGGTGGCGGCGGTGGCGGCGGTGGCCGAGCACTCCATTGTCCGCAGCGTCGCGGCGGGGCGCCCCGATGCGGCTGACCGGGCCCGGCTGCAGCAGATGGCTGAGACGATCCGGGCCAAGCTGGACGCCGGCGAGCGGGGCCGCCCGATGATCCCCGGCCACCGCCCCTACAAAAAGGGCGGCGTCAGCCGGATGGTGCCGGCCCCCACCCCGGCCTGTACCCGGTGCGGGCTGTGCGCTGCCCGCTGCCCGGTGGGCGCCATCGACCCGCAGGACCCCGGCCGGGTGAACGCCGACGCCTGCCTGTGCTGTATGCGTTGTGTGGCCGTCTGCCCCCACGGCGCCCGCCGGGTCGATGCGGCGCTGTTGGCCGCTCTCGGGGAAAAACTCGGCGCCCTGTGCGCCCGGCGCCGGGAACCGGAACTGTATCTGTAAGGCGGCCCGCCGCGGCCTCCCCGCTCAAGGAGGAATTCTTGTGATCATCAGCGCCAGTCGGCGTACCGACATTCCCCGGTTCTTTTCCCCCTGGTTTTTCCGCCGCCTGCAGGAAGGGTTCGTCCTCGTGCGCAATCCCATGAACCCTCGCCGCATCAGCCGCATCAGCCTGGACCCTGCGGTGGTGGACGGGCTGGTCCTGTGGACCAAGGACCCCACGCCGATGCTGGGCGGGTTGGCGGCGCTGGACCCCTATGCCTATTATTTTCAGTTCACCCTCACCGCCTACGGCCCGGACGTGGAACCGCGGCTGCACCCCAAGGCCGAGGGGGTGATCCCGGCGTTTCGGCGGCTGGCCGACCGCATCGGCCCGGACCGGGTGATCTGGCGGTATGACCCGATCTTCCTCAGCGCCCGCTATTCGGCGGATTTCCACCGCCGCAGCTTTGAAAGCCTGGCCCGGCAGCTGGCCCCGCATACGCGGCAGTGCATCATCAGTTTTCTGGACGAGTACCGCAACACCCGGCGCAATATGGCCGGGCTTTCGCTCCAGCCCTTCGGGCCGGAACAGCAGCGGGCGCTGGCGGCGGACCTGGCGGCGATCGCCCGGGGGTTCGGCCTGACGGTCAACACCTGCGCCGAGGCGCTGGATCTGTCCGACTGCGGGGTCGGCCACGCGCACTGCATCGACGGGGCGCTGCTTTCCCGCCTGGCCGGCTGCCCGCTGGACCTGCGCCGGGACCCCGGTCAGCGCCCGGCCTGCGGCTGTGTGCAGAGCATCGACATCGGCGCCTACGACACCTGCCCCGGCGGCTGCCTGTACTGCTATGCCAACCACAGCCCCCGGCTGCTGCAGACCCGGCTGGCCCGACACGACCCGGCCGGCGCTTTGCTGACCGGCACCGTCGGGCCGGAGGATCGGGTCACCGAACGCCGGATGATCTCCTGCCGGCAGACCCAGCTATCCTTTTTATAAGCCTTTTCCGGTGGCGGGACCCCGCGGTCCGCGCAGCGCCGCCCCCCGAAACACAACAAACAACAGAAAGGACCATGCAGTATGAAAATCGCAGTAGCTTACGAAAACGGCGGCATCTTCCAGCATTTCGGCCGCACCGAACAGTTCAAACTGTACACCGTGCAGGATGGCCGCGTCACCGAAGCCCGGGTGCTGGGCACAAACGGGCAGGGACACGGCGCTTTGGCCGGACTGCTGCAGACCTGGGGGGTGGATACCCTGATCTGCGGCGGCATCGGCGGCGGGGCCCAGGCGGCGCTGGCCGCGGCGGGCATCCGCCTGTACGGCGGGGTGGACGGCTCGGCGGACGCGGCGGTCCAGGCGCTGCTGGACGGCACGCTGCAGTTCGACCCGGCCGTCCACTGCGACCATCATGGGGACCATCACGGCGAAGGGCATGCCTGCGGCCACCAGGGCGGTGCGGCCTGCGGCCACCAGGGCGGCTGCGGGCACTGAGATAAGGCAGGGGAGAAGGCTGCAGTCTCCATGGACCTGCCCGGTGCCGGCCGGACCTGCCGGCCCTGAAATGTGGCGCCCCGCTGCTGCGGAATATGCCGGAACACCGCCCTGCCGCCTGACCTGTGCCCTGCGGAAAACCGCCCTGCCCCGCTGACGATGCCGGCGTGCGCCCCAAAAGTTGGCGCACTTTCAACCAAACGGCACTTCCCCCGTGCCCGGCGCTGCGGTATAGTGACAGTAAACAATGACCGGAAAGCGGGGATCGGAATGGAATACAGACAGCTTCCCCACGGAAGCGAACAGGAAAAATTCAGCACGCTGGGGCTGGGAATGGGCGGCATCCAGCAGGCATCGGACGCGGAGATCGAGCAGGTGGTCCGCACCGCCATCGACCGGGGTATCAACTTTTTTGACCTGTGCGCCGGGGCACGCAATGTGTACGCGCCGTTTGGCCGGGGCATCGCCGGGCAGCGGGACCGGGTGTTCTTTCAGCTGCATTTCGGGGCGGTGTACAATGAAAAAGGCGAGTACGGCTGGTCCCGGGAGCTGGCCCTGATCCGCCGGACCTTTGAATGGGAGCTCACGACCCTCGGCACCGACTACGCGGACTTCGGCTTCCTCCACTGCGTGGACGAGGACGCGGATCTGGACGAACTGCTCGGCGCCGGCGTGCTGGACTACATTCAGGCGCAGAAGGCGGCGGGCCGGGTGCGGCACATCGGGTTTTCCTCCCACACTCCGTCGGTGGCCAACCGCATGCTGGACACCGGCCTTGTGGATATGATGATGTTCTCCATCAACCCGGCCTATGACCTGGAACAGGGGGACGAGCTGGGCATCGGCTCGGTTTCGGAGCGGGCGGCGCTGTTCCGCCGGTGCGAGGCCATGGGGGTCGGCATCTCGGTGATGAAGCCCTTCCACGGCGGCAAACTGCTGGATGCGGCCACCTCGCCCTTCCACACCGCCATGACCCGCTACCAGTGCCTCCAGTATGCGCTGGACCGACCCGGTGTTCTGGCGGTGGTGCCCGGCGTGCGCGGGCTGGAGGACCTGCAGGCGCTGCTGGGCTTTGCCGACGCCCCCGCCGCCGAGAAGGATTACTCGGTCATCGGCCGGTTCACACCGGCCGCCGCCCGGGGCAGCTGCGTCTACTGCAACCATTGCCAGCCCTGCCCGGCGGGCATTGATGTGGGGCTGGTCAACAAATATTACGACCTGGCAAAAGCCGGCGACGCCATGGCGGCCGGCCATTACGGCAAACTGCGGGTGAAGGCGGGCAGCTGCATCGGCTGCGGCCATTGCGACCGGCGCTGCCCCTTCCACACTGCCCAGAGCGCCCGTATGAAGGAGATCGCCGCCTATTTCGGCGGCTGAGCGGACCCGGCGCTTGCCCTGGGCCGACCCGCCGTTGTATAATGGGGCTGACATCCGCAATACCGCGGAAGAACGGGGGAATGACAAGAATGAACGGACAGACAAAAGCAAAGTTCGGTTTCGGGCTCATGCGCCTGCCGAAGGTGGACGACAAGATCGACCTGCCGCAGGTCTGCGAGATGGTGGACCGCTTCCTGGCGGCCGGCTTCACCTATTTCGACACGGCGTTTGTCTACGACGGGTCGGAGCAGGCGGCCAAGGCGGCGCTGGTGGACCGGCACCCGCGGACCAGCTACACCCTGGCCACCAAGCTGCATGTGGGCAAGGCGGCCAGCGCCGATGAAGCACGCCGGGAACTGCAGATCAGCCTGGAACGTACCGGCGCCGGCTATTTTGACTACTATCTGCTCCACGCCCTGATGGACACGAACATCGAAAAGTATGCCGAATACGGTCTGTGGGATTTTGTGAAGGAGCAGAAAGCCCGGGGCGCCATCCGGCATTACGGTTTCTCCTTCCATGACAAGCCGGAAACGCTGGACAAGCTGCTGACCGAACATCCGGATGTGGATTTTGTCCAGCTGCAGATCAACTACGCCGACTGGGAAAACCCCGAGGTCCAGTCCCGTGCCTGCTACGAGGTCGCCCGCCGCCACGGCAAGCCGGTCGTCATCATGGAGCCGGTGAAGGGCGGCGCCCTGGCCGATCCGCCCGCCGAGGTGAAAGCGCTGTTCGACGCGGCGGCGCCCGGCGTCTCCTATGCCTCCTGGGCGCTGCGCTTTGCCGCCAGCCTGGACGGGGTGCTGGCGGTGCTGTCCGGCATGTCCAACGTCGCCCAGATGGAGGACAACCTGGCCACAATGGGGAACTTCGCCCCCCTCAATGACGAGGAGCAGAAGGTCATCCAGCAGGCCCAGCACCTGCTGGGCAATTCGGCGGCCATCGCCTGCACGGCCTGCCATTACTGCACGGCCGGCTGCCCCGGGAACATCCCGATCCCCGAGATCTTCGCGGCGGCCAACAAGCAGCTGGCCAACGGCCAGCGGGCCGAGGCGGCTGCGGCCTATGCGGCGGCGGTAGCCGGCGCCGGCAAAGCCTCCGACTGCATCCACTGCCGCCAGTGCGAGCAGATCTGCCCGCAGCACCTGCCCATCACCCGGCTGCTGGGGCGCTGCGCTGACATGTTCGAAGCATAAACTTTAGAATCCCACCTGTTTCACCCTGAGCAGACCGAAGACATCGGCCTGCTTTTTCTTTGCGGTTTTTAGGCTTTGTATTGAAAAAACGGACGGATTCATGTATACTACTATACTGGGATGTATCGGAATGATCCCCGGCACTGTTCTGTTCTGCGAAAAAGCAGCGTCTGCTGCGTTGCAAAGCCTTGGAACCTACACAGGATGGCGGCGGCTTCGCGCCTTGCCTTTGCTGCTTTTTGGCAAATTTTCCAGCACATCTGACGGATCCGATACCCCCTGGCGCCGCTGTGCGGCGCCGGCTGAACGGCTGCAAAAAAATGCCTTGACTGCATATATTGGAAACAACGTTTCACATCGAGAAAGGGGACCCGTTATGGGCAAGTATTTTGGCACCGACGGCTTCCGCGGGGAAGCCAACGTCACCCTGACCGCCGACCACGCCTACAAGATCGGCCGTTTCCTCGGCTGGTACTATACCGAAAAGCGCCGCCGTGCGGCGGCCGAGGGCCTCGCCACCCAGGAAGGTCCGGCCCGCATTGTCATCGGCAAGGACACCCGCCGCTCGTCTTATATGTTCGAGTATTCCCTCGTCGGCGGCCTCGTCGCCTCCGGCGCGGACGCCTACCTGCTGCACGTCACCACCACCCCCAGCGTGGCCTATGTGGCCCGGGTGGATAACTTTGACTGCGGCATCATGATCTCGGCCTCCCACAACCCCTACTACGACAACGGCATCAAGCTCATCAACGGTCAGGGGGAAAAGATGGATGAGGAGACCATCTCCCTCGTGGAAGCCTATCTGGACGGCCACCTGGAAGCCTTCGGCCAGACCTGGACCGAACTGCCCTACGCCACCAAGGAACAGATCGGCTGCACGGTGGACTACGTCGCCGGCCGCAACCGGTACATCGGCTACCTGATCTCGCTGGGGATGTACTCTTTCCGCGGCGTCAAGGTGGGTCTTGACTGCGCCAACGGCTCCAGCTGGAACATTGCCAAGGCGGTGTTTGAAGCGCTGGGCGCGACCACCTATGTGATCAACGCCGAACCCAATGGTCTCAACATCAACCTGAACGCCGGCTCCACCCACATCGAGGGGCTGCAGAAGTTCGTCGTCGAGAAGGGTCTGGATGTGGGCTTCGCCTATGACGGCGACGCCGACCGGTGCCTGTGCGTGGACGAGAAGGGCAACGTGGTCACCGGCGACCACATCCTCTACATCTACGGCCGCTATATGAAGGAGCGGGGCAAGCTGGTCACCAACACGGTGGTCACCACCGTCAT
>DWWE01000112.1 GCA_019119835.1 Candidatus Gemmiger stercoravium | reverse complement strand
CTTGTGTATCCCCTTCGACAAAATTTTACGTCAAATCGCGCACTCGTCACTTCGTTCCTCGCACACAATTTGCCGTAAAATTTCCCTGTCGGTGTCGCCGTCGTCGGCGCACTGCGCCCGCAGGTGCGTTTCGGAGGCCAACCGGGCCGCAAGGCCCGGCTCTTAGGCCGGAGATGTCCGCCGACGGCGACGATTTTAGACTTTTTCGACAATCTGAAATCTGACCACCCGTTCAACGGGTGGTTTTAATTTGCGTTTTGTCTGAAAAACTCCCCCGGATTTATACGTCCCGGCGCATTTACCGGGGGCCGGGTTTTTGGTATAATACAATCAACGACAAGCCCCCACCCGCCAGCGAAAGGAACTGCCATGAGCATGAACAACCTCGTCACCGTCCTGTACCGCCTGCGCCTGCGCTCCAAGGAACGCCGGGTCACCCAGATCCTGCGCAATCAGGTGGCGGCCCTCTCCAGTCTGCTGGAGGTGGTGCTGTCCATTCTGGTGCTCATCGGGCTGCTGATCAGCACCATCCCCATTGCCAACGAGATGTTCTCGCTGGTTTCCCAAAACAGCACCGAAGCCTTCCAGACCTTCCTGGGCCACGCCTTCAACCTGGTCATCGGCATCGAGTTCATCAAGATGCTGGCCAAACACAGCCCCGGCAGCGCGCTGGAAGTGCTGCTCTACGCCATCGCCCGGTCGATGATCATGGGCCACGGCTCCTCCACCGAAAACCTCATCAGCGTGCTGTCCATCGGGGTGATCTTCCTGATCCGGAAGTTCGCCTTTGTCCATTCCTTCGGCTCCTCTTTGCCGGACGGCGCCCCCGCGCCCGACATGGACAAGCCCAACAGCCACGAAAGCGACGAGACCTTCGCCTGAAAAGGAGCCGGCTTTGCCGGGCCCTGCCGCAGAAAAGGGCAGGGGCTGCGAAAGCGGCAAAACGAAAAAACCGCGTACCCCGGAAGGTACGCGGTTTTTTCTGGCAGGGGTAGAAGGATTCGAACCCTCGGCACGCGGTTTTGGAGACCGCTGCTCTACCAACTGAGCTATGCCCCTACAAAGAAAGCCCACAGTGTTTTGCTACGCTGTGGGCTTTGCGCTGGAGCTGATATCCAGATTTGAACTGGAGACCTCATCCTTACCAAGGATGCGCTCTACCGACTGAGCTATATCAGCAAATGGCGACCCGAATCAGGCTCGAACTGACGACCTCTAGCGTGACAGGCTAGCGTTCTAACCAACTGAACTACCGGGCCAAGACCAGCGGCGCAGCGCCGTGGCGGCTGCAACGTGGATTATTATATCGAAGTTTGCGCCCGATGTCAAGGGGTTGCCAAAACTTTTTTTGAAAAAATTCTGCCGGCCCCGCCGCCCTGCCGTTCCGGCCGCCGGGCGGGGGCCGGCGGCTTTGCATTTTGCGCCCGGCCATGGTATGATGGGGTCATCCCCCCGCAGGCGTCGGCGGCCCCCGGCGGCCGCCGGGGGTCAGCCCATGCCGCCGGGGCCGCCGGGGCGGCGGGGCGGGGGAGGGACAAGGCCCTGCAGCGCCGGCCGCCAGCACCACAGCGTCAGCCCGGCGGCGGCCAGCATCGCCAGGCCGGCTTCGCCGCCGAACTGCAGCAGCGCGATGGGGGCGGCGAAGACCGGCACGGCCAGCGCACCCAGCACCGGGCTGCCGGTGGCCAGGGCCAGCGCCCCGCCGCCGGCCACGCCCAGCACCCCGGTGAAGGGCAGGCAGATCACGACCCAGGTGCTCACGGCGGCGGTCGCGCAGCCGCCGGGGCGGCGCAGCTGCCCCAGCACCGCCCCCAGCCCGGCATACAGCACCGCCGCCCGGCCCAGCGCCGGCCCCAGCAGGGCCGCCGCCGTACAGGCCGCCGCGGTCAGCGCGGCCGCCAGCGCCCAGGCCGCCGGCGCCCCGGCCAGCCGCCGGGGCAGCGCCCGCTGTGCCGGCAGCAGCCCCAGCGCGGCCCCCAGCCCCAGGCTGAGCAGCCGCAGCCAGATCTCATATCCTTCCATATCCTTCGCTCCTTTCTTTTAAGAAAGACCGCCGCCGGGCCATGGAGGCAAAGCCCGGCGCGTCCGATGGATAGTATACCCAAAACCCGGTGTCGATCCGCCGGGGAAGCTGACATAAAACGAGGTGCAACCATGGATTTTGAAACGCTCAAACAGGAATGCCTGGCCTGCCGCCGCTGCGGGCTGTGCGAGACCCGCCAGCATGTGGTGTTCGGCCAGGGGGTGCCCGACGCCGAAGTCCTTTTTGTGGGGGAAGGCCCCGGCGCCCATGAGGACGAGGAGGGCCTGCCCTTTGTGGGCCGCAGCGGCAAGCTGCTGGACAGCTACCTGGAAGCGGTGGACCTGAGCCGGGAGCGCAACGTCTTCATCGCCAACATCGTCAAGTGCCGCCCGCCCCAGAACCGGGACCCCCTGCCGGAGGAAAGCGCCGCCTGTATGCCCTGGCTGCGGGAACAGTTCCGGCTGCTGCGCCCCAAGATCGTCGTCTGTCTGGGCCGGGTGGCGGCCCAGCAGCTCATCGAAAAGGGCTTTTCGGTCACCAAGGACCACGGCAAATTCTTTGACAAGCAGGGCACCCTGTTCATGGCCACCCTGCACCCGGCGGCCCTGCTGCGCAACCCCAACAACAAGCCGCTGGCCTTTGGGGACTTCGCCGCCCTGCGGGACAAGATCCGCCAGGTCTGCACCCACACCTACGACCGCTGACCCCCCGGGAACCCCCGGCCGGCGTTTGTGCATAACATGGCACAGAAACCGACCAAAGGAGGGGTTCTTATGCGGAAAGCTGCCACCGTTGATTTCTTTCTGGGGGCGCTGTCGCCCGCCGGCTTCACCGGCTGGTTCGCCCAGGCGGCCGCCGAGGACGGACAGACAGCCTGGCTGATCAAGGCGGGGCCGGGGTGCGGCAAATCCACCCTGATGCGCCGCCTGCTGGACGCCGCCGGCGACCCGCCGGCCGGGCAGTATAACGAGCGGCTCCACTGTTCCAGCGACCCGGCCAGCCTGGACGGGGTGCGGCTGCCCGGGGCGGCGGCGCTTTTTCTGGACGCCACCGCCCCCCACACGCTGGACTGCAAATACCCCGGCGCCGCCGAGCGGGTGGTGAGCCTGTACGACGCGCTGGACAACGAAGCCCTGGCCCGCCAGAGCGGGCAGATCCTGGCGCTGGGGCGGCGCAACGCCGACCTGATGGCCCGGGCGGCCGCCCACTGGGCGCTGGCCTGCGGGCTGCTGGCCCGCCGCCGGGCCGAAGCCGCCGACCTGCTGGACCGGGACCGGCTGCAGCGGTACGCGGCCCGGCTGGCCGCCCGCACCATGCCGCCGCGCCGGGGCGCCGCGCCCGGGGCCCGGGCCCACCGGCTTCTCTCGGCCCCCACCCCCGGGCAGATCACCCTCTTTGCCGATACCGTGCCCGCCCTGGCCGATAGGACGATCTATGTCATCCGGGACCCGGACGGCGCCGCCGCCCCCCGGCTGCTGGCGCTGCTGGCCGACCACGCACGCCGCAACGGTTACGACGCGGTGCTCTGCCACTGCCCCACCGACCAGGCCGGCAAGCTGGACCACCTGCTGCTGCCGGGGCTGGGGCTGGGGTTTGTCACCGCCAACCCCTGGCACCCGCTGTCCTTCCCCGGGCAGCGCACGGTACAGGCGTCCCGCTTCCGGCGTGCCGGCACCCGGCCGCCGCGCCGCAGCAACCGGCTGCCAGGGGCGCTGATCCGCCGCACCTGCGAGACCCAGGCCCGGGCCAAGGCGGTCCACGACGCGCTGGAAGCCCCCTACGTCCGCGCCACCGACTTTGCGGCGGTGGATGCGGTGCGCCGCCGGTGCGAACAGGCGCTGTTCGGCTGAACCCGCCGGGCCGTTCCCCCGATACCAAAAGGAAGTCTCTGCCCTATGTCCCAACTGCCGGTACAACACGATCAGGCGCAAACTCCGCTGGCTGCCGCCCTCTCGGTGCGGCGGCTGGTGGAGTTTTTGCTGCGCACCGGCAGCATCGACAACCGGTTCACCGGCTTTGACCGGGCCAACGAGGGCGCCCGCCTGCACCGCAGGCTGCAGAAGGAGGCCGCCCGCCTGTACCCGGACTACCGGGCCGAGGTCCCGCTGAAGGAGACGCTGACCTGCGCCGGGGTGACCTACACCCTGGAAGGCCGGGCCGACGGCATCTATACCCGGGACGGCGTCACCGTCATTGAAGAGATCAAGACCACCGCCTGCCCCAGCGACCGCATCACCGAGGACCACGCCCCCGAGCACTGGGGTCAGGGGGAAGTCTATGCGGCGATCTATGCCCGGCAGAACGGCCTCGACAACCTTCGGGTGCAGCTGACCTACTACCAGGTGGAGGAGGAGCTGACCCTCCGCTTCGAGCGGGACTATACGGCCGGGCAGCTGCAGGGCATCCTCACCGACCTGCTGACCCGCTACGCCCCCTGGGCCCGGCGGGCGGCGGACTGGCGGCAGGCCAGCCGGGCGGCGCTGGAAGGGCTGGGCTTCCCCTTCCCGGAATATCGGCCGGGCCAGCGGGCGATGATGACCCAGGTCTACCGCACCTGCCTGGAGGGCGGGGCGCTGCTCTGCCAGGCGCCCACCGGCATCGGCAAGACCATGAGCGTGCTGTTCCCGGCGCTCAAGGCGCTGGGCGCCGGGGTGGCGGGGCCGGTCTTCTACCTGACCGCCCGGGGCACCACCCGCGCCGCCGCCGAGGACGCCCTGGACCGGCTGCGCCGCTCGGCCCCCGGGCTGCCGCTGCGCAGCGTCACCCTCACGGCCAAGGACAAGATCTGCCTGTGCGAGACCCGGGAATGCACCCCTGAAGCCTGCCCCTATGCCGACGGCTACTACGCCCGCTGCAAGGACGCCCTGTGGGCCGCGCTGGGCGACGAGACCGGGGCCCTCGGGGCCGAGGCGCTGCAGCGCTACGCCCGCGCCTACACCGTCTGCCCCTTCGAGCTGGGACTGGACCTTTCGCTGTGGAGCGATGTGATCGTGGGGGATTACAACTACCTCTTCGACCCGGTGGTGCGGCTGCAGCGGTTTTTCGAGACCCGCGGCGACTACCTCTTCCTGCTGGACGAAGCCCACAACCTGCCCGACCGCGCCCGGGAGATGCACACCGCCGCGCTGGCCGGTTCGGCCTTCCGGGACGCCCGCAGGCGGCTTGGCAAGGGCCGCAGCCGGCTCAAGACTGCGCTGGGCAAGGTCTGCACCCATTTCACGGCCTGGCGCCGCCGGTGCGAGGAGGCCGCCGGGGACCGGTCCGGCAGGACGGTGTTCGCCCCCGACCGGGACGAGGAGTTCGACCGGCTGCTCACCCGGCTGTGCGACCCGCTGGAAGGGTGGCTGGACGAACACCGGGAGCCGGACGAGACACACGCCGCGCTGCTGCAGCTCTACTTTGATGTGCGGGCCTGGTTGCGGGTGGCCGATACCTTTGACGACCACTTTGTCCTGCAGCTCTCGGCCTTCGGCAGCGAGGTGCGGGCCACCCAGCTCTGCCTGGACCCTTCGGCCTTCCTGCAGGCGGATTTCGGCCGGGGGCGGGCGGCGGTGCTGTTCAGCGCCACGCTGGGCCCGGCGGCCTATTACAAGGACCTCTGCGGCCTGCCCGACGCCCGGGCGGTGGCGCTGCGCAGCCCCTTCGACCCCCGGCGGCTGGCCCTGGTCTGCCCGCGGCGGATCAGCACCCGCTACCGGGACCGGGCCGCCAGCCTGGAAGCCGTGGCCGGCTGCCTGGCCGCGATGGTGCAGGCGCGCCCGGGCAACTACCTGGCCTTTTTCCCCAGCTACGCCTATCTGCGCCAGGTGTACGATGTCTTCACCGCCGCCAACCCGGGGCTGGAGACCCTCTGCCAGACCGCCGAGATGGACGAGGCCGCCCGGGCGGAGTTCCTGGCCCGCTTCGCCCCCGACCCGGCGGCGCCGCTGCTGGGCTTTGCGGTGCTGGGCGGCGTCTTCGGCGAGGGGGTGGACCTGGCCGGCGACCGGCTGATCGGGGTGGCGGTCGTCGGACCTGGTCTGCCCCAGGTGGGCCCCCGGCAGGAACAGCTGCGGGAATATTTTGAAGCGACCCGGGGCAGCGGCTTTGACTACGCCTACCGCTACCCGGGCATGAACAAGGTGCTGCAGGCGGCCGGGCGGGTCATCCGCACGCCGGCGGACAAGGGGGTCGTGCTGCTCATCGACGACCGGTTCACCCAGTCCGATTACCGCCGCCTGATGCCGCCCCACTGGGCCGGCCTGCGCACCGTGGACACCCCCGCCCAGCTTTCCGCCCTGCTGGCGGAATTCTGGGGCAGGGAGGAGGAGACGCCATGAACGATCTGCATCTTTGCCCCTGCCTGGGGTACGAGACCTTCTGCGAACTGCGCCGCAGCGTGGGGTGGGACCTGCGTCCGGAACCCCAGGGCCGGGCGGCGCTGGCGGCGACAGCCCGCGCCGTTACGGCCTGGCAGGACGACACCCCCGTGGGCATGGCACGCCTGGTGGGCGATGGGATGTACTGGCTGCTGGTGGATGTGGCGGTGCGTCCGTCTTTTCAGAACCGGGGGATTGGCCGCCTGTTGGTGGAGGACCTGCTCCAATGGGCCCAGAACCGCCTGCAGCCAGGGGAAAAGGTCACGGTGCACCTTGTCTCGGCCCGGGGCAGGGAACCGTTTTACCACGGCCTGGGCTTTGCGTCCGTCCCCGATGCCGGCTGCGGCGCCGGGATGCGCCGCACGCTGCTGGGGCCGGATTGTTGAAGCCGCCGGTCCAGGCCCGGCATTTTGGGCGGAAATCCCGACCCAAAACGAAAAAAATCTGTGAACTGCCGGCGCCCCCGCTTGATTTTCCGCCCGCCGGTCAGTATAATAATCTCCGCGCCGGGCAAAAGGTCCCGGGCAGGCCGGCCGGGCGACCCTGCAAGACCGCCGTGCGATGCGCAGATAGAGGGGCGCACCGCCGCGGAGGGGCGTACCCGGCGGGCCTTCCATTTTGGGTGGGAGGGATCTGTCATGACTAGGGACCTGACCAGCGGTTCGCCGCTCAAGGTGATCGCCCTGTTCACGCTGCCGCTGGTGCTGGGCAACCTGTTCCAGCAGTTTTACTCGCTGGCCGACACCATCATCGTCGGCCGGTTCGTGGGGGTCAGCGCGCTGGCCTCGGTGGGGGCCACCGGGTCGGTGAACTACCTGATCCTCGGCTTTGTCATCGGGGTGTGCAACGGGTTCGCCATCCCCATCGCCCAGTATTTCGGTGCCCGGGACATGCAGGGGCTGCGCCGCTGCGTGGCCAACGCGGGCTGGCTCTGCCTGGGCGGCAGCGTGGTGCTCACCGTGGCCACCGTCGCCCTGACCCGCCCCATCATGGCCCTGATGCAGACCCCCGCCGACATCATCGACGGCGCCTGTACCTACATCGGCTGGATCTTCGCGGGCATCCCCTTCGTCTTTCTGTACAATATGGTGTCCGCCATCATGCGCGCCCTGGGCGACAGCAAGACCCCGCTGTACTTCCTGGTGCTCACCAGTGCGCTCAACGTGGGGCTGGACCTGTACTTCATCATCGTCTTCGACATGGGGGTGTTCGGCGCGGCGCTGGCCACCGACCTGTCCCAGGCCATCTCGGGGGTGGCCAGCTTTGTGTACATGCTGCGCCGCTTCACCATGCTGCGGATGCAGCCCGGCGAGACCCGCCCCGACCGCGCCATCAGCGCCCGGCTGCTGGGGATGGGCCTGCCGATGGGCTTGCAGTGCAGCATCACGGCCATCGGCAGCGTCATCATGCAAAGCGCGGTGAACATGCTGGGCTCGGTGGCGGTGGCGGCGGTCACGGCCGCTGGCAAAACCCAGAACCTGCTCACCGTCCCGCTGGAAAGCGTCGGCACCGCCATGGCCACCTATGCCGGGCAGAACCTGGGCGCTTCCCGCCTGGGGCGCATCCGCCGGGGCACCCGCAGCGCCATGGTGCTGGTGGTGGGCTACTCGCTGGCGGCGCTGGTGGCGCTGCACTACTGTGATGTCCTCATCATCGGCCTGTTCCTGGACACCGCCGCCGAAGTCACCATCGTCTCCATGGCGCGGGAGTATATGTTCTGGAACAGCCTGTTCTTCATCCCGCTGGGGGCGCTGATCGTCTGGCGGTATGTGATCCAGGGCCTGGGCTACGCCACCCTCGCCATGATGGCCGGCGTCGCCGAGATGGTGGCCCGCATCGCGGTGGCCGTCGCGCTGGTGCCCTGGCTGGGCTACTTCGGCGCGGAACTGTCCAACCCGGCCGCCTGGGTGGCAGCCTGTCTGTTCCTCTTGCCGGCCTACCGCTGGACCACCGGCCAGCTGGCCAACCGGATGCACGCCCGCCGCCTGGCCGCGCTGCACAAACTGGGCCTGCAGGAAAACCGGCCCCGCTGATCACACAAACGCCGCACAGGGCAGCCCCTTGTGCGGCGTTTGTACAGTCTGAGAATTGTATATTTATGCAAAAATTTCCGGCAGCCCTTGCCCCCGCCGGGCAAAGGATGTATAATGATGCTGTTTCCCCCGCGCCCGGCGGCCTGCCGTGCCGGCCCTGTTGCGCGGCGGCAGGATGCTGATTGCTTGTGCGCCCGCCGGGCGCTGTTATGAAAGGATGTTTTGCCCCATGCCCAACGAGAAGCTGCCCTTCCTCACCCTGGAACAGGCCCGGACCATCATGGCCGATGTGCCCACCCCCTTCCATATCTATGACGAGCGGGGCATCCGGGAAAATGCCCGCCTGGTGCGGCGGGCTTTTGCCTGGAACCCCGGCTACAAGGAGTATTTCGCCGTCAAGGCGACCCCCAACCCCTACCTGCTCAAGATCCTGCAGGAGGAGGGCTGCGGGGTGGACTGCTCCAGCTACACCGAACTGCTGCTCAGCGACGCCTGCGACTTTGCCGGCCGGGACATCATGTTCTCCTCCAACGAGACGCCGGCCCAGGACATGCGCAAGGCGTATGACCTGGGGGCGGTCATCAACCTGGACGACCTGACCCATGTGGACTTCCTTGAAAAGGTGGCCGGCATCCCCGAGACCATCAGCTGCCGGTTCAACCCCGGCGGGGTGTTCGACCTGGGCAACGGCATCATGGACAACCCCGGCGACGCCAAGTACGGCATGACCGAGGACCAGATGGCCGAAGCCTTCGCCCGCCTGCGGGACAAGGGGGCGAAGGAGTTCGGCATCCACGCCTTCCTGGCCAGCAACACCGTCACCGACGACTACTACCCCGAACTGGCCGGCGTGCTCTTCCGCCTGGCCGTGCGGCTGAAGGAGAAGACCGGCGTCCACATCGGGTTCATCAACCTGTCCGGCGGCGTGGGGATCCCCTACAAACCCGGCCAGCGGGCCAACGACATCCTGGCCATCGGCGAGGGGGTGCGCCGGCAGTACGAAGCCATCCTGCGCCCCGCCGGCATGGGGGATGTGGCCATCTATACCGAGATGGGCCGCTTCATGCTGGGCCCCTACGGGGGGCTGGTCACCACGGCCATCCATGAAAAGCATATCTATAAGGAGTATATCGGGGTGGACGCCTGCGCGGCCAACCTGATGCGCCCGGCCATCTACGGCGCCTACCACCACATCACGGTGCTGGGGAAGGAGAACGCCCCCGCCGACCATGTCTACGACGTGGTGGGCGGCCTGTGCGAGAACAACGACAAGTTCGCCATCGACCGGGCCCTGCCCGAGATCCGGCGGGGGGATGTGCTCTTCATCCACGACACCGGCGCCCACGGCTTCTCGATGGGCTACAACTATAACGGCAAGCTGCGCAGCGCCGAGGTGCTGCTCTGTGCCGATGGTTCCCACCGGCTGATCCGCCGGGCCGAGACCCCGGCCGACTACTTCGCCACGCTGGACTTCAGCCCCTTTTACAAAAAGATGGGGCTGTGAGCCGCCGGCCGCCTGACCGATTGCCTGACAGATTGAAAAAACGACCTTCCGTCATGAGACCGGAAGGTCGTTTTGCATCTCTCGGCCCGCGGCCCTGTTCCGGGCGGGGCTTACTCGGCCGTGGCGATGAACCCGCCGCCGAAGACGAAGCCGCCGCGGTAGAACACCGCGCTCTGGCCCGGGGCGGGGGCGCGCACCGGTTCGGGGAAGCGCACCTCCAGCACCCCGCCGCCCAGGTCCTGCACCCGGCAGGGAACGGCGGGGGCGGCGCTGCGCACCTTCACCCGGTAGTCGCCATCGGCCAGCGGCCGGCCGTCCGGCGTCACCAGGCCGGTGACGGTCAGGCGGCCGGCATACTCGCCGCCGCTCTCGGCCAGCTGCACGTCGCCGTTGGGCAAAATCGCCTTGACGAACACCGGCCGCCCGGCGGCGATGCCCAGCCCCTTGCGCTGGCCCACCGTGTAGTGGTCCACCCCGGCGTGGGGGCCCAGGTCCTCGCCGTTCGGGCCAAGGAACCGCCCGGTCAGCGGCGTGTACCCCCGCGCCCGGATAAAGTCGGCATAGTTCCCGTCGGGGATGAAGCAGATCTCCATGGAGTCGGGGGCGTCGGCGCAGGAAAGCCCCAGGTCCCGGGCGATCTCCCGCACGTCCTCCTTCTCAAACTCGCCCAGCGGCAGCACCAGCCGGGACAGGATCGGCTGGGGCAGGCGGTAGAGCATATAGGTCTGGTCCCGGGCGGCGCTTTCGGGGGCGCACAGGCGGCACTGGCCGTCGTCGCACAGCACCACCCGGGCGTAGTGCCCGGTGGCGATGGACGGGCAGCCCAGCTCGTCGGCCTTGGCGGCCAGCAGCCGGAACTTCACCGCCGGGTTGCACAGGATGCAGGGGTTGGGGGTGCGCCCGGCGCAGTAGCTTTCGCAGAAGGGGGCCACCACCTCCCGCTCAAAGGCGTCGGCGGCGTCGATCACATGCACCGGCACCCCCAGCGCGGCGCCGGCGTCCCGGGCCTGGTCCACCGCCGCGTCGTGGGCGGGGGAAAAGCGGATCACCGCCCCCTGCACCGCAAACCCCTGCTCCTGCAGGATGCGCACCGTCACGCTGGAATCCACCCCGCCGCTCATGCCGACAAGGATCTTGTCCTGCTTTTCAAAGGTGTTGAACCCCATGGTCATATCCATTGCAAAAACCTCCGCAGTAAAATTGGGACCGGCCGCCGCTCAGCCGCTGGCGCTGGTGTACCGGCGCATCGCCCGCCGCCAGATCAGCCGCTGCAGGGCGAACACCAGCCAGGGCGCGGCCAGCCCCCAGGCGATCAGGGCGGGGGAGAGCGCCCCCATCACGAACAGCGTGGGAAAGTTGGTGATGAGGAAGACCGGCACAAGGAAGATGCCCACCCGCTGCAGCCATTTGGGGTACAGATTCATCGGGGTGTTGTTGAAGTCAAACACCGCGCTGGACAGCGCCTGCGCCCCGCCGGCGGCCACGAACCAGAAACTCAGCAGTTCCGGGATCAGAAACAGGCAGTAGGTCAAAAACCATCCTGCTATACAGAATACCACAAAACCGGCCAGGTTGGCAAAGGTCACCGGCAAACCTTCCCGCTGCCAGCCGTACACGATCAGCGCCAGCCCGCACAGCAGGTCGGGCAGCGGCATCCCGAAGTCCAGCCTGCGCAGCGTGACCAGGAACTGGGTGTTCAGCGGTTTGGTCAGCAGCATGTCCAGGCTGCCGTCCTGCACCGACAGGGGCAGCGCCCAGAAATTCGGGTACACCCCCATGTAGACGCCGGTGACCAGGATGTAGGTGCCGATGCACATGAGCATCTCGTTGGGGCTCAGGCCGTTGATCTCGGCGCCGGCCTGCAGGATCAGCACCGCGTACATCAGCTTGATGAGCATGTACCCGCATTCCACCGCCACGCCGGCCGCAAAGTTGATGCGGTATTCCATCTGCTCCATCAGCGAATAGCGGGCAAACAGCCCCAGCAGCCCCAGGTAGTACCGCAGGCGGTGTACAAGGTGTTTCATGGCAGCCTCCTTACCCGCCCACGGCGGTGTATCGCCGGGCGCCGCGGCGCCACAGCAGCCGGTACAGCAGGGTGAAACCCGCTACCCAGGCCCACTGGACGGCGAACCCCCGGCCGATCTGCCCCGGGGCCAGCCGGCCGTTGACGATGTTGACGCAGAACTGGGTGGTGTAGCCGAAGGGCAGCACCTGCACCGCCGCGGCGGCCGCAGGGCCGAAGATGTCCAGCGGAAAGACCCCGCCGCTGACCACCATGATGACGATGGAGATGGTGCCGAACAGCTGGCGGATCTCGGTGAGCCAGAAGCCCAGCAGCGCCACCGTGTAAAAAATCGAAAAGTTCAGCGCCAGCGCCCCGACCAGCGACAGCCCGTACAGCCCCAGCCGCACCGGCGGAAAGGGCACCCCCAGCACCCGGGCGGACCCGGCCAGCACCGCGGCGGTCACCGCCAGCAGCAGCCCGATGTCCGCCGCCTTGCTGCCCAGGAACCGGGCAAAGCAGTACCCGCTGTAGGACACCGGCCGGATCAGGTACCGGCTCAACCCGCCGTCCTTGATGTCCCCGGCCACCTCGTTCTCAAACCCGGCGGCCACGATGCGGGCGGTCACGCCGGCCAGCAGGGTGTACAGGATCATCTGTTCATAGGTGTAGCCGTTGGCGTCGGCCGCCCCGGCGGCGTACAGGGCGCTCCACAGGTAGACCTGCATGATGATGGGGAACAGGCAGCTGAACAGCCCCAGGAAAAAATCCGCCCGGTAGGCCATGGCCTTCTGCATCCCCATCGTGAAGACATACCCGTATCCCGAAAGTTTCACGGTGCGCTCACCCCGGCTTTCTCATAGAAATAGGCGATGCCCTCCTCGATGGGGATGTCCTTCACATCCAGGTCCACCACCGGCAAGGCGCCGAACATCCGCTGCAGGCATTCCTCCAGCCGGGGGCGCTCCACTTCCAGCAGGGCGGTGTTGTGCTGCAGCTCCCGCACCGCGCCGAAGGGGGCCAGCTCGCCGGCGGTCAGGTCCCGCCCGGCCTTGATGGACACGAGCTTTTTGTGGCCGAACACCTCGCTGACCTCGCCCAGCGGGCCGTCAAACACCACGCTGCCGTGGTTGATGATGATGCTCCGCGGGCAGATGGCCTCGATGTCGGCGGTATAGTGGCTGGTCAGCAGGATGGTGGTCCGGGTCTGCCGGTTGTAGTGGCGCAGAAAGTCCCGGATGCTGCGCTGGGACAGGATGTCCAGCCCGATGGTGGGCTCGTCCAGGTAAAGCAGCTCGGGGCGGTGCAGCAGCGCCGCGATCAGCTCCATCTTCATCCGCTCGCCCAGCGAAAGCCGCCGCACCTGCACCTGCAGCAGGCTGCCCACCCCCAGCAGGTCGGTCAGCTCGTCCAGCGTGCGCTGATACTCCCGGGGGTCGAGGTCGTAGATCCGCCGGTTCAGCTCAAAGGTGTCCAGCGCCGGCAGGTCGGGCCACAGCTGGGTCTTCTGCCCCATCACGATGGCAAACCGCCGCTGGTAGTCCCGCCGGCGCTCCCAGGGCACAAAGCCGGCCACCGTCGCGGTGCCGGCGGTGGGGTACAGGATGCCCGAAAGCATCTTCAGCGTCGTTGTCTTGCCGGCGCCGTTGGGGCCCAGCAGCCCCACGGCCTCCCCCCTCTCGATGGAAAAACTCACCCCGTTCACGGCGGTCTTCTGCAGGGTCGGGCGCGCAAACAGGTTGTGCAGCGAGCCCCGGAGCCCCTTCTCCTTGACGCTGTAGGTGAAGGTCTTGGTCAGGTCCTTGACAGTGATGATCTCCATGATCGTCCCTCCGCAACGCCGGGGCGGCGGACATGTTTTGCCGGCCGCCCCGGTACAAAAAAACTGCCCCTGCAGGCAAAAGCAGGGGCAGTTTAGCATCCGGGGAAACGGCTGTCAAGGGGGAGCGGCAGAATCGGCACACCCGCCCGGGTGTTTTGCGTACCAACGCCGGAACCTCCGCTGCCGCCCGCCGCCAAAGGGGCAAAGGCGAAGGCCGGCAGAAGGCCCCGGGCGCCGCCCCGGGGGCAAAACCGCGCCGGTTACGCGGGGGCGGTGCGGGGGCGCAGGGGGATTAGTCCTGCCGGCCGCCGTACTTCTTGCTCTGGGCCACGGCCAGGCGGTCGCAGCGCTCGTTTTCGGGGTGGCCGGCGTGGCCCTTGAGCCAGTGGTAGTGGATGGTGTGCTTCTCGCTCTCGGCCAGCAGCGGGGCCCACAGGTCGGGGTTGAGGGCCGGGGACTTGTCGGCCTTCCGCCAGCCGCGGGCCCGCCAGCCCTTCGCCCAGCCTTTCTCCAGGCCGTTGATCACATACTGACTGTCCGAGTACAGGTCGATGTCGCAGGGCTCCTTGAGCTGGCGCAGTGCCTCCAGCAGACCGGTCAGCTCCATGCGGTTGTTGGTGGTGGAAGCCTCGCCGCCGCTGATCTCCTTCTCAAACACCTTGCCCGCCGGGGTGCGGAACCGCAGGATCGCCCCCCAGCCCCCCGGCCCCGGGTTGCCGCTGCAGGCGCCGTCGGTGTAGATCTCGATGTGTTTCATGTGCTGTCCTTTCCCCGGCGTGCCGGTTCGTGATGGGTATGGGGGTATTATAGCCGGTTTCGCCCGCCAAGGCAAGGCGGCGGGGGGCGGCGCGTATGGACCGGGGCCGGGCGGCCCATGCTTTTTGGTGGATACCCGGCGCGGAAAATTGACAACGGCGGGTCCTGGAATTATAATAGAACTAATTGCAATGTCGTGTTTTTCGCAGGGCCCGGTCGCACCCCTTCGGGTGGACCGAACGCGCCCACCATGCCAACAGGCTACAACCGCGGCGCCCGAGCCGCCGCGTGCAAAAAATACAAAATGCAACCACAACCCCGGCGGCCCCGCGAACCAACCGCGGCCGGCCGGGCCGGCGGACGGCGCTGCGCGTCCCCGGCAGGGAGAATCGACAGGAGGAAATCGAATGGAAGAAATGAACCAGAAACGCCCGGCTGCGCCCAAGCGCACCCGCCAGAACGGCGAGGGCGGCCGCCGCCCCCGCAACACCGCCGGCAACGCCCCGGTGGCCGAAACCAAGACCGAAAAGCCCCGCCGCCCCGCCGGCGGCCGCGGCCCCGCCAAGGCCCCGCGCCAGACCCGGCCGGCCGCCCCCAAGGCTGCCGACCGCCAGCCGCCGGCCGGCGGCCGCCGCGCCCCGCGCCAGACCCAGCCCCGGCTGCCCGGCGCCCCCCAGCCCCCGCGGCTGCCCCGCCGGCGCCAGAACGCCGCCCTGTATGAAGACCCGGCCATCCCGATGCACATCTGCCCCCTGGGCGGCCTGGGCGAAGTGGGCAAGAACATCACGCTGTACGAGTGCCAGGGCGACATGATCCTGGTGGACTGCGGCCTCGTCTTCCCGGACGAGGAGATGTTCGGCGTGGACCTGGTCATCCCCGACTTCACCTATGTGCTGGAGAACAAGGACCGGATCAAGGGCCTGTTCATCACCCACGGGCATGAGGATCACATCGGCGCGCTGCCCTACCTGCTCAAAAAGTTCAACGTGCCCATCTACACCGCCAAGCTGACCATCGGCCTCATCAAGAACAAGCTGGAGGAACACGGCCTGGCTTCCAGCGCAATCTTCCACGAGATCCGCCCCCGGCAGAAGGTCAAGCTGGGCTGCTTTACGGTGGAGCCGATCCATGTGAACCACTCCATCCCCGACGCGCTGGCCTTCGCCATCGAGTGTCCGGCCGGCGTCGTGATCCACACCGGCGACTTCAAGATCGACTACACCCCGCTGTCCGGCGACGCGGTCACCGACCTGTCCACCATCGCCGAATACGGCCGCCGCGGCGTGCTGGCCCTGCTGGCCGACTCCACCAACGCCGAGCGCCCCGGCTTCACCGCCACCGAGCAGACGGTGGCCGAGGGGGTGCGCCGGCTGTTCGTCCGGGCCCAGAAGCGCCGCATCATCGTGGCCACCTTCGCCTCCAACATCTACCGCATCCAGCAGATCATCGAACTGGCGATGGAAAGCGGGCGCAAGGTGGCGGTCAGCGGCCGCAGCATGGTCTCCAACACCGAGATGGCCCGGGAGCTGGGCTACATCCGCGTGCCGGACAACGTGCTCATTGATGTGGAGGAAGTCAACAAATACCCGCCGGAAAAGGTCGTGCTCATCACCACCGGCAGCCAGGGCGAACCGCTGTCGGCGCTGTCCCGCATGGCCCAGGCCAGCCACCGCAACGTCAAGGTGGGCCCCAGCGACTTCATCATCATCTCGGCCCGGCCCATCCCCGGCAACGAAAAGACCGTCACCAAGGTGGTCAACGGCCTGCTGAGCCTGGGGGCCGAGGTCATCTACGAGAACATGTACGACACCCACGTCTCCGGCCACGCCTGCCAGGAGGAGCAGAAGCTCATGCTCACCCTGGCCCATCCCCAGTATTTCCTGCCGGTCCACGGCGAGTTCAAGCAGCTCAAGCGCCATGCCGAGACTGCCGAGCACCTGGGGTACATCCCCCGGCAGAACATCTACATCGCCGAAAACGGCCAGAACATCCGCCTTTCCCAGGACGGCCTGACCCTGGAAGGCACGGTGCCTTCCGGCGCGGTGATGGTGGACGGCTACGGCGTGGGCGACGTGGGCAACGTGGTGCTGCGGGACCGCCACCATCTGTCGGAGGACGGCATCATCGTGGTCACGGTGGCGGTGGACGGCCGCACCGGCCAGGTGGTGTCCGGGCCGGAGCTGGTCAGCCGCGGCTTTGTGTATGTGCGGGAAAGCGAGGAGCTGCTGGGCGGCGCCCGCACCCAGGTGGAGATGGCGCTGGACCGCAGCCTGGCCGAAAACGTGCACGACTGGGCCGGCGTCAAGGCCCGTGTGCGGGAGGCCCTTTCCAACTATATCTACCGCCGCACCAAGCGCAGCCCGATGATCCTGCCGATTCTGCTGGAAGTCTGACCCCGGCCCTGCCGGGGCGGAATACCGCGAGGATAGCAAAAAACCATGAAACACAAAAAAAGACCGGATCTGGTGATCCTCTTCCTTCTGCTGGCGGTGGCCTGCCTGGGCCTGGCGGTGCCGGTGGCCCTGCTGGACCCCCGCTGGCTGGCCCTGCCGGCGCTGCTGGTGGCGGCGGCCGCCGCGGTGCTGGTCTTTCACGTCCACCGGCTGCGCCGGTTCGTGGCCGCCAACCTGGGCGGCCGGTCCTTCGAAAGCAGCCGGATGCAGGTCTCGCTGGCCGCGCTGCCGGTGCCGGTCATGCTGTTGGGCGGCGATACCATCGTCTGGTACAACGCCTATTTCCGGGACCAGGTCCTGGGCGGGCAGGACGCCGTGCAGCCGCCGGTGCAGCGCTACCTGCCGGGGTTTGACCCGGCGGTCTGCGCCCGGCCCCATGGCCAGGACCTGACCGCCAACGGCTACCGGTTCACCGGCTATGCCAGCCCGGTGCCCGGCGGCGCCGGCGGGGTGCTGGTCTACCTGATCGACGACACCGCCTACAAGAACACGCTGGATGAGTACACCAACAGCCGCCCGGCTTACCTGAACATCGTCATCGACAGCTATGACGAGCTCTTCACCGACATGAAGGACTCGGAACAGGCCCACGAGCTGGAAGCCATCAACCGGCTGCTGGAAGAGTATTTCAGCCACACCACCGGCTTTTTGCGCAAGGTGTCCAACAACCGCTATATCGCCGTGGTGGAGGAGCGGGACATCCGCGGCATGATCCAGGACCGGTTCGACATCCTGGACAAAGTCCGGGCCCTGCTGCCCAGCGGGATGCTCACCCTGTCCATCGGGGTGGGCCACGGCGGCAAAACGCTGGCCGAATGCCAGGAGATGGCCCGCCAGAGCATCGACATCGCGCTGGGCCGCGGCGGCGACCAGGCCGCCGTCAAGACCGCCGACGGGTTCGAGTTCTACGGCGGCGTCTCCCACGGGGTGGAAAAGCGCAGCCATGTGCGCAGCCGCATCATCGCCCACGCCCTGGCCGACCAGATCCGCCAGAGCGACAGCGTCATCATCATGGGGCACCGCATGTCCGACCTGGACGCCGTCGGTTCGGCCATCGGGGTGCTGCGCATGTGCAAGATGTGCAACGTGCCCTCGGTGATCGCGGTGCAGCAGAACGCCACGCTGGCCGGCAGCCTGATCGACGCCTTCCTGGACGCCGGCGAGGGGCACAACTTCATCGAGCCGCGGGAGACCCTTGGCCTGATCACCCCCGACACGCTGCTCATCGTGGTGGACACCTACCAGAAATACCTGCTGGAAAGCAAGGAGATCTACGAAAAATGCAAGCGGGTCGTGGTCATCGACCATCACCGCATGGCGGTGGGCCACATCGACAACCCGATCCTGCTGTACCACGAACCCTACGCTTCCTCGGCCAGCGAGCTGGTGTGCGAACTGCTCCAGTTCATGCCCAGCCAGGGCAACATCACCCCGCTGGAAGCCCAGGCCCTGCTGGCCGGCATCATGCTGGACACCCGCAGCTTTGCTTTGCATGTGGGGGTGCGCACCTTTGAAGCCGCCGCCTGGCTGCGCAGCCGCGGCGCCAACACGGCCGAGACCAAACTGCTGTTCAACATCAGCAAGGATGAATATGAAGCCTGCTCCCGCATTGTGGAGAGCGCTTACATATACAAGGGCTGCGCCATCGCCCTGTCGGCGGAACTGCCCCCCGAAATGTCGGTGGTGCTGCCCATGGCCGCCAACGACCTGCTCACCATCAACGGCGTGGACGCCAGCGTGGTGGCGGTGGTCAAGGGCGGCGGCGTCAACATCAGCGCCCGCAGCATGGGGGCGCTCAACGTCCAGGTCATTCTGGAACCCCTGGGCGGCGGCGGCCACCTGACCATGGCCGGCGCCCAGCTCAAGGACTGCACGCTCCAGCAGGCCGAAGCCCGCATCCGCGAGCAGATCGACCTGTACCGCCAGGCGGAAGCCGCCAGCCGGGCCGAAGCCCGGGTCTGAGCCGCCGCCCGGCCCCACCCAAATCCCGAAAAAAACGAGGTATCAGCCATGAAAGTCATTCTCAAACAAGATGTGAAGAATATCGGCCGGAAGGACGAGATCCATGAAGTCTCGGACGGGTACGCCCGCAACTTCCTGCTGCCCCGGGGCCTGGCTGCCCCGGCGGACGCCAACGCCCTGAACACCGCCCGCACCAAGAGCGAGGCCAAGGCCCACCATGAGGCCGAAGCCCGCGCCGCCGCCGAGGCGCTGGCCGCCAGGATCAAGGACCGCACCGTGACCATCCGGGTCAAGGGCGGGGCTTCCGGCAAGCTGTACGGCAAGGTCACCGCCAAGGACGTGGCCGACGCCCTGGGCAAGCTGGTGGGGGCCGAGATCGACAAAAAGAAGGTCGAACTGCCCTCGGTCAAGGAATTCGGCACCGTCCAGGCGCAGGTCCGCCTGTATGCAGGGGTGGCGGCCGGCTTCGCGGTGAAGGTGGAGCCGCTGGCGTGAGAAACCGCAGTGGGAAGGGGGTGCCCGCATGCCCAAAGAACTGAGCCTGGCGTCGCTGGGCATCCAGATGCCCTACAACATGCAGGCCGAACAGAGCGTGCTGGGCGCCGCTTTGCTGGACGAGGCCGTCCTCAACCGGCTGATGGGGGCGCTCAAGCCCGAGATGTTCTATTCCGACCAGAACCGGGCCGTGTTCGAGCAGATGCTTACCCTGTTCAGCGAAAACGAGGCCGTGGACGTGATCACGCTGGTGGACGCCCTGGCCCAGAACGGGGTGTTCAACGGCCCGGACGAGGCCAAGACCTACATCGCCCAGATCGCCGAGACGGTGCCGGCCATCTCCAACGTGGACTCCTACATCAAGATCGTGGAGGAGAAGTACCAGACCCGCCGGCTGATCGAGGCGGCGCGGGAAACGCTGGAGCAGGCGGTCAACGAGCCGGACTCGGAATATCTGCTGGAAAGCGCCGAGCAGAAGCTCTACGACATCCGCGGCGGGCAGGAAAAGTCCGGCGTCAAGATGATGTCCGACGCCATCCGCGAGGTCATCGCCAAGATGCAGAAGCTCAGCGGCGCCGACCGGGACAAGTACGCCGGCATCCCCACCGGCTTCAACTATCTGGACACCGTCCTCACCGGCCTGGGCCGCTCCGACCTGATCATTCTGGCGGCCCGCCCCGGCATGGGCAAAACGAGCTTTGCGCTGAACATCGCCACCAATGTGGCCCGGCAGCAGAAGGTGCCCACCATCATCTTCAGCCTGGAAATGACCTGCGAGCAGCTCACCGACCGCATCGTGTCCAGCGTGGCGGGCATCGACAGCCAGGCGTTCCGCACCGGCCAGATGAACAACTCCGACTGGAGCGACTTCGCCAACGCCACCGCGCTGCTTTACAACGTCCCGATCTATATGGACGATTCCTCCGGCATCTCGGTGCCGGAGATCAAGGCCAAGATCCGCCAGATCAACCTCAACCCCAAAAACGAGCCCATCGGCCTGGTCATCATCGACTACCTGCAGCTGATGCAGAGCGCCAAGCGCACCGAGAGCCGGGTGCAGGAGATCAGCGACATCACCCGGAACCTCAAGATCATGGCCAAGGAGCTCAACGTGCCGGTCATCGCGCTGTCCCAGCTGTCCCGTGCGGCCGAAAAGACCGCCGGCCGCTCCGACCATCGGCCCCAGCTGTCCGACCTGCGCGACTCCGGCTCCATCGAACAGGACGCCGACGTGGTGCTCTTCCTTTACCGGGCGGCCTACTACAACCGCCAGAACGGCGAGGGGGAGCAGGCCAACGAGAACGAGGCCGAGTGCATCGTGGCCAAGAACCGCCACGGCGAGACGAGCATCGTCCGCCTTGGGTGGGACGGCGCCCACACCCGCTTCAGCAACCTGGACCAGATCCACGAAGAATACTGAGCCCCGGCGCCGCCCGCCGCCGGCAAAGACCGGCCGGGGCGGAAAATCTGATTTCCAGTGGTGAGTTTAGATGAACGGAACCGACTGCGAACGCATCATTACCAAAACCGAGCAGACCCTGCTTGCCTATGTCAAGCGGCAGGGCCTGTTCCGGCCTGGCGACAGGGTCATTGCGGCCTGCTCCGGTGGGGCAGACTCGATGGCCCTTTTGCTGTTCCTGCTGCGCTGCAAGCGGGAGCTGGCCATCGAGGTGCTGGCCACCCATGTGGACCACGGCCTGCGGGGCGAAGCCGCCCGGGCCGACGCCCGGTTCGTGGCCCGTTTCTGCCAGAGCAAAGGGGTGGAGCTGTTTTTGTACGACGCCCGCCGCTCCGGCGTGACCATCCCCGACCACCCCGGCGAGGACTGGGCCCGCCGGCTGCGCTACGCCTGGTTCGACGAGCTGGCCGCCCGGGAGGAAGCCTGCATCGCCACCGCCCACACCCTGTCCGACCAGGCCGAAACGCTGCTGCTGCGGCTGGCCCGGGGCACCGGGCTGCACGGGCTGGGGGGCATTCTGCCCCGGCGCGGGGTGTACCGGCGGCCGCTGCTCTGCCTGAGCCGGGCCGAGACCGAGGCATACTGCGCCGCCCTCGGGCAAAGCTATGTGCAGGACGAAACCAACGACACCGACCTTTTTGCCCGCAACCGCATCCGGCACGAAGCGGTGCCGGCGCTGCGGGCGGTGAACCCGGCGGCCGAGCGGTGCATCGCCCGGCTGTGCACCCAGATGCAGGAGCTGGACAGCTGGCTCACCGCCGAGTCGGCGGCGCTGCTGCAGGCGGCGGCCACCCCCCGCGGCTACGATGTCCAGACCTTGCGGGAAGCCGACGGCCCGGTGCTCACCGCCGCGCTGCACAGCCTGGTGGCGCCGGTGCGGGACGCCGAGGAAAAGTACGTCAGCCTGCTGCGCTTCCTTGTGCTGAAAGGGGAGGGGGCGCTGCAGCTCACCGGCGACGTGACCTACAAGGTGCAGAAATACAGCGAAGGCCGGGAACTGGTGCGGCTGAGCGCCGCCGGCGCCCTGCCGCCGCCCGCCCCGCCCCAGCCCGCTCTGCCGGGCATCTACCGGCTGCCCGGGGGCTATACCCTGGCCCTTCAGGTGGAAAAGTATGAAGATTTTCTAAAAAATGCGCCAATTTTCAAAAAAGACTTAAACTGTTGCGCGGATTATGCTAAAATAAGCAAGAATGTTCTTTTGCGCACCCGGCAGCCCGGCGACGACTACCGCCCGCGGGGCCGCCACCTGCGCAAGACGCTCAAAAAATACTACAACGAGATCGCGGTGCCCAGCGCCGAGCGCCCGCTGCTGCCGCTTCTGGCGGACGGCAGCCAGGTGCTGTGGCTGTGGGGGTCCGGCTTTGCCGAGGGCCTTGCCCCGGACCGCTATACCCGCGAAGTGCTCATCATCCGCACCGAAAAAACGGAGGTATCGTAAATGCAGCCCATCCACAAGGACATCGATCATATCCTTGTCAGCGAAGAACAGCTCAAGGCCAAGGTGACCGAACTGGGCGCCCGCATCAGCCGGGACTATGCCGGCCGCGACCTGCTGCTGGTCTCCATCCTCAAGGGGGCGGTGGTGTTCATGGCCGACCTGATGCGGGCCGTCACCATCCCCTGCGCCATCGACTTCATGGTCGTCTCCAGCTACGGCGGCGCCAACACCACCTCCACCGGCCTGGTCAAGATCGTCAAGGACCTGGACCAGGACCTCACCGGCAAGGACGTGCTGATCGTCGAAGACATCCTGGACACCGGCATCACCCTGTCCAACCTGGTGCCGATGCTGGAACTGCGCAACCCCCGCAGCGTGCGGCTGTGCACCATCCTCAGCAAGCCCAGCCGCCGCAAGGCCGACATCACCCCCGACTACTGCGGCTTTGAAGTGCCGGACGAGTTCGTGGTGGGCTACGGCCTTGACTATGACGAACATTACCGCAACCTGCCCTATGTGGGCGTTCTCAAGCCGGAAGTTTACCAAAAGTGAGCCCCGGCGCCGCCGGCCCGGCCTGCGCGGGGCCGCCGCGGCATAGTATTTCTTGGTAAGGAGTTGATCTTTTGCAGCATAAGCCACGCATGGGCGGCATCATTGTGACCGCCGTCCTGCTGGTGCTGGTTCTGGTCATGGCCACGACCTTCGGGTCCATGTCCGCTTCCGGCGCCAGCACCATGAAGATGTCCGAAGTGATGAACTACTTCGCGGCCAACCAGGTCACCTACTTCAACCTGGACCTGAACACCGGCGTCATCGACCTGAGCCTGAAGGAAGGCCAGTATCCGCTGCCGGACAATGCCGAGGAGGCGTCCCAGCCTTCCGGCGGCTTCCTCACCAGCCTGACCGATGAGGACAGCGGCCCCCAGAACGGCGGCATCGTGTCGGTGACCTACAAGCTGCCCTACACCGCCTACTTCCTGCAGTATGTGCAGCAGTATATCGACGCCTACAACGCGGCCAACCCCGACGCGCCGATGGTCTACGACATGGTGGGGCTGCGCACCTCCATCCCCTGGTTCGAGATCCTGCTCTACGCCTTCATGATCGGCAGCGTGGTGTTGCTGTTCATGTCGATGTACCGGGGCGGGGCCGGCGGTGGCGGCCTGATGAACGTGGGCCGCGCCAAGGTCAAGGACCAGCAGGAAGGCCAGCGCAAGGCCACCTTTGCGGATGTGGCCGGCGCCGATGAGGAGAAGGCCGAACTGCAGGAGGTCGTGGAGTTCCTCAAGGCGCCCAACAAATTCAATTCGCTGGGGGCGCGCATCCCCCACGGCGTGCTGCTCGTCGGCCCCCCGGGCACCGGCAAGACCCTGCTGGCCCGCGCCTGCGCCGGCGAGGCGGGCGTGCCCTTCTACGCAATCTCCGGTTCCGACTTTGTGGAGATGTATGTGGGCGTCGGCGCCTCCCGGGTGCGGGACCTGTTTGAAAAGGCCAAAAAGACCATGCCCTCCATCATCTTCATTGATGAGAT
>DWWE01000111.1 GCA_019119835.1 Candidatus Gemmiger stercoravium | reverse complement strand
GCGGGCGGCCAGGTCAGGCGCGGCGGCCTTGATGGCCTTGCCGTCCAGGCGGCTGGTAGTCACGGCTTTCAGCGTGACTTTGTGGGTGCCCACGTTCATGCGCTCCACATCCCGGCGGGCCATCTCGGCGGTCAGCGTGGCCTTGATGGCGTCCATCTCGGCCTGGGCGGCTTCAATCAGCTGTTGGGCCTCCTTGTACTGCTCCACAAGGGAAAGAAGTTCGGTGCTGCTCATCGTGTACCTCCTTGAGATTGCGGGCGGCCCATGCTATAATGGGGCTGCCCTTGGTTGGGTTCGGCATCGCGGGTTGATTTGGTCGGCGTTCGCGGTGCCTTTTTCTTTTGCCGATCGGTTGCAGGCGGCCAGTGCCCGATGCTTGTTTAACCCTTGCGTGCAAGTACGTTGCGCAGTCCGTTTCTGGCGCTTATCGGTGTTCCCCGGAGGTTTTCACCGTGCCTTGTCCCTTTCGACAGTATTATTATAACACGGTTAACAGTGCTTGTCTATTGGTACCTTGCACAATGTTAACCGTGCTTTTTCGTTAAAATTCAGCATTGTAAACCGTGCTGTTTTATGCTATACTGTTGGTACAATAGGAAAGGAGTAGGCAATAAGATGGCGGTATCCGAAAAGAAAAAGGCCAGCAACGCAAAGTGGGACAAAGAGAACATGACCGTCTTGGGCTGCAAGGTAAGCAAGAAGAAGGCGGAACAGTTCCGCCAGTACGCCAAAGAGCACGGCAACAGCGTACACAAGCAGCTGCTGGAATATGTAGATCAGTGTGTGGGCACAGAGGAAGAACCGCCCGCCGGGGAGGTGCAATAACCATGCCGATGTTTACCATTGTAGGCGGCGTCAACGGCGCAGGCAAAAGCAGCCTGTCCGGCGTGCTGAAAGACTGCCTGGACGATTTGGGCGTGATCGTGGACCCGGACAAGATCACCGCGCAGCTGGGCGGTGATGAATACGCGGGCGGGCAGGCGGCTGTGGCCCGGTTGCAGGACTGCCTGGCCCAGCGTATCGACTTCACAGAGGAAAGCACCCTGTCGGGCAGTTTCTCCCGCAAAATGGCCCGCGCGGCCCGCGATGCAGGCTATACGGTACGGCTGTACTATGTGGGCCTGGACACCGCCAAGGAATCCATCCAGCGCATCGCAAACCGCGTTGCGCACGGCGGGCACAACATTGCCAGCGAGGACGTAGAGCGCCGCTTTGCCCGGCGGTTCCGCGACCTGGGCAAGCTGCTGCCGCTGTGCAACGAGGCTACCTTCTACGACAACGGCAACGGGTTCCGGGTGGTAGCGTTCTACCGCAATGGCGAACTGCTGTCCGCCACCGACACGCCGCCCGCCTGGTTGGCCCAGCTGCGGCAAGAGCTTGGGCTGTGACCCGCCGGGAAACGTCCCGTGTGTAAATCGGCGCTGGACGGCATGGGGCGCTGCCCCGGCGGGGTGGGGTATCCCCCCACCCCTGGATAATAGCCGAACACACCGCCGTTATGGCGTGGGTCGGCCTTTCCATCTCTGGGTCGATTGACAGGAAAAGGGGCAGCGCATCAAACAACGAACGAACAACGAGACAAAACACCCCGGCGGGCTGCCAGATCGGCCCCGCCGGGGTCATTTCTGTATGCGGCAAATATCCCCACACCTACACGCGCATACAAATTTCTGGAAAGTCCAGAACCCACGCGAGTAAGCTGCCCGCCGGATTGGCAGGCTTTTGCGGTGGGGGCATGGCACAGGTAATGCAGCTCAGCGGGACACAAGCCCCACACCCCCCCAATTTTCTCCCCGTGGCATGTTCCGGCGCACAGGCGGCAAAACTATATTCCAGCACGCCAGAACGCCGCACAGCGCCCCGCCGGGGCCTTTCTGCGAGGGCGTGGACGCCAAGGGAGGGATTTTGTAACACGACACACGCGGGAATTTCTGGACACGACAATGCGCGCGGATTTTATTACACGTTAACGCGTGGGAAGTTCGCGCCCTTTATTTGGAATGTTATTCGATTGCTTGCAAAAGCGCATAGTTAATAGGGTTAGGCTCCCCAAAGTTTTTTACAGAGCTTTCAATAACAGGATTGCCAACCCCTTTGCCCCAACCGTAGCCGGTCATGTTATCAATGGTGGAAATGGCACTTTCCGCAAACTTCGTATAAGCATTGATTTTTTCTTCAACCGTTGGAATGATAATAGGATTTAAGCGCCCCGTAAGGCCGAACTCTCCGGGTTTTGTCTCCTGCCGGTTGTGCTTCTCCGCCTACTGCGCCAAGATAAAACACATCGTCCCGTTTTTCTTATGGCGTTCTACCATTGCTTCAAACTGTTCCGGGGAAAGGTCGAACTTTAAGAGTTTCATATCCCCGTCGTCAATTTTGCTACCGTCTAACGCTCCCCATCTGCGGGCTGCTTCTATGACTTTGTCTTTGGCTTCGGTGATAGCTCCAATGGCCGCCCGTTTGTCCGCTTCAAGTGCTGCATCCATCTTTTTGATTTCCTCTGCGGCAACGTCCGGCTGGTATCTCTGTTTTGCCTGTGCCGCCTTTTCCTCATAGGATTTGGCGGCGTTGTAGTAGTTGGTTAATACGTTCTTCATGCTTTGCAAGTAAGTGTTCATTCTATTTTTCCTTTCTGTGCAATTGGGTTGTGTAATTTCACTTTCTTGTGGCTTGTCTACTGTCCAGGCACCACCTCCCCGGCGGGGCATTCCTCCGCGATATATGCCCCTTTGCTTTCCAGGTACTCGATCGTGCGCTCTTCCACGCTGCCGCCCGCGTACCAGGCGGAAAAGCCGGTTCCGTGCCAGGCACGCTGCTGGATGGTCTCTTCCCGCCAGCGCATCAGGCGCGGGTTGCGGCTCAGCTTGCTGAACGTGGATGTTTTTGCCGTGTTGACCTGGCTTATTGTCAAGCCCTGTTCCTCGCTGATCTGGCGCACCGTCTTGCCGGCATAGTATTTCCCGCGGATGACTGCCTGCTCGCGCTCGGTCAGCTTGTGCAGGGCTTCTTCCAGGGCGGCGTGCAACTGCTCTTGAAAGATGGCGTCCTCCGCCGCCTGCATGGCGTTGGCGGCCGCCGGGTCAGGCTGTTGAAAGATTATCAGCAATGGCAGCTTCGTGAACGGCTGCGCATCGGCTCCAAATGGGGGCGCACAGTGGAGATCATGGGCAAGACGGTGGACAATGATCTGCTGTTTACCAAATGGGATGGCCGGCCCATCGACCCGGCGGGCCTGACAAGCTGGTTCCCGCGCTTCCTGCGCCAACACGACCTGCCGCCGGTACGATTCCACAGCTTGAGACATTCCAACGCTGCGCTGCTGATCGCTGCCCATGTGCCCGTCACCACGGTGGCCGGACGCCTGGGCCATGCGCAGGTCAGCACGACCACCAACATCTATGCCGGGTTCATCCGGTCCTCCGATGCCAAAGCAGCGGACGCCCTGGGGGAAGCGTTCTCCAGAATCCTGCATGAAGGGGCAGGCTAAACCCGCCGGGATGTGTCCAGAATGGACACGCAGCGCCTTTCATGGCTCCGCCCGGCGGGTGCTGGAATGGTCAACTTTTGGTCAACTACTGTGCAAAAAACAGATAAACGCCGCCAAACAACGCAACACAAATATAATCGTATTATCGAATAATAGTGAGCGGCGTAAAACAACACAAATCCAGGAATTCGAAATTTGTAATCAGCAGGTTGCAGGTTCGATTCCTGTTGCCAGCTCCAAACAAAAACCGCCGTACCTGCGTTGCAAAACGCGGGGCGGCGGTTTTTGTTATAGCAGGGCCATATAGGGCCTGTTCTGTATGCTCCGAACAGGAAAAGCAGCTTGCCAGCGGAAGGCGCCGCACAGGGCAAACCCTCAAACGGCCGTCAGCGACAAGCGCAGCGGATGTTTATGGAACTCGTTCCATTTATCTTTCCAGGCAGCCCCAGGTGCGTCTGCGACGGGGCCTTTGCATGAAACATGGCAATTTTTGTAGAAATATGTCGAAATAAAGGAAATTTTTGCGAAAATTGCATTGCACACCGCCCGGTTGAATGGTATACTTTTCTTGTGCGGGGCGGCGTTTGCGGCGCCGCCCCGAAAAGAAACCGAAAAGGAGTGCGTTCAGTATGAGCAAAAAGGCGTGCAGGCGGCGGGACCGGGGCGGGTTCACCCTGGTGGAACTGATCGTGGTGCTGGCGATCCTGGCCATTCTGGCAACCCTGCTGATCCCTACCATGACCGGGTACATCGACAAGGCCAATGAGGAAAAGATCGTGGCCGAGACCCGCATGGCAGTCATGGCCGCCCAGACCGTGGTGTCGGAAAATTATGCCCGCGACCCGGAAAACTGGGGCAATGTGGAACTGACGCCGGGAAGCCCGCCGGATTTCCAGAAAGACGAGAATTTCCTCGGGGAGATCCAGACGCTCTCCGAAACGCCGGGAGATATCCAGTCAGTCATAGTCACAGAAGGCAAGGTTACCGCTCTGTCCTATACAAACGGCGATGTGACCTGCGATTACCAAAGTGGCATCGAAGACGACGAAGGCAATGAAGGCGAAGACAGCGAAGACAGCGAAGAAGGCTATACGGTCACACGGAACTGAGCTCCCCGCCGACAAACCTGCAAACAAAGACAGACAAAAAGCCGCGTCCGCGGTATAAGGCTGACAGTGCCGCACTGTTGGACTTCGCGGAACGGCGACAAACCGCCAGATCCAGGAATTTGATACCTGCAGTCAGCGGACTGCAGGTCCGGCTCCTGCTGCCGGCTCCAATAACAGGGTGCGCCGCACAATGAAATTACAATAAGAGTTTGCACAAAAAGCAGGCATCACAAGGAAAAAATCCCCTCCAGGAAAGCTGCGTGGCTTCCTTGGAGGGGGATTTTTTGTGTGCTGTTTTTGGGATCGCCGTTTTGCGATGCGCCGCCGCCTTACCGCAGGCCGTAAACCTCGTAAAAGGTCAGGATGTCCTGCAGGTTCAGCTTTTTGGCAAACAGCTGGCGGTAGGTGGCGGATTTCACCCGCCCGGCCGCTTTCAGCTTCTCTATCTGGGCGGCGGTGTCGGCGTACTGGGCCTCCACCGCGCTGAGCATGGCTTCAAAGGCGGTCAGCCGCTCTTCCGGCGTCTGGTGGACTGGGGCGCTCACAACAGCACCACCCCCGCCTGGCGGCAGATGCGGTCGGTCTCCTCATCCCAAAGGCTCACCTGCACCTCGCCCACATGGGCTTTGCCCAGCAGCAGCATACACAGCCGGCTCTGACCAATGCCGCCGCCCATGGTCAGCGGCAGCCGGCCGTCCAGCAGCATCCGGTGGAAAGGCAGTTCCGCCCGCTCGGGGCAGCCGGCTTCGGCCAGCTGGCGGCGCAGCGCGTCGGCGTCCACCCGGATGCCCATGCTGGACAGCTCCAGCGCACAGCCCAGCGGCTTGTGCCAGAACAGGATGTCACAGTTCAGCCCCCAATCGTCATAGTCGGGGGCCCGGCCGTCGTGGGGCCGGCCGGAAGCCAGCCGGCCGCCGATCTGCAGCAGGCAGACGGTGCCGTGGGCCTTGGCAAAGGCGTTTTCCCGCTCCTTGGGGGTCAGGGCAGGGTAGAGGTCCTCCAGCTCCTGGGTGGTGATGAAGGTGACCTCCCGGTCCAGCCGCACCCGCTTGAGTTCGGGGAACTTCCAGCGCAGTTCGTCCGCCGTGGCGCACACCGCATCCACAATATCCCGCACCGTATCCTTCAAAAAGGGCAGGGTGCGCTGCCGGGCCGTGATGACCCGCTCCCAGTCCCACTGGTCCACATAGATGCTGTGCAGGTTGTCCGGGGTCTCGTCCCGGCGGATGGCGTTCATGTCGCAGACGATGCCCTGCCCGGGGCGGAACCCGTATTTGGCCAGCGCATACCGCTTCCACTTGGCCAGGCTGTGGACCACCTCGGCGTCGCCGTTCAGGCAGGGCACATCAAAGCGCACCGGGCGCTCCACGCCGTTCAGGTCGTCGTTCAGGCCGCTGCCGTGGGCCACAAAGAGCGGCGCCGTCACCCGCTTCAGGTGCAGGGCCGCACAGATCTTTTCCTGAAAGATCGTCTTGATCAGGCCGATGGCCTTCTGGGTGTCGTACAGCCCCAGCAGGCTCTTGTAGTTTTGGGGGATCTGGGTGTTGGACATAGGGGATTCTTCCTTTCCGCCCGGCATGGGGCCGGGGCACGCTTACACCTGGGCGAACTGGCTCTCATACAGCCGGGCGTAAAAGCCGTCCTTTGCCAGCAATTCGTCGTGGGTGCCGCTTTCCACAATGCTGCCGGCCTTCATCACCAGGATGCGGTCGGCGTTTCGGATGGTGGACAGCCGGTGGGCAACGATGAAGCTGGTCCGCCCGCGCATCAGCTCCTCAAAGGCGTCCTGCACCAGCACCTCGGTGCGGGTGTCGATGGAGCTGGTGGCTTCATCCAGGATCAGGATGGGCGGGCGCCGCAGCATGACCCGGGCGATGCAGAGCAGCTGCCGCTGCCCGGCGCTCAGGTTGTCGCCGTCCTCGGCGATCATCGTGTCATAGCCCAGCGGCAGCCGGCAGATGAAGCTGTGGGCGCGGGCCTTTTTGGCCGCCGCCTCGATCTCGGCCCGGGTGGCATCCGGTTTGCCGTAGGCGATGTTCTCGGCCACCGTCCCGCTTTTCAGCCAGGTCTCCTGCAGCACCATGCCGAAGTTGGCCCGCAGCGAATCCCGGGTCACATCGGCGATGGGGGTGTCGTCCACCAGCAGCGCCCCGCCGTCGATCTCGTAAAACCGCATCAGCAGGTTCACCAGCGTGGTCTTGCCGCAGCCGGTGGGCCCCACCAGCGCAATGCGCTGCCCGGGCCAGACCCGCAAGTTCATGTCCTCGATCAGCGGCACGGCCGGGTCATAGCGGAACCGCACATGCTCAAAGGCCACCCGGCCGGCGCCCTTGTGCAGCGTGACGGCGTCCGGTTTGTCGGGGCGGATGGGCGGTTCGTCGATCAGGTCGAACACCCGCTGGGCGCATGCCAGCGCGTTCTGCAGTTCGGTCATCACGCTGGAAATGTCGTTGAAGGGCTTGGTGTACTGGTTGGCGTACTGCAGCAGCGCCGACAGGCTGCCGGCCGTGATGCCGCCGGCAATGGCGATCAGCGCCCCCAGCACCCCCACCGCCGCATAGACGATGGCGTTCAGGAAGCGGGTGCAGGGGTTGGTCAGCGAGGAGTAGAAGGTGGCCCGCACCCCGCACTTCTGCAGGTCCTGGTTGATGCGCTCGAACCGCTCTTCGGCCCGGGTCTCATAGGCGAAGGCCCGCACCAGATGCTGGTTGCCGACCAGTTCCTCCACCAGACCGGTCATCTCGGCCCGGGTCTCGCTCTGCACCCGGAACATCGAGTAGGTGTGCTGGGCGATGAACCGGGCCACAAAGAAGGAAAGCGGGGTCAGCACAACGACCACCAGCGTGATGCGCCAGTCGATGGACAACATGAACCCCAGCGTGACCAGGATGGTCAGCACGCCGGTGAACAGCTGGGTAAAACCCATCAGCAGCCCGTCGCTGAACTGCTCCACATCGGTGGTCAGCCGGCTGATGGCCTCGCCGGGGCGGTGGGCGTCGATATACTTCAGCGGCAGCTGTTCCATGTGGCTGAACGCTTTTACCCGGATGTCCCGCACCACCTGGAAGGTGATGCGGTTGTTGATGACGCTCATCAGCCACTGGCACAGCGCGGTGGCGAACACCACCAGACAAAGCTGGATCCCCAGCCGGCCCAGCCCGGCAAAATCCACCGCGCCGGGGCCCAGGATCAGGTCCACCCCCCGGCCGGTCAGCACCGGGGCGTACAGGGTGGCCACCACGGTCACGGCGGCCAGCGCCAGCGAAAGGACCACCAGCAGGCGGTAGGGGGCAATCAGCTGCAGCACCCGGCGGATGGTCCCGCCGCGGGCCTCCATTTTCTTGGATGCGCTCATAGGGTCTTCTGCACCTCCTCCCGGGAAAGCTGGCTCAGGCAGATCTCATGGTAGACCGGGCAGGACTCCAGCAGCTGGGCATGGGCGCCGCAGCCCACCAGCTCGCCGTCGTCCAGCACCAGGATGCAGTCGGCCCGCTGCACGGCGGCCGCCCGCTGGGATACGATCACCACCGTCATGCCGGCGGTCTGCTGGCGCAGGGCCCGGCGCAGCGCGGCGTCGGTGGCAAAATCCAGCGCCGAGGAACTGTCGTCCAGGATCAGCACCCGGGGCCGGGGCACCAGTGCCCGGGCGATGGTCAGCCGCTGCCGCTGCCCGCCGGAAAAGTTGCGCCCGGCGGTCTCCACCGGCTCGTCCAGTCCGCCGGGTTTGCCGCGCACAAAATCGGCCGCCTGGGCGATCTCCAGCGCCGCCCAGATCTCCTCGTCGGTGGCGTTGGGGGCCGCCCAGCGCATGTTGTCCCGGATGGTGCCGGTGAACAGCATGGCCTTTTGGGGCACAATGCCGATCATGCCGCGCAGCTGGGCGAAGGCGTAGTCCTTTACATCATGGCCGAACAGCCGCACGCTGCCGGCGCCGGCGTCGTAAAACCGGGCGATCAGGTTGACCAGCGTGCTCTTGCCGCTGCCGGTGCCGCCGATCACCCCGATGGTCTGGCCGGCCGCCGCAGTGAACCGGATGTCCTGCAGGCTGGGCGCCGCCGCCCCCCGGTAGGTGAAACTCACATCGTCAAAGGCGATGGCCGGGGCGCCTTCGACCGGCGCCAGCGCGGGCGCGGCCGGGTCGGGCATCGTGGTGGGGGTGTTGAGCAGTTCGTTCACCCGGATGCCGCTGGCCACCGCCCGGGTTACCGAGATCACCAGGTCGGCCAGCCGCAGCAGGCTGGCCAGGATCTGGTTCATATAGCTGATCAGCGCGATGATCTCGCCCTGGGTCAGGCTGCCGGCGTCCACATACCGCCCGCCGCGCAGCAGCACCGCCAGAATGCCCAGGTTCACCACCACATAGGTCATCGGGTTCATCAATGCCGAGATCCGCCCGGCGGTGAGCTGGATCTGCTTGAGCCGGTCGTTGGCGGCGGTGAAATCCTCGATCTCGTCCTTCTGGCGGGAGAAGGCCCGCACCACCCGGGCGCCCACATAGTTCTCCCGGGTCAGCAGGGTGACCCGGTCCAGGGTATTCTGGGCCTGGTGATAGCGGGGCACGGTCAGCCGCATGATCAGGTAGATCACCAGCGAGATCGCCGCCGTCACCCCCAGAAACCAGACGGTCAGCGGTACGCTGATGGACAGCGCCATCAGGAGCGCACCGATCACGATAAAGGGCGAGCGCAGCAGCAGGCGCAGCGTCATGTTCACGCCGTTCTGCAGCTGGTTCACATCGCTGGTCATGCGGGTGACCAGCGTCGGGGTGCCGATGCCGTCCAGCTCCGCATAGGACAGGGTGTTGATATGGTGGTACAGGTCCCGCCGCAATGCCGTGCCGTAGCCCAGCGCGGTCCTGGCCGCAAAATACTGGGCGGTCACGCTGGAAGCGAGCCCCACGGCGGCCAGCAGCACCAGCAGCCCGAACTGCGACCAGATGAAGGGCACATCCGCCCGGGCGATGCCTTCGTCCACCAGGGCGGCCACCACCAGCGGCACCAGAAGTTCAAAGCAGGCTTCCAGCATCTTGAACAGGGGGGCCAGAACGGTCTGTTTTTCATAACCTTTCAGATAACGCAACAGTCGGCGCAATGCACATCCCACCTCAGCATTTTTCCTGCCGCAGCGCGGCATTTATCGTATTATACCATACGCGGCGGCGTTTGTCAGCGCCTTTGCCCTGTTTCGATGATTATTTGCCCCCCGGCCGCCTATACTGGTTTTGGGCGCAGAAGCCCGCCTGATTCATCAACGCAAAGAGGGAGAATGTATGCTGTATTTTCAAAAGGGTCTGTCCCGGCAGACAGCCCATACCATAGGCCGGGCGCTGACCCTGGCCGGCCAGCAGGGGTGTGCCCTGGCCGACACCGGCCACATCCTGCAGGCCATGCTGCAGACCGCCCAGGGGCCGGTGGCGGATTTTCTGCGCCGCAAAAACATCACCGAGACCGCCCTGCAGGACTGCACCGACCGGCGGGCGGGCAGGGGGCATCCGCTGCGGCTGACCCGCCGGGACCTGGCCCCCGAAAGCCGCAAGGCGCTGGAGTTTGCGGTGCTGGGCGCCCATGCGGCCTGCAGCGCCCGGGCGGAAAACGAACATCTGCTCTGCGCCATGCTGGAGGACTGCTCCTGCACGGCCAGCGTCTGGCTGGCGGGGCTGGGGGTGGAGGTGCCCCGGGCCGCACGGGAATGCCGGCAGCTCTCAGGGCAGCTGACCCTGCCTTCCGCCGCGCCGCGGATGAGCACCGCCCGCAGCAGCAAGCCCAGTGAAAAATACGGCCGCGACCTGACCCGGCTGGCCCAGGAAGGGCGGCTGGACCCGGTCCTGTGCCGGGACCGGGAATTGGAGCGGATGATCGAGATTCTCTGCCGCCGCCAGAAAAACAACCCCTGCCTGCTGGGCGAACCCGGCGTGGGCAAAAGCGCCCTGGCCGAAGCCCTGGCCCAGCGCATCGCCGCCGACCAGGTCACCCGCAGCCTGCGGGGCAAGCGGGTGCTGGCGCTGGACATGGCGGCCATGGTGGCCGGCACCAAGTACCGGGGCGATTTTGAGGAGCGGTTCAAAAGCCTGCTGGAAGAACTCCACCGGGACCGAATGACCATCCTGTTCATCGACGAGATCCACCTGATCGCCGGCGCCGGCGCGGCCGAGGGGGCCATCGACGCGGCCAGCATCCTGAAGCCGATGCTGGCCCGGGGGGAGCTGCAGCTCATCGGCGCCACCACGCCGGAGGAATACCGCAAGACCATCGAGAAGGACAGCGCACTGGACCGGCGCTTCGGCCGGGTGATGGTGGAAGAACCCGCCCCCGATCAGGCCCGGACCATTCTGGCCGGGCTGATGCCCCGGTACGAGCGCTACCACAACGTGACCATTCCGGCGGACTGCATCCGGGCGGCGGTGGAACTCAGCGTCAGGTACCTGCCGGGGCGCTGCCTGCCGGACAAGGCCATCGACCTGCTGGACGAGGCGGCCGCCGCGCTGCGCATCGCCCAGGGCGGGGAGGGCGGCGCGCCGCTGACACTCTGCCCCGAAGATGTGGCCCGGGTGGTCAGCCGTGCCAGCGGCATCCCGGCCGAGCGGGTGGGGGAGGCCGAGCGGGAACGGCTGGACCAGCTGGAACAGCGGCTGGCGGCCGAGGTGGTGGGCCAGCCCCGGGCGGTGCGTGCGGTGGCGGCGGCCATCCGGCGCAGCCGCACCGGCCTGCGGGAAGCCGGCCGCCCCATCGGCGCCATGCTGTTCCTGGGGCCCACCGGCGTCGGCAAAACCCAGCTGGCCCGCAGCCTGGCCCGCAACTGGTTCGGCAGCGAAAAGGCCCTGCTGCGCTTTGATATGTCGGAGTATATGGAACAGCACACGGTGGCCCGGCTGGTGGGGTCGCCGCCCGGGTATGTGGGGCATGAGGAGGGCGGCCAGCTTACCGAGGCGGTGCGCCGCCGCCCCTACAGCGTCGTCCTGTTTGACGAGATCGAGAAGGCCCACACCGACCTGCAGAACCTGCTGCTGCAGATTCTGGAGGACGGCTGCCTGACCGACGCCCAGGGCCGCCGGGCGGATTTTTCCAACTGCATCATCCTGATGACCTCCAACCTGGGGGCCCGGTGCCTGGCCGGGCAGGCCAGCCCGCTGGGGTTCGGTTCGGCCGGGCGGGAGAACGAGCGCCGCGGCCGCCAGGCTCTGCAGGAAGCCAAGGATTACTTCCGCCCCGAACTGATGGGCCGCCTGGACGAAGTCGTGCTCTTTGACCCGCTGGGCCCCGGCGAGATGGCGGCGATCGCCGACCGGATGCTCACCGAACTGGAGGACCGGGCGGCCCGCCAGGGGTATACGCTGTGCCACACGCCGGCGGTGGCCGCCGCACTGGCCGGGCGGGAGGTTTCCGCCTACGGGGCCCGGGACCTGCGCCGCAAGGTGAGCCGGGCGGTGGAGCAGGCGCTGGCCGACCGGATCGCCGCCGGCACCGCCCGCCCCGGCGCCACCTACACGGCCGATGTCACCCCCGACGGCCAGGTCATCCTCACCGACGCCGACCTTGCCGCCACCTGCGGGTGAGGGGAATCTGCGACGAACAGGAACCCCCGGGGCCTTTCCTGCTTTGGGAAAGGCCCCGGGGGCTTTGTCGTGAAATCTTGGCGAGGGGGATCGGCGCGGGGCAAAGAATGGGCCGGGCGATGGCCGTGTGCGGCGCCCTTTGCACAGCGCCGCGCTTTTTGGCATACCGCCGGGGACAGCCCTTATTTCTTGTGCATCCGTTCGCCGCTCACGCCGGCGGAAAACTCCTGCTCGCAATAGATGCAGCGGTACCGGCCGCTGGGGGTCAGGGCGAAGATGTGGTCGCAGCCTTCCTCAATGGCGGTGATGCAGCGGGGGTTGGTGCAGCGGATCACGTTCACCAGCCGCTTGGGCTGGTCGGGGCGCACCTTGCGGGCCACATGGCCGTTTTCGATGTAGGTAATGGTGATCTGGGGGTCCAGGTAGCCCAGCACGTCAAAGCTCAGCTGGCTCACATCCCCCTCGATCTTGATGATGTCCTTGCGGCCGCTCTTCTGGCTGCGCACGTTCTGCAGCAGCGCCACGCTGGCATCCTTCAGCTGTTCCAGCTCCATCAGGTGATACAGCGCCAGCCCGGTGCCGGCGGTGATGTGGTCAATGACCACACCGTTGAGGATCTCATCTACATTCAGCATGGAAAGGCCACCTCCCCGGTCTTGGGGTCTTTCAGCCCCAGCAAAGTCATGATCAGCGCCATGCGCATGTACACGCCGTTCTGCGCCTGCTCAAAGTAGGCCGCCCGCGGGTCGTCGTCCACATCCAGCGTGATCTCGTTGACGCGGGGCAGCGGATGCAGCACCGCCATCTCCGGCGGGGCCAGGTCCAGCTTGGCCTTGGTCAGCACATAGCTGTTCTTCAGCCGGATGTAATCCTCCTCATTGAAAAAGCGTTCCCGCTGCACCCGGGTCATGTACAGGATGTCCAGGTCAGGCAGCGCTTTTTCCAGGCTGCGGGTTTCCACATAGGGGATCTGCCGGGGGTCCAGCACCTCGCTGATGATGTAGTCGGGCACCCGCAGCTCCTCCGGGCTGATGAGCACGAACTGCATCCCGTCGCAGCGGGACAGGCTCTTGATGAGCGAATGCACCGTGCGGCCGAATTTCAGGTCGCCGCAGAACCCGATGGTCAGCCCGTTCAGCCGGCCCTTGCGGCGGCGAATGGTCATCATGTCCAGCAGGGTCTGGGTGGGGTGGCTGTGGCCGCCGTCGCCGGCATTGATGACCGGAATGCGGGAATACCGGGCCGCCCGCAGCGGCGCACCCTCCTTGGGGTGGCGCATGGCGGCAATGTCGGCATAGCAGCTGACGATGCGGATGGTATCGGCCACCGTCTCCCCCTTGGAGGCGCTGGACACCCCCGCATCGGGGAAGCCGAGCACCTGGCCGCCCAGGTTGAGCATGGCGGCTTCAAAGGAAAGGCGGGTGCGGGTGGAGGGCTCGTAGAAAAGCGACGCCAGCCGTTTGCGGGTCGCCACGTCCTGGTAGGCGGCGGGGTCGTCATGGATGCGGTCGGCCAGGTCCATCAGCCGCAGGGTCTCCTCCAGGGTGAAGTCCAGCGGATCGATCAGGTGTCTCATGGGCAGCAACCTTTCTTCACTTGAACTTGTGGCAGGAAGGCCGGGCGCCGCCTGCACACCAACATATTATAATACACTCAAACCAGCTTGCGCACAAGGGCAAAATCAAAATAATCGGTGTACAGCGTCCGGCTGTGTACCACCGGCCGGCACAGGCGGGAATAACACACCTCGTCCAGCTCCAGCAGCGCCTTGTCCGGCGGCAGCTGCAGCAGCCGCCGCACCGCGGCTTCGCCGGTCACCGCCCGCAGCCGGGTCACCGTGCTGGTGGTCTGTACGCCGCATTCCTCCTGCAGCACATCAAAGATCGGCCGGGCAAAGTCGATGGCGTCCGGTTTCGTGCTGTCAAACAGCGTCATCGGCAGCACGTCGGTGCAGAACAGCACCGGAATGTCGTCGGCCAGCATCCGCTTGCTGATGACCAGCACGGTCTGCCCCTCTTGGATCCCCAGCTTTTCCGCCGTCTCGGCCTCGGCGGCCTGCCGGGTCACCAGAAGGTGATCGGTGTGCGGGGTGTGGCCGGTGGCGGTGATCAGCCGGGTGAATTCCAGCTTGCGGTCCATCCGGTCCTGCAAACGCACCACGCCGCGGTTCACCACCGTGCCGATGCCCCGCACCCGCTCGATGTACCCCCCGCGCTCCAGCTCGCTCAGCGCGTCCCGCACCACCGTGCGGCTGACCTGCAGGGCGCCGGCCAGCTCCACTTCGGGGGGCAGCCGGTCGTCGCGGGCGTACCGGCCGCCGGTCAGCTCCTGCAGCAGCCGGGCCGCCACCCGGGTGGAGATCAGGGCCCCGCCCAGCCGTGCCGGCTGCTGCTTTTCGGCCGGCATCATGCAGGGGCCCCTTCCGCGGTCACCGCATGGGCTCTGCCGTTTTGCCGGGCGTACCGGCAGACATCAGCCAGGCAGCAGGCTTCACAGTGGGGCTGGGTGCGGGCCGTGCAGACATCCCGGCCGTGGTACACCAGCCGGTGGCAGAAATCGCTGCCCTCCTCCGGCGGGATGATCTTCCACAGCGCCATCTCCACCCGTTTGGGGTCCTTGAGCCCCTCTTCCACCAGGCCGATGCGCCCGCACAGCCGGATGCAGTGGGTGTCGGTGACGATGGCCGGCTTGCCGAACACATCCCCCATAATGAGGTTGGCGCTCTTGCGCCCCACCCCGGGCAGCGCCAGCAGGGCGTCGAAATCGTCCGGCACCCGGCCGCCGTACTGGTCCCGCAGCATCCGCATACAGGCAGAAATGTCCCGCGCCTTGCTGCGCCCCAGCCCGCAGGGGCGGACGATGGCCTCGATCTCTTCCGGCTCGGCGGCGGCCAGCGCCTCCACGCCGGGGTAGCGGGCGAACAGGTCCTTCACCACCACATTCACCCGTTCATCGGTACACTGGGCGGCCAGGCGCACCTCCACCAGCAGCTGCCAGGCATGGTCATAGTCCAGCGTGCAGTCCGCCAGCGGATACTGCCGTTTCAGCCGCTCAATGCACAGGGCGGCCAGTTCCTTTTTGGTCATTGCGTTTCTCACTTCCCGGCCCGGGCAGGGGCCAAAGTCATTCGCTTGCTACCTTGATTCTAACACTTTGTTGGTCTATAATGCAAGTACATTCATCCAAGGGAGGAAGTCTATGGAACCGTTGGCACAGCGGCTGCGCCCCCGCAGCCTGGAGGAAGTCTGCGGCCAGCAGCACCTGCTGGGACCGGGGCGGGTGTTCCGCCGCACGATGGACGCAGCCCGCGCCACCGGCCGCATCCCCAATATGATCTTCTACGGGCCGTCCGGCGTGGGCAAAACCACGGTGGCGGGCATCATCGCCCAAAACAGCGGAATGCGGCTGCACAAGCTCAACGGCACCACCGCCTCCACCGCCGATATCAAGGCGGTTCTGGCGGAGGTGGGGACGCTGCAGGGGTCCGGCGGGCTGCTGCTGTATCTGGATGAGATCCAGTATTTCAACAAGCGCCAGCAGCAGAGCTTGCTGGAATGCATCGAGGAAGGCACCGTCACCCTGATCGCCTCCACCACCGAAAACCCCTACTTCTATATTTACAACGCGCTGCTGTCCCGCTGCACGGTGTTTGAGTTCAAGCCGCTGAGCGCGGCGGACATCGCCCTGGGGCTGCAGCGGGCGGCCGAGCGCCTGGGGCAGGAGGGCGGCGTCCCGGTCACGCTGCCGCCCGACACCCTGCACTACCTGGCCGAAAGCGCCGGCGGCGATATGCGCAAGGCGCTGGGCAACCTGGAATTCGCCGTCACCGCCGCCCCGGCGGAAAACGGCGTGCGCACCGTCACCCCCGAAATGGCTCGGCAGGTGGCCCGCCGCACCGCCATGCGGTACGACAAGCAGGGGGACGACCACTACGACATCATCTCGGCCTACCAGAAATCCATGCGCGGGTCGGACCCGGACGCGGCGCTGCACTACCTGGCCCGCCTGCTGGAAGCCGGGGACCTGCCCTCGGCCTGCCGGCGGCTGATGGTCACCGCCTGCGAGGATGTGGGCCTGGCCTGGCCCCAAATCATCCCCATCGTCAAGGCGGCGGTGGACGCCGCCAACATGCTGGGCTTGCCGGAAGCCGCGCTGCCGCTGGCCGACGCGGTGGTGCTGGTGGCCACCGCGCCCAAATCCAACTCGGCCCACAACGCCTATTACGCGGCGCTGGCCGATGTGCAGGCCGGCAGGAGCGGGCCGATCCCGCGGCAGCTGCAGAACAAGCATTTTGACGGCGAGGACGCGGCCGTCAAAGGCCAGCACTACAAATACGCCCATGACTACCCCAACCACTGGGTGGAGCAGCAGTACCTGCCCGACAGCCTGCAGGGGGTGCATTACTATACCTTCGGAGACAACAAGACCGAGCAGGCGGCGGCCGCCTACTGGAAGCGGGTCAAGGGCGCCGGCGCCGCAAAGCCGGGGGAGAGCGGGAAGTGAAATGTGATACTGTCACATTTTTTGCCGGGCAACCGGGCAGGCATGCCGCAGAAGGGGCGGACCCGGCCCCGAAATTTTTCTTTTATTACGAATAAATTGTAAAAAAACGCAAGGAATTTCCACAAAGTGTTGACAAAGGACAAGTTGATTCAGTACAATAAGAGTGCCAACAACAGCGGATGCCGCCGTGTGCATAAACGGCGGTAACTTTTTTATGTTTAAGGAGAAACCCCATGCGTTATTCACATCAGCGTGAGCTGATCCTGCGGGAAGTACTGGGGCGCACAGACCACCCCACCGCAGAGCAGATCTGTACCTCTCTGCGGGCAGAGTGCCCGCGCCTGAGCCTGGGCACTGTGTACCGCGACCTGAACACCCTTGTGGAGATCGGCAAGATCCGCCGCGTTTCCATCCCGGGCGAGGCTGACCGCTTTGATGGGGTGCAGGCCTGCCACCAGCACCTGTGGTGCCGCAAATGCCATCGGGTGCAGAACCTGTACATGCCCCAGGAGCGGCTGCAGGAACTGGTGGACGGCTGCCCCGACATCAAGGCGGAAGATTACACAATGACGGTGTTCGGCCTGTGCAGCGACTGCCTGGCAGCCGAGCAGAGCGAAGGCTGATCCCGGCGCGCGGCGCCGGCAGCCACAGACAGGCAATCACACACAAAGGAAAACGGCGGGCCCCGGGCCCGCCGTTTTTGATTGAAAAAGTTAAAATCCGTCGCCGTCGGCGGACATGCGCCGACGACGGCGACACCGACAGGGAAATTTTGCGGCAAATTGTGTGCGAGGAGCATAGCGACGAGTGCGCGATTTGCCGTAAAATTTTGTCGAAGGGGACTCCAAAGGGGGAAACAGGAGCCTTAGGAACCGCCGTAGGCGACTGTTGCCCCCTTTGCAGTGTGTCGAGTCTCTCGACACGCTGTAACGGCGGGCCCCGGGCCCGCCGTTTTTTTTGCGCGCGGTTTTCAGTTGAACGCTTCCAGCATGGTGTAGTCGGGCGTTCCGCTCAGGTAATCCTCATAGGTGATCAGCCCCAGGTAGCGCCGGTCGCTGTGGATGGTGTAGGGGGCTCCGTCCTGGCCATACTCCACATAGTCATAGGGTTCGGCGCGGCAGTCCACCAGCAGCCGGTCCTGCAGCTGGGCGTAAACCGTGGGCTGGTGGCCGTAGCCGTTCCAGACCAGCTCGGGCAGGTCGGGTTTGCGGCGTACCTGGCCGGTCTTCAGCTCCACCAGGTAGGAAAAGCTCGTCTGTTCGCTCCGGTCCCGGCTGAAACAGCTGTACTCCAGTTCCAGCCAGTCTCCCAGGCGGCGGACGGCGCTGAGGTTCTCGTCGGCCGGGGCTTCGTACACCGGCGCCGGGAACGGGTCACTCTGCAGCCGGCGCGCCCCGTCCAGCAGCCCGCAGCCGGTGAGCACCCGGCTTTCGGGGTCAAAGGCATAGACGGTGTCCCCGACCGTGCCGCAGCCGACGGCGGTCCCGGCCTGCAGGTCGGCGGTGAACTGCCGGTCCTGGGTCCAGATGTTGTACACCGTCAACAGCGCCGCCAGCAGCAGCGTCAGCCCCAGGGCCAGTTTGTCGGCAAACTTCATGGCTGCGCCTCCCCGGCGGGCAGGTCCTCCTCCCGCTGCAGTTCGTACCCCACCCGGAACACCGTGCGGATCTGCCGGCGCCAGCCCAGCTTTTTGCGCAGCCGCTGGATGTGCAGATCCAGCGTGCGGGTGTCGCATTCCTGGTCGGCGTTCCACACCCGCTCATACAGCACATCCCGGTACAGCACGGTCCCCCGGTTGCGCATCAGCAGTTCCAGCAGCGCAAACTCCCGCGGGGTCAGCCGCACCTCGGCGCCCCGGCAGGTCACCCGGCGGTCGGCGGCTTCGTCGCCATCGGCGGCGCATACGCAGTCGTAGCCGGCGCCTTCCAGCGTCAGGCGGATCAGGTCCCGGATGGGCGCTTCATCTTCGGCAATCAGGATCGGCTCCATGGCGGCCCTCCTTCCCAAACTTTTGTTTTATTTTACAGTACACTTGTTTCCGAAAACCAGCAAGTGGCAAAATGCAGCCTCCGGATTTCCGTTCACAAAGTTTTTACCTTTTCCCCATTGACAGGGGCGGAGGATGTGGTACAATATTAGCAGTCGGATAACTAGAGTGCTAATCCAACGAAAAAACCTGCCCCGCCCCTGGCGCCTGTCCCGGAAAAAGGGCGGCGATGGGAAAGAGCCGCCCCGGACGGCGGGGCAGGGGAGGGACGGTTGCACTCGGGAAGAACGACTGCCAGGGCGCCCCGGGGCCGCCTGCCGTGCGCAGGGCGGACCGGCCCGCCCCGAACCATCCGGTGAAGATGTGAAGGAGGTTTGTCCTATGAACATGAACCAATTCACCCAAAAAACCATCCAGGCCATTCAGGACGCCCAGCGTCTGGCCGTGGAATATCAGAACCAGGCCATCGAGCAGGAACATCTGCTGGCGGCCCTGACCCAGCAGCAGGACGGCCTGATTCCCCAGCTGCTTACCAAGATGGGGGTGGAGCCGGGCAACTTCCTGGCTGCCGCCACCGAGAAGGTCGCCGCGCTGCCCCATGTGACCGGCAGCGGCCGGGACCCTGAAAAGGTCTACATCTCCAACGAGCTGGACCAGGCCCTCAACGCCGCCGAAGCCCAGGCCAAGCAGATGAAGGACGAGTATATCAGCGTGGAGCATGTCTTTCTTGGGATGCTGCAGCGCCCGGGCCGGGCGGCCAAGGAGCTGTTCACCCGGTTCGGCATCACAGCCGAGACCTTCATGAAGCAGCTGTCCACCGTCCGCGGCAACCAGCGGGTCACCAGCGACGACCCCGAGTCCACCTACAACGCGCTGGAAAAGTACGGCCAGGATCTGGTGGACATGGCCCGCAAAAACAAGCTGGACCCGGTCATCGGCCGGGATACCGAGATCCGCAACGTCATCCGCATCCTGTCCCGCAAACGCAAGAACAACCCGGTGCTGATCGGTGAAGCCGGCGTCGGCAAGACCGCCATCGCCGAGGGGCTGGCCCAGCGGATCGTGCGCGGGGACGTGCCCGAAAACCTCAAGGACCGCACGATCTTCAGCCTGGACATGGGCGCACTGGTGGCCG
>DWWE01000110.1 GCA_019119835.1 Candidatus Gemmiger stercoravium | reverse complement strand
TCGGGTGTCTTTTGTCAAGCACTTTTTTGAGATTTTTTTGCCCGCCGCCGTTTCTCACGAGCGGCTTCAGCATTATATCTCATCGGCTCGGCTTTGTCAAGCACCTTTTTGAGATTTTTCACCCGTCGCCTTCCGGCGGCCGCTGCCCTCGCGGGACAGCTTGTATATAATACCACCCCGCTCGCCGTTTGTCAACAGCTTTTTTTCGGTTTTTTTCAAAAAAAGGTGATAAAATATAGTCCCGCCTTTCAGCGTAACTATACTGTATCATACCTGTAGTTTTCTTGTCAAGGATTATGGCTCGTAGCAACGCAATTTTGGCATTTTGTTCAGTCAGGACCAGCCCTGACCGTCAAAACGCCTAAAAAGACATACTTTTCCGCCGTCTTTGTCAATCCCCTGTCAGTTCTGTGCGCATCCAGCGTAAAATCTTGCGTTCTCTGCGGGAAATCTGCACCTGGGTGGTATGCAGCACCTCGGCCGTCTGGCTTTGCGTTTTCCCCGCAAAGAAGCGAAGCCGGATCAGCAGCCTGTCCTGTTCGGGCAGCTGTTCGATGACTTCCCGCAGACTGATCCGCTCCGATACCTTCTCTTCCGGGGAATCCACCGGAATGTCCCACTCCCGGTTACCGTCCTCCCCTTCGGATGGCGTGAGCGAGACAACCGGCATGGAGGCATGGATCGCCATAGCCACCTGTTCCGGTTTGGCCCCCAGCGTTTCGGCCAGCTGGGTGACGTTGGGTTCCACGCCGTCCTTCTTCAGGCAGCGTTCCCGTTCGGCGTTGATCTTCAGCCCCAGTTCCTTCAGTGAGCGGCTCACCTTGACCGTGCCGCCGTCCCGGAACAGCTTCTTGATCTCGCCAAGGATCACAGGCACCGCATAGGTGGAAAAGCAGACGCCCCGGGCCGGGTCGAACCCGTCGCACGCTTTGACAAGACCCAGGCAGCCCGCCGCATACAGGTCCTCATAGTCAATGCCGCGGCCGGTGAATCGCCCCGCGCAGCTGCGCGCCAGGCCGAGATTGCGCTGGATGAATTCGCCCCGGGGAAGTTGTTCAAACAGCGGGGTGGTGTTGGCGGCCCCGGGCGCGGCCGGAATGGGTACAGACATACGGTTCCCTCCTTCGGTGTATGTAAGGAGGGTTCATGCCTTGGCTTCCAGCCGCTTGGTCATGGTCACCCGGGTGCCGCGCCCGGGGGTGGAACTGACCTTGACCTTGTCCATAAAGCTCTGCATCACGGCAAATCCCAGCCCCGCACGCTCGTCCGGGTTCCCGGTCGTGTACAGCGGTTCCATCGCCTTGCCGACATCCGGGATGCCCACCCCGCGGTCTGTCACCGTGATGCGCACAAGTCCGCCTTCATAGATGGCCGCCGTGAGGGTGATCCACCCCATTTGCTCGGGATAGGCGTGGACGATGCAGTTGGTCACCGCCTCCGACACAGCGGTTTTGATGTCGGCCAGCTGCGGGACCGTCGGGTCCGCCTGGGCCAGAAAGGCCGCCAGCGCCGCACGGGAGAAACCTTCATTGGTGCTGCGGCTCAGAAAGGTGAACTTTACCTGGTTGGTCATTTTCATAAATGCCTTCGCCCCCGTTTTTATACATAAGAAATCTTGGCCAGTTCCAGCATCCGACGCACAGCCGCCGGCGGGTTCTGGATCGTCAGCCGTCCGCCCAGCGAGGCCATATACCGGCCCCGCCCGAGGATCAGCCCCACACCGGAAGAATCCATGAAGGTCACATCCGAGAAATCCATCGTCAGAAGTTCCGGCATACGGGCATCGATCTGGGCGTCGATCTCCCGCCGCAGTCCCTGGGCTGCGTGATGGTCGATCTCCCCCGAGAGATAACACGCCAGCGTCCCGCTGGCCGGCACAAAACAGATCTTGGCCAAGCTCGTCCACCTCACTTATCTGCAAAAAACAAACGCTCCGCAACCGGTTTTATAACCAGTATACAGAGCGTTTCGTGCAGATTTTGTTGAAACAGCTGTAGGCGGGCAGAAAACCTTCACCCGAAGTCCGGACCGTACACCCGGAACGCCAGCAGCGCAAACACGGCCAGTGAGGCGACCGTCAGCGCGATCGACAGCCCGCGGCGGTGCAGCAGCCGGTCCAGGTCCTCCTGCAGTTTTCCCACCGCCCAGACCCCGCCGGCCAGGATGAGGATGTACAGCCAGTGGGTGCGGAACCGCATGGCCAGGCCGCAGAGGGCCAGGTCGATCAGCGTATAGTTGATCAGCAGCACCGCCGTTTCGAAAATAAGGCGCAGAAGTTTCACCGCTCCGCCTCCCGCAGCAGGATGGGGCGCGCCTCGGCTGCCAGGTACAGGCTGCCGCAGACCACCACGCCGGCCAGGTTGTGGTCATCGGCATAGTCCACCGCCTTGCGGATCGCCTGGCGGACGGTGCCGCCCACTTCGGCGTCCATGTGGAACCGGGCTTCCTGCTGGAGATCCTCGGCCGAGAGAGCCCGCGGGCAGTCCGGGGTGACGGTAAATACCTTGTCGAAGCAGGGGGCCAGGTTTTGCAGCATCTCTTCCCGGCGCTTGTCCGCCAAAAGGCCGATGACCCCCACCAGGTTGCCCTCGTAGCCGGCTTCGGCCAGGGTGGCGGCCAGTGCCGCCGTGCCGTCCGGGTTGTGGCAGCCGTCCAGCAAAAGAAGCGGGCGGCGGCGCAGGATCTCGATGCGGGCCGGCATCCTGGCTTCCCGGAGGCCGGCCTCGATGGCCTCATCCGAGATCTCATACCCGTAGCGGCGCCAGAGGATCAGGGCGATCTCGATGGCCATGGCGGCATGGTTGGCCTGGTGCCGGCCCGGGAAGGGCAGCATGACCCGATACCCGCCATAGTCGATATAATTCTGCAGCGGGCGGCATTTGAGGGCCTGGATGTCCGCAAGGTCCGGTGTTTCGATGGAGGTATGCGCCTCGGCCGCCGCCGTGAGCAACGGCCCCATGGCCTCGGCCGGCTGGTCCGGGTAGCAGACCACCGAGCAGCCCTCCTTGATGATCCCGGCCTTTTCGGCGGCGATTTGAGGCAGGGTATCCCCCAAAACCTCGGTATGGTCCATCCCGATCCGGGTGATGGCCGCCACCAGCGGCGCCGGGATGGCGTTGGTCGCATCGTAGCGGCCGCCCATGCCGGTTTCCAGCACCACCAGGTCGCACTGCTCGCGGGCAAACCAGAGCAGCGCGATGGCCGTGACCACCTCGAATTCCACTGGGGATTCGCTGCCCTCCGCCCGCATCTGCGCACAGGCATCCAGAACCTGCCGGGTCAGAGCCGCCAGGGTACGCGGGGGGATCATCTCCCCGTTGATCTGAAATCGCTCCCTGAAATGCAGCACATAAGGGCTGATGGTCAGCCCTGTCTTGTAGCCGGCGTGCGTCAGGATCGAGGCAGTCATGGCCGCCAGCGTTCCCTTGCCGTTGGTGCCTGCAATATGAATGCACTTCAGCTGATTTTCCGGGTTGCCCAGCCGGGTGAGCAGCGCCCGCATCCGGTCGAGCGTCGGCTCCCCCTGCATACGCGGCAGGGCATGGATCGCTTCGATCGCCTGCTTCTCAGTCACAGCAATTCCCTCCTGTCAGGTTGTTCGTTGCGCAGCGGGGCTGCGTCCAGGCGGTCTTCCTCCTGCTGGCGGAGCAGCTCCTCCCGTTCGGCCCGCAGGCGTCGGTTTTCCTTTTTGATGTGGTGGAAGGCCATCAGCGCACGGACGATCAGCAGCACCACCAGCGCCACCAGGGCGCCGAACACCACGCCGCCCATGTCGATCCAGACATCGGTGACCTGGGAGCTGCGGCCCGGGATGAACCGCTGGATGGTTTCGTCCATCAGCGCCGTGGACATACCGCCCAGCAGCGGCCAGCTGATGTGGCGGACAAACCGTGCCGTATACACCCGCAGGCAGAGCATCAGCAGGAAGCCTTCAAGGGTGAACTCGGCAAAATGGGCCAGTTTGCGGATGGTATGTTCGGAGAGCGGGCCCAGGTCCACCCGGGCCAGGATCGCGTTGATTTTGGCCATGATCGCCTGGCTGCGCGCCGAGGAGAGGGCGCCGGCTTCCAGCGAATTGTGGAAGATGAAGGCGATGCAGGCGACCAGCGCGATGGTAAAGATCACCCGGAAGGCAATGACCCACGGGTTGGTTTTTTCGTTTTGCATGGCAATGTCTCCTTCTGTTTTGCAGTCACAGGTGAAGTACAGAATTGTTCTGATTATAGCATCCTGCGGACCGCAGGGCAAGGCCGAAAGGATTTTTTGGCGCAAAAAAGGCCCGCGCCGATGGGCGGGGCCGCAAAGAGAGCTTGCCGGTAAAGGCTGCGGATCACTGGATGAAGGCGTCGTGGATGGCCGCCACCGCACGGTCGGCATCCGCCTTGTCGATGATCACGCTGATCTTGATTTCGCTGGTGGAGATCATGTGGATGTTGATGTTCTGCCCGCCCAGCGCTTCGAACATGTGGGAGGCCACGCCGGGGTGGCTCTGCATACCGGCGCCCACCACGCTGACCTTGGCGCAGTCCTTGTTGACGGTGATCTCGCCGCCGCCGAACCGGTTGCGATGTTCTTTGAGGACCGCCATCGCGCTTTCGGCGTCGCCCAGCGGCACGGTGAAAATCAGGTCCTTCTTGCCCGCGTCGCCGGAGCTCTGCAGGATAATGTCCACGTTGATGTTGCGCTGCGCCAGCAGGCTGAACACCTTGAAGGACATGCCGGGTACATCCGGCACGCCCAGAATCGAGATCACGGCCACGTTGTCGTCCTTGGCGACACCCTTAATCAGCATACCTTCCACTTTCGTTTCCTCCTTCACGATGGTTCCCGGGATCGGGTTGATGCTGGAAAGCACTTCCAGCTCCACACCATATTTTTTGGCCAGTTCCACGCTGCGGTTGTTGAGGACCTGTGCGCCCAGCGAAGCCAGTTCCAGCATCTCGTCAAAGGTGATCTCCTTGAGGCGGGTGGCCTTGGGGATCTTGCGCGGGTCGGCAGTGTAGACGCCCTCCACATCGGTAAAGATCTGGCAGCGGTCGGCATGGAGCGCCGCGGCCAGCGCCACGGCGGAGGTATCGCTGCCGCCGCGGCCCAGCGTGGTGATGTCGTCGGACCGGTTCAGGCCCTGGAACCCGGCCACCACGACCACCCGGTTGCGGGCCAGTTCGCTTTCCACCCGCTCGGTGTCCAGCCGCTTGATGCGGGCCCGGGAATAGGCGCGGTCGGTGACAAAGCCGGCCTGCCAGCCGGTCAGGCTGACCGCGGAAACGCCGATCTCCTGCAGGGCCATCGCCAGCAGTGAAATGGAGATCTGCTCGCCGGTGGCCAGCAGCATATCCATCTCCCGGCTGGAAGGGTTGCCGGTGATCTCGGCCGCCTTGGCGATGAGATCGTCGGTGGTATCGCCCTGGGCGGACACCACGACCACCACCTCATTGCCGGCGTTGCGGGTATTGGCCACAATACGGGCCACGTTGAAAATGCGGCTGCGGTCCTTGACCGAAGTGCCGCCAAACTTCTGCACAATCAAAGCCATTCTATACGTTCCTCCCCTTTCGCTTACGCCTCCACCGCGGCGCCGGCGTTGTCGGCCAGCAGACGGTAGAGTGTAAAGTGACTGAGTTTGTCGCTTTTGGGCAGCGCTTCCCCGGCGCGGGCGAAAAACTCATCGTCGTCCTTGTGTACCACCGCGATGATGGTGGGCCCGGCGCCCGAAATGTACACCGCCTGGGCGCACAGGTCCTGCGCCAGCTCAAACACCTCTTCCCCGCCTTCGATCAACGGCAGGCGATAGCGCTGGTGCAGCGCGTCCTTGGTGGCCACGCCCAGCAGGCCGTAGTCGCCGTCGCAGAAAGCCGCAGTGGCCAGCGCCGCCCGGGACAGGTTGTAGACCGCGTCCTTGCGGGGGACCATCTCCGGCAGCACCGCCCGCGCCTTGGAGGTCAGCAGGCGGAAGTCCGGCACAAAGGCCGCAAAGGCCAGGTCCGGGTCAATGTTCTTTTTGACGGTGTAGACAAGCCCTTCGTCATAGACGCTGGTGACAAAGCCGCCCAGCATGGCCGGCGCCACGTTGTCCGGGTGCCCTTCAATGGCGGTGGCCAGCGTCAGCATCTGGCGCTGGGTCAGCGGGCAGCCCAGCAGGGCGTTGGCCCCGAGCAGCCCGGCCACGATGCAGGCGGAGCTGGAACCCAGCCCCCGCGCCATGGGAATGTCGTTGCGCTGGGTGATGCGCAACCCCTTGAGCGGCACCCCCAGCTGGTCATACACCGCCCGGGCGCTGCGGTATACCAGATTGTTGGGTCCGCCCGGCACATGGGTCTGGTCCACCGAGGTGATGTGGATGCGGTCCGACTCCTCAAAGGTGAAGACGTTGTGCATCGACAGAGCCAGACCCAGGGCGTCGAACCCGGCGCCCACGTTGGCGCTGGTCGCCGGTACCGTGACTGTTACCATTGTATGCTCTTCCTCCCCCCAATGTCAATCCGCCAGCCGTTTGAGGACCAGCGCCGGCTCGCCGCCCAGCAGGCGGATCTTTTCGCACAGCGCCTGCATCTCCGCGGTAGTCGCCCCCCGGACCAGGCAGGCGGGCCCCTGCTCGCCGTCCAGCACAAGGCGGCTGTCTCCGGCCAGACCGGTCAGCACCGCGGCGCTGATGCCGGCGGCGCGCAGATACCAGGTGTGCCGGTCGGGGTCCTGCAGCAGTCCCTCCGGCTTATCGGCAGGCTGCCAGAACAGGCTGTCGTGGATGCGGGCGCCGTCCTTCAGCGCGTCGATCACATCGGCCACCACCGCGCTGGCGGTGGGGAGCTTGCCGGCCCCCTTGCCGTAAAAGATCACATCCCCCAGCATATCGCCCCGCATGAGCACGGCGTTGAACACGTCGTCCACGCCGGCCAGCTGGTTGGTGTCGGGCACCAGCATGGGCTCCACGCCGGCGGCTACCCCGCCTTCGGGCAGTTCCCGGTACCAGGCGATGAGCTTGACCACGCATTCCAGCCCTTCGGCAGCCCGGATGTCCGCCACCGTGATGCGGCGGATGCCCCGGGTGGGGATGTTGTCCGGGTAAAGCGCATGGCCGCAGGCCAGCGAGCCGAGAATGGCGATCTTGCGGCAGGCATCCCGGCCGTCCACATCGTCCCCGGGGTCCTTGGTCTCGGCATAGCCCAGCTGCTGGGCTATGCGCAGCGCCTCGGGGAATTCCATGTTTTCCCGCTTCATCTTGGTGAGCATGAAGTTGGTGGTGCCGTTGACGATGCCCTCGATGCGGCTGATGTGGTTGGCCGCCAGGCACTGGTGCATCGGGGTGATGATGGGGGTGCCGCCGCCGACGCTGGCTTCAAACAGGAAGGCCGCCCCATGCGCCCTGGCCAGGGCCAGCAGCTCGGCGCCATAGGTGGCCACCATCTCCTTGTTGGAGGTGCAGACGCTGCGGCCGCTTTCCAGGCAGCGGCGCACATAGGGATAGGCGAAGCGGGTGCCGCCGATGGTCTCCACCACCACGCGGATCTCCGGATCGGCCAGGATCACGTCCAGGTCCTTCACAAAAAGCGCGGCGTCCGGCGAGGCGGAAAAGTCCCGGATGTCCAGGATATACTTGACCTCCACCGGTTCACCGGCGCGGCGGGCAATGGAGGCGGCGTTGCGGCGGCAAACTTCCAGCACACCGCTGCCCACCGTGCCAAACCCGAGGATCGCTATTTTTGCCATATTCTGTTCCTCCCTCTAACGTTTCCCCAACAGCCGGCCGGTTCAGGTGCCCCGGTGGACATCCACCACATTGGGCTGCCTGGCCAGGCGGAGCAGCATCTCCTCCACCGACATCTGCATGGTACCGGTGCGCACCGTCACTTCCACCTGGGCGGTGCCGTTTTCCGGCCTTGACTGGGTGATGGTGACGATGGAAGCCCCCGCCGACGAGATCCCCGACAAAAGCCCCTGCAGCGCACCGGTTTTGTCCAGCAGAGTGGCAATGACCGTGATGGTCTCGCGGCCGGTCTCGGCGTCAAACACATAGTCCTTGTATTTGTAAAACGCACTGCGGGAGATACCGGCTTTGCGGGCCGCCAGCGAGATGTTGCTCACCGCGCCGGAAGCCAGCAGTTCCTTGGCTTCCAGCACTTTTACAAACACGTCCGGCAGGACCTCCGTATCCACCAGCAAAAAGCGGCGTTCCGCCATCTTGTATCCCTCCCAAAAACAAGTGTACTCAAAGCAAGGATAATCATACCACATGGGCGGGCCGCTTGCAAGTCTTGCCGAGAGAACGCCCGGGATTTTGGTCAGTTTGCACAGGTGTTTTCCCAACCGGCACGGGTGTTTTCGTCAGACAGACAACAACCTGTTTCCGTCCGCTATACAAAAACACGGCCACCGCCGGGCGCTGTGCCCGAGGGTAGCCGTGTCTGTTGTGTGTCAGGTCCGAACCTCAGGCCGCAGGGTCCGTCGCAGCGGCGGCCTGGGCGGCTTCATCCGCCGCCTGCTGCGCCAGCTGGGCGTAGGGGTCTGCATCCTCGCTGAGCAGGGCGCCGGTCGTTTCGTCCGGCATGTTGTCCTCGGTATAATAGCCGGTCTGGCCGCCGGAGGAGACGATGGAACCCGTGCTCGTGCTGAACTGCGCTTTGATCACGTTGTCGCTCCAGTAGAACTCCGTCGCGGGCAGATCCGCCTGCACTTCCTCCATCAGATACTTGAAGGCGCGCTGGGTGGGTTTGCCATCAACATTGTACTGAATGGTGCTCATGTCATACGGGCGGTCATAGCCCCACCAGACCGCCACCGAATAATACGGCGTCAGGCCGGCGAAGGTGAAATCCTTGAAGTCGGTGGTCGTACCGGTCTTGCCCACCGCGTCGATCCCCTCGGTATCGGGCTTCATGCCACTGGCGGTACCGGGGCTTACCCAGACGTTGGAGAGCAGGCGGTTCATGATCACGGCGCTCTCCGGCTCGATGGCCTGGGTGTTGGTGACCAGCTTGGACATATCCAGCACCGGGTTGCCGTCCAGGTCCTCGACACGGGTGTAGAAATGCGCGGTGGAGTAGTTGCCGTCGGTGAACATCGTGTAGGCGTTGGCCAGTTCCACCATCGTCAGGCCGTACTTCTGCGAACCCAGCACCAGCGGGGCCAGGTTGGCGTCGTCCGCGTCCAGGTGCTCAAGGCCCAGGGTCTCGGTGACGAACTCGTACATGGCGTCCACGCCCACCATCGAACCGACACGGACCGCAATGGTGTTGTAGGACTGGCGGATCGCATCATACACCAGCATGATGGAGCCATCGCCGCCGGCATCCCCGAAGTTCACCGGCCAGGTGCGCCAGATGTCGTTGCGCGCCTGGTTGGCCGGGTCGGTGGGGTCCAGCGACAGGCCGAGACGCAGCGCCTTCTCGTTGTCCAGCATCTGTTTGTTCTCGGCCGAATACAGCGGAGAATCCTCCAGCGGGCTGGAGTAAGTGATCCACTTTTCATCAATGCCCAGGCAGTAGGCCGCGATGGGCTTCATGGTAGAACCGGTCTGGTGGGGTTCCATCGCACGGTTGACGCCCCGGTCCACCGTCTTGGCGCCCAGGCCGCCGCCCACGGCGATGACCTCGCCCTTCTTGTCAAGCTCGCTGCTGACCACCGCAATGGCCGCCTGGGTGCGCACGTTGCGGTAGAAGGTCAGGTATTCGCCGGTAACGTTCCCGTTTTCGTCAGTGGTTTCGTAGGTGCCGGTCTTGAAGGTGCCGTCGTCGTTGTAAATCGGGGTGTCATCCAACTGGAAGATGGTCCCGGTGGTCTCGTCTGTGGGGTTCATCGGCATCCCGTTGGAATCAAGGCTGTATTCGCTGCCCACCGGAATGTCGCTTTCCACCTCTTCCTCATGCCACAGGGCCGGGAAGAGCACGTTGCCGTTTTCGTCCGGTTCGTTGAGCATCAGGTTTTCCACCGCAGCCTGAACGTCTGGGTCCACCGTGGTGTACACCCGCAGACCGGCGGTGAAGATATAGTTCTGGGCCTCGGCATCGCTCTCAAACCCGTAGGCTTCCTTGATGTCCTGGGTCAGTTCTTCCAGCGCGGCCTCGGTGAAGTAGGAGTAGTTGGACTCCACCGCCACATTCTCGGTCTTGGACTTGCTCTCGGCCAGGGTGACCGTTTCCTGGGTGGCGGAATCGTACTCTTCCTGGGTGATATAGCCCTGGTCCAGCATCTCCCACAGCACATGGTTGCGGCGGGCAATGAGGTTTTCCGGGTTGGTGGAAGGGTTGTAGCCGGTGGGGTTCTTGGAGATGGAGGCCAGGGTGGCGCACTCAGCCAGGGTCAGTTCCTCCACGCTCTTGTCGAAGTATTCCCGGGCGCCGGCCTCCACCCCTTCGATGGTGCCGGTCAGGGGCACGGTGTTGAGGTAGGCTTCCAGGATGGTCTCCTTGCTGTAGCGGTTGCACAGGCCGATGGCGCGGAAGATCTCGCGGAATTTACGGCCGTAATCCACCGCGGCGTCATCGGTCAGGTTTTTGACCAGCTGCTGTTCCAGCGTGGACGCGCCCTGCTGGGAGCCCAGCAGGCGCTGGCCGGTGATCTCGTTGAGGGCGGCGGCGATGGTGCGCTTGAAGTTGACGCCGATCTCATCGTAGAAATTCTTGTCCTCAATGGCGATGACCGCGTGCTGCAGATCTTCCGGAATGTCCGTCAGATTGCGCCAGAAGGAGCTGCTGCCGCCCGAAGAGAGGGTGGCATACTCGTTGCCGTAGCGATCGTAGAAGATCGCAGACTGGGCGCTCTTCCGGCTTTCCAGGTCCAGCTTGCCTTCCGGGTCGGCCGTGACCTGCACCACATACATCGAAAGCAGTACCGCCGCCACGCTGCCGGCCATGATCCCCACGCAGAACAGGCAGCCGATAAAGCGGATGATGTAGCCGAAGACACTGCGGCGCTTTTTTGTTTTGGTTTTCCTGGCGCCCTTGCCGGAGCCCTGGGGCCCGGTACCCGGTGCTTTTGCGCCCTGGGTGGAAAGGTGCCGTTGCTGTTTGGGGTCTATGGGGACCGCCTCCTTTTGAGGATTCAGATTCTATCTGGATGCGCCGCCGAGTGCGGCACACAGGAATGGACAATACCATAGATTGAATTATAGCACAAAGTATTGCCAAAAGTACAGGTGTCGGATGTAAAATTCACAAGATTTTGTTTTTCCGCCCCGACAACCGGGCATACTTGTTGTGGAGCCGTTCGTTTTTCTTGATCCGTAACCTTTTTGTCACATTCTTGCAGGGCCTTGCGCCCGGATGGGAGGCACCGAGATGGAACGCAAACTTCCGAAATGGGCGCGGCTGTACTTTTCCCTGCTGGGGGCGGTGGCCGTGCTGGCGCTGGTGGCGGTCACGGTCTGGTTCGCCCGCGCCGCCCTGGACAGCGCCGAGGAAACCGAGCCCCGCTACCTGCTGAAAGACCTGGGCGGGCATGTGGCGCTGTACAGCGGCGACGGCCAGGGCCCCCTGGCCGAGTATGACTTGATGACCCGCCTGCTGCCGGAACAGGATGTGCTGGCCCTGCAGCAGGGCGTCCCCGTCAAGGACGAAGCGGAACTGCAGCGCCGGCTGGAGGATTATGGGCTGTGACCGGCCCGGGCGGCGCGGGTTTTGACGCGGGTTTTGATTGATTCTTTGAAAGGCTTATGGTATAATGGCTTCATATTGTAATACAAAAAGGAGCATACCGCCATGACCGAGCAAGCGATCCTGGAAGCCGTGCAGGAGATCTTCCGCGACAATTTCGACGATGACACGCTGGTGATCACCCGTGAGACCTGCGCCGATGACATCGAGGATTGGGACAGCCTGGAGCAGATCAACCTGCTGACCGCCATTGAGAAGAAATTCAGCATCAAGTTCAAGCTGGCCGATGTCCGCGACCTGAAGGACGTGGGCGACCTGCTGGACCTTGTGGCGCGCATGACCGCGTAAAACAGACCGTCTGCAGAACGTGACCCGGGCGGCCGCTGCTTCCCACAGGAGCGGCGGCCGCCTTTTCCATGGACGGCGAAAGGGAGGCAACCATGAACCATTATACCCTGGCCGAGATGACCCCCGGCCTGACCGAATCCTTTACCGTGACGGTGACCGAAGAGATGATGCAGGACTTTGAGCGCCTGAGCGGGGACTGCTCCCCCATCCACATCGACGAAGACTACGCCCGGGGGCGGGGGTATCCGGGGCGGGTGGTCTACGGCATGTTGGGCGCGAGCTTTTTCTCCACCCTGGCCGGGGTCTACCTGCCCGGCGAGCACTGCCTGCTGCACGGGGTGGAGTGCAAGTTTGCCCGCCCGGTGTTCATCGGCGATACCCTGACCGTGACCGGCACCGTGCTGCGGGTGAGCGAGGCGGTGGCCGAAGCCGAGATCAAGGCGGTGATCACCAACCAGGAGGGCAAAAAGGTCACCCGCGGCATCATCCGGGCCGGGCTGGCCCGATGATTTGTCCGTCCCCTACTTCATGATTCCAGGAGGTTCCCGATGGCTTATACCTATCTGATTTCCGGCGCGACCAGCGACGTGGGCCGCGCATTGATCCGGCAGCTGCTGGACACCGACCCGGACGCCCTCGTTCTGGCCCAGGGCTGCGGCGATGTGGAAAAGCTCGCCCCGCTGTGCCAGGCCCGGCCCGGGCGGATCCGTCCCTTTGACGTGGACCTGTCCGACCCGTACAAGGTGGACACCTTCTGCCAGGTGCTGGCGACCCAGCCCGCCCCCACCCACTTTGTCCACCTGCCGGCCCTGCCGGTGGTGAACGCCCGGTTCAAGAACTTTGACGAAACCCGCTTTGCCAAAGACTGGGAGATCCAGGTCCACAGCGCCGTCAAGCTGTGCAAGGCCGTTCTGCCCGCCATGACCAGGCAGAAGTTCGGGCGCATCCTGTTTATCCAGACCAGCTACACCCTGGGCGCCCCGCCCAAAAACACCGCCGCCTATGTGATGGCCAAAGGGGCACTGGGCCAACTGTGCAAGAGCCTGGCGGTGGAGTATGCCCGCCACGGCATCACGGTGAACTGCGTGGCCCCCAGCATGATGGAGACCAATTTCCTGAAAGACACCCCCGACCTGATCGTGCAGGCGGCAGCCGCCGACAACCCCATGGGCCGCAACGCCACCCCCGACGACGTGGTGCCGGCCATGGCGTTTTTGCTGTCGGAGGAAGCGCGGTTCATCACCGGGGTCACACTGCCTGTCACGGGGGGGTCCGCCATTGTCTGAGCCGGTTCTCCGCCTGGCCCGCCCGGGGGAAGGGCCGGCCATTGTGGATTTTATCAATGCGCATTTCGATATGCGGCTGCCGCTCATCAACCGCCCTGAGCTGTACGATTTCTATTTTGCCGGACAGGCGGGCGGCGCCCCCCATTTTGCCGTGGCGGAACAGGCGGGCCGCTACCTGAGCGCCGCCGGCTACATACCCGCCGCCCGGGGCCCCGGCGCCGACGCCTGGGTGTCCATCTGGGTGGCCGCCAAGGGGCACAACGGGGTTGGGTTGCAGCTGATGGATGCACTGCCCGGTCTGCTGGGCGCACGGGTGCTGGCCTGCAACAACATCCGGGCCAACACCTGCGTGCTGTATGAGTTTTTGGGCTGGACTGCCCGGCGTCTGCCGCACTATTACCGCCTGGGCCGGCCGGGGCCCAGCGGCTGGGCGCTGGCAATGCCCGGCGACGCGGCCGAAACCGCCCCGCTGCCGGTCGGCGGGGACCTGGCGCTGGAGCCCGTCGCCGATGAAACGGCGCTGGCGGCGCTGGGCCTGCCCGAAACGCCCCACACCCCGCGCAAGGACCTGTGGTATCTGACACAGCGCTATTTCCGGTTCCCCTATTTCCGGTATGATCTGTGGGCCGTGCGGGAGGGCGGACGGCTGCTGGCCTATCTGGTCACCCGGACCGTCACGGCGGCCGAGACCGGCTGCGTGCCGGTGCTGCGGCTGGTGGATTTCCTCGGCCCCGATGCCGTGCTGCCCCGGCTGGGCGCGGCGCTGGACGCGCTGCTGCGGCAGACCGGGGCCGAATACCTGGACTGCTACAACGCCGGCATCCCGGCCGAGATCTGGCGTGCCGCCGGCCTGCGGGAGCGGCTGCCCGGCGACGGGGTCATCATCCCCAACTACCTGACCCCGCCGCTGCGGGACAACACCGAATACTACTACTTCACCAACCGCCCCGAAAACTTTGTGCTGTTCAAGGCCGACGGCGACCAGGACCGGCCGAATCTGGGGTGAGGGACGCAGCAGCCCCCGGCACGGAAGGCCCTATGGCGTACAAGCCTCCGGCAGCCCCCCTGCGCCGCAGCGCCCCCCCTTTTGGGGACAACCGATCTGCAAACAAATCGCCCCGGTTCCGGCGGACCGGGGCTTTGTTCTGCCCGTTTTTGTCTGTAAAGTAAGTTTGCTTGCCAGCACGCAAGGCAAGAGGGGCGGTCAGTCTATGTGATCGTCGCGGAGAAGGACCGGGCGGCCGGGGATGGTGCCCCCCTGCCCCGCGCAGCCGGCCAGGGTGAGGGCGAGCAGCAGCGCCGGCAGCCGGACCGGCGTTCCATGGTTCCGCATAAGAGGCACTTCCTTCCCGTTTTACCGGTTATGTAATAGGGTATTCCGTGTTGATTTTCCCACACAAATGTCAACAAAATGCGTCCGGCGCGATGCAAAAGCGCCGCAGCGGAAGCACTGCGGCGCGGGTTGGTGGATCAGTTGCCGTCATCGTTTTGATAGACCGGCACATTGGCGTATTCATCCGGCGGGTCCGGGGGCAGGGTCTGCATGTACTCGTGCATGGCTTCGGCCACCTTTTTGCTGTAGGCCACCGCCTCCACCACCGTGCGCGCACCCTTGACCGCGTCCCCGGAGGCAAAGATGCCCGGGCGGGAGGTGCGGCCCACCTCGTCGGTGACAAAGAGGCCCCGGGGATTGACCTTGAGCCCCTCGGTGCTCTCGGTGATGGTGGTGCAGGGGCCCTGGCTGATCGAGACGATCACGCTGTCGGCCAGGTAGAGCATCTCGGTACCGGGCCGCTCGGTGAGGGTGCCGTCCTCGGCCTCGTCCAGATCGCGGAACACCACCCCACGGTCGGTGATCTCCACCGGTTTTTTGTTGTAGAAGAACTCCACCCCCTCCAGCTTGGCATAGCTGGTCTCGTAGTCGCTGGCCGCGACCTTTTTGGTCAGCGAGAAGCAGGCCAGATGCCGTGTGCCGTGGCGGATGGCCGTGCGCGCCACATCCATCGCCGCGTTGCCCGCACCGATCACCACCACCCGGTTGCCCAGGTGGTAAACGTCGGGGTTCTGCAGATAGTTGATGGCAAAATGTACATGGCCGAGGCTTTCCCCTTTGATGTGCAGCGTGTTGGGCCGCCAGACGCCGGTGCCGATAAAGATGGCCTTGAACCCGTCCCGGAACAGATCGTCGATCTTCAGCGCCTTCCCCACGTCGGTGTTGGGGCGGACCTTGATGTCCTTCAGGCGCAGGTGGCGGTATTCAAAGTCGTCCAGCACACTCTTCGGCAGCCGGAATTCCGGGATGCCGTAGCGCAGCACGCCGCCGATTTTGTCGTGGCTTTCAAAGATCGTCACATCATAGCCATAGCGGGCCAGAATGACCGCGATGGTCAGCCCGGCCGGGCCGGAACCGATGATGGCCACCCGCTTGCCGTTGGGCTCTGCCGGGCCTTTGGTCATCTGGGAGGCATAGGTGGAGGAGATGTAGTTTTCGATGACCGAAAAATGCACCGGGTCCCCCTTGATGCCGCGGACGCAGTGGCCCTCGCACTGGTTTTCATGGTTGCAGATCAGGCTGCAGACGGTGGTCAGCGGATTGTTTTCAAAAAGCATCCGCCCGGCGTCGTTCAGGCGGTTCGCCTTGAGCAGGCGGATCACCTCGGGGATGTTGGTGTGGATCGGGCAGCCCTGCTGGCAGCGCGGGTTTTTGCACCCCAGGCAGTGGTTGGCTTCGTCCATGACATGCAGCGCCATTTTTTCCTCACTTCGTACCGATTTTGCGCAGCCTGTTACAACAATGCTGCAGGCGGGGCAATGATTGTCCATCTGTCTATTATAATATCACCGGTTTCCAGGTGTACGCAAGCCCCATCGGGAGGGTTTCTTCCCTGCACAGCGCAGAAAAGTCGGTAAATCTATTGTGCAACTTCGACAAAGTTTCAGCTTCCGGACTGACAGCTTCCAGCCGGGCCAGCGAGGTGGAAACCGGCAGCGTCGCCTGTTTGAGCCGCGCCAGCGCCCCCCGGTGCGCCCCCAGCAGGTGCAGGTAGGGCGGGCGGGGCGGCACGCTGTCCCGGCGCACGTCCATGGCGGCGTCCAGCGCCAGCCGGCGCAGCCGGGCATGGGGATACCGCTTGGTTTTGAGCAGGTCGTACAGCTGTTCGGCATCGGCTGCCCGGCGGATCGCAGCCTGCAGGCGGTTTTCCAGCCCCTCGCTGACACCCCGCACCCGGGCCAGGGCGCCGGGGTCCTTGCTGCGCAGCAAAGCCAGCAGGGCCGTGCTGAACCGCCGGGGTGACAGAAGTTCCCCGCGGCGCACCGCCGCCCGGTATTCCCCCAGCGCCGGGGCCGGCAGATACCGGGCCGCCGCCTCCAGCCCGTCCCGGTAGACCACCGCCCGCACAAGGCTGGCCGAAGCCAGTTCCACCCCCTGGCAGCGGCCGGCGGCATCGGCCCCGTGCGCGGCCCCCAGCCGGGGCAGCGGGCAGGGCGTCATGGCCGACCCTTGCTGCAAAATGGCTTTGCAGTATTCGATCCCAAGGATGTTGTTGGGTTCCCGCAGCAGTTCCGCCTCCCCGGGGCAGAGCGCCGCCACGGCAGCCTCCCGGGCGGCGGCGAAGGTGCAGCCGGTGGCCAGCTGCCGCCGCAGTTCCCCCTGCAGCGCACCGTCCAGCAGCAGCCGGGCCATCTGCATCAGCCGGGGCGCCGAGGGGGTCTCGGCCCCGAACGCCAGGGTGTCGCAGCCCAGCGCCCCCAGCAGGTACACCCCGGCGGCGGCAAATGCCTCGGCCCCGGCGTTGGCATAGGGGGCGGGCAGCGCCACCACCAGGTCTGCCCCGGCCTGCAGCGCCGCGAGCACCCGGACCGGTTCGGGCAGAAGCGGCACCCCGCCCCGCTGGACCGCCCCGCTGCTCATACAGACGGCGATGGTCCCGGCCCCCTGCCGGCGCAGCATCTGCAGCTGCAGGGCGTGGCCGTTGTGAAACGGATCATATTCCGCAATGATGCCTGCAAAATTCATAACTTTCCTTTCTGCCCCAAAGGGCGCGGCAGATCTGTGACAAGACCATTGTACCATACCGCGCCGGCAAGGGCCAGCTGTGTTTTGAGCCGGACCCGTGCCCGGATCGTGAATGTTGACAATAATTTCACAGCTTTCAGCCCGGCTTTGTGATAGTTAAACAAATAACACAGCAAGAAAGGTCCCCTGGCGGGCTTTTTCGGCTTGAAAAAAGTCAGACCGCATACTATAATGGAATTGTCAGAATCAAACGGGACGTTTCCCGGAATTCAACCCCAGAAGGAGAATGCACATGAAAGTTCTGGTTATCAACTGCGGTTCCTCCAGCCTGAAGTATCAGCTGATTGATATGGAAGGCGAGCATGTTTTGTGCAAAGGGCTGTGTGAGCGCATCGGCATGGAAAGCAGCATGATCACGCATGAAGCCAACGGCCACAAAGCCACCACCCCCGCCATCTTCCCCACCCACACCGAGGCTTTCCTGGAAGTGGTCAAGAAGATGACGACCGGCGACGGCAAGGTCATTGACGATCCTTCTGAGATCAATGCCATCGGCCACCGCATCGTGCACGGCGGCGAAAAGTTCAAGGAAAGCTGCCTGATCACCCCCGAGGTCGTGGCAGCCATCCGGGAGCTGAGCCCCCTGGCCCCGCTGCACAACCCGGCCGGCATCCTCGGTATCGAGGCGGCCCGCAAGGTGTTCGGCGACATCCCCAATGTGGCGGTGTTCGACACCTCTTTCCACAGCACCATGCCGCCCAAGGCGTACATGTATGCCATCCCCTATGAATATTATGAGAAATACGGCGTGCGCCGGTACGGCTTCCACGGCACCAGCCACAAATATGTCAGCCACCGGGCGGCCGAATATCTGGAAGAGCCCATCGAACGGCTGAAACTCATCACCTGCCATCTGGGCAACGGCTCCTCCATCGCCGCCGTGGACCAGGGCCGCGTGGTGGACACTTCCATGGGTATGACCCCGCTGGCCGGCCTGATGATGGGTACCCGCTGCGGCGACCTGGACCCCTCGGTGGTCAACTACCTGAAGTATACGCTGAACATCACCGGGCATCAGCTGGATGAGATTCTGAACAAAAAGTCCGGCCTGCTGGGCATCTCCGGCGTGTCCAGCGACAAGCGCGACGTGGAGAAGGCCGCCAAGGAAGGCAACCCCCGTGCGCAGCTGGCCAGCGACATGCTGAACTACCAGATCAAAAAGACCATCGGCAGCTACATTGCCGCCATGGGCGGCGTGGACGCCATCATCTTCACCGGCGGCATCGGTGAGCACGACGCCGATTCCCGCGCCAAGATCTGCCACCACATGGACTGGCTGGGCATCCGGATCGACACCGACAAGAACCGCGACGCCCACAAGCAGGACAAGGACGTGGTGGAGATCACCGCCTGGGGCGCACGGGTGCGCACCCTGGTCATTGAGACCAACGAGGAACTGATGATCGCCCGCGACACCAAGGAAGTGCTGAACAAGCAGGACCAGTAAACGGCCCGCCCCGCGTTCCAACAGCCTGAGACAAACCAAGGCGCCCCGCACAGGGAATCTGTGCGGGGCGCCTTTTTGCTAAGCAGCATTCAAACAGTGTGTTATTGGTTCGCAGCTCCCTGGGCGGCTTCGGCAGCTTCCTTCTCCGCCCGGTGGCGCAGCCGTTCCCGCTGGGCCGCCTCCTGGCGTTTCCAGCGGGCGTAGGCGCTGGGGCGCACCGTCTCGGTGCAGCGGGCAAAGTTCCAGTGCAGCCCGTCCCGGCGGGACAGTTTGAACCGCACGAACCAGGACCCGTGGGCCGGGCAGACCGCCTCGGTATAATAGCCGGTGTTGCCGCGCTTGAGCCAGATGTCCCCCAGTGTCAGCGGCGCGCCGCAGCGGGGGCAGACCGGGGTACACAGGGCCGGGTCGGTCTTGTAGGCGTCGTGATCCATCAGGCCGAACCAGGTGCGGACATCGTGATACTCGGCGTCCGGGTCGGTGAGCAGGGCTTCCCGGAGCTGCTCCTCCTCGTTGGGGTAGCGGGCCAGGCCCTCGGCCAGCGGCAGGCAGCGGCAGACCTTGACCGTGTACAGCGCATCGTCCAGCGCATTGTGGAAGGGGTCTTCTTTGGGGATGTTCAGCCGGTCCACCACGCTTTCCAGCGTCATGCCCTCCCCTTCCTTCCGGGGGAAAGTCTGCAGGAAGATCCGCTGCAGGTCATACCAGCGGGCCGGCCACCGCTCGTCCAGCCCGCACAGAAACAAGTTCTGCTTGAGTACCGGCACATCGTCAAGCCCCCACTCGGCAAATTCCGCATCCGGGCCGGCCCACTCCACAAAGCGGGCCAGACCTTCCCCGATGGGGACGCCGGATTCCAGGTCCCCCTGGGTCAGCCCGGTCACCTTGGCGATGTGGTGCTGCAGTTTGCGGAAGATCCGGGGCCGCAGGGTGATCTCGAAGGTGTCCAGCACATCGGCCCGCTCATTGACCCGCACGGCGCCGATCTGGATGATTTCCCCGCGCAGGGTCAGGTCTGCGCCATGGTAGCGGAAGGTCTTGGGCTGGTAGCCTATGTTCCACTCCAGGTCAAATACGATCAGATTCATCCGTTGCCTCCCGCCCCAAGATATACTTTTCCACCGCGAGCCCGACCCCGTCGTGCTCGTTGTCCTCTGTCACTGCATCCGCCGTGGCTTTCACCGCCGGCACGGCATTGCCCATGGCCACGCCCAGCCCCGCATACCGGATCATCGGCAGGTCGTTCCAGCCATCGCCGCAGGCCATCAGGTTCGCCGCCGTCAACCCCAGCCGCTTGAGCAGCCTGTCCAGCGAGGCGGACTTTTCCACCCCCAGCGGCATGGTCTCGATAAAAAACGGCTGGGACCGGTAGATCGAAAGCCTGCCTGCGAATTCCTGCTGCATGAGCTCTTCCACATGGGGCATGTCCACCGGGTCCCCCACCAGAAGCAGCTTGTTGATGGGCCAGGCGATCTCGGCCGGCAGGTCCGGCACGCCGCGCACCGGGATGCGGTTGATCCGCGCTTCTTCCAGCACATAGGGGTTGTCCGGCTGCTCGGTGACAATGCCGTCCTTGTCATAGGTCAGCGCCACCACGTTCCAGTACCGGGCAAAGGTGCAGACCGTGCCGATCAGGTCGGCCGGGAACTCGTGCTGGACCAGCACCTCCCCGGTTTGACAGTCCAGGATCTTGCCGCCGTTGTAGCTGAGGATGCACCCGCCGGTCTGATCCAGCTGCAGCTCTTCCGCCAGCGGGCGGATCCCCACCGTCGGGCGGCCGCTGGCCAGCACGATGCGCACCCCCTGCCGGGCCGCCTCCATCAGATCGGCGCGGGTGCGCGGGGTGATGACCTTTTCACTGTTGGTCAGGGTGCCGTCCAGATCCAGGGCCAGAACCTTGTATTGCGTCATGGTATGCCGCTCCTTGCCGTTTTTTGTTTCTATTGTACCCCAAAGCCCGCCCGGGCGCAAGGGCACCCGGCACAACAAAACCGCCCCGGTCCCAAAAAGAGCGGAACCGGGGCGGCCCAATCGTTTGAACACAAATTTGCGGGGGAAAAGGAAGGATCGCTTACTTGGCGGCCTTCTTGGCAGCCGGCTTCTTCGCGGCCGGCTTTTTGGCGGCGGGCGCCTTCTTAGCAGCGGCGGTTTTTTCCGCCTCGGCCGCCGGTTTCTTGGCGGCGGGCTTTTCCTCAACAGGCGCAGCTGCCTTCACGGTCTTGGCCGCAGGCTTCTTGGCGGCCGGTTTCTTGGCCGGCTTTTCCTCGGCCTTGGGGGCGGCTTCCACAGCGGCGGCCACCGGGGCTTCGGGCTTCTTGACCGGGTTATCCTCGACCTTTTCCTCGGCTTTCGCCTTGGCGGCCGTCGCCTTGGCGCTGGTCTTGGGCTTGCGGGTCACTTCGGCGATGGTCCAGAACTGGTTGTCGCCGTTCACGTCCGCCCAGATCTGCAGCCCGGCGCCGTTGTCGGTGGACATGCCCACCACATCCAGGCACTTGCCGGCCAGGTTGGACTTGATCTTCACACGGCCGTCATTGCCGGCTTCGACGATCCACAGCTGGCTGCTGGCCGGGGCGCCTTCCCACTGATGCACCGCGGTGCCGTCGCAGACGCCGCCCTGATACAGGTCCAGCATCTTGCCGGTGAAGCGGTTCCGGATGCGGTAAACGCCCTCGCCCGCACGGACAAAGCCCCACTGCTGCCATTCGGCATTGGCATTGTCCCACAGCTGAACGCGGGCGCCGTTGTCGGTGTTATAATCAGCCACTTCCACGACTTTGCCGTTGGCGGCGCTGATGGTGTAGAACTTGTCTTCCTTGATCACAGTCTGCGCAACTTTCTTTGCTGCCATTTGGATACCCCTCCTGAAAGGTCTTTCACATGTTTTGGCTGCCGCACAAATACGAAGCGCTTTACCCGGGGAATTTCCCCCGCGCCTTGCCCCCGGCCCGTGCCGGAAGCCCCGCTGCGCTTTGTGCCTCAATATACCCTCAGCAGTCAGATGATCGGACGGCAATTGCCGTCCCTATGTGCTATTATAAACATTTTTTGCCAGTACGTCAAGTTTTATGCCCCGGCCCGGCCACTTAACGGCAAGTTGTACAAAAAAAGCCGGGATGGCGGAAACCATCCCGGCAATATCCCGGCATTTATTACGAATTTTCTGCAAAATTGCCGGTGTACAGCGTGTAATAGCGGCCCTTCTGGGCGATGAGTTCGTCGTGGGAACCGCGCTCGATGATGTGGCCGAGCTCCAGCACCATGATGCAGTCGGCATTGCGCACGGTGGACAGACGGTGCGCGATGACGAAGGAGGTGCGCCCGTACATCAGGCCGTCCATGCCCTGCTGCACCAGGCTCTCGGTGCGGGTGTCGATGGAGGAGGTCGCCTCGTCCAGGATCAGCACCGGCGGGTCGGCCACGGCGGCCCGGGCGATGGCCAGCAGCTGGCGCTGGCCCTGGCTCAGGTTGGTGCCGTCGCCGGTGAGCATCGTCTCGTAGCCGTTGGGAAGGCGGCGGATGAAGCTTTCGGCATTGGCCAGGCGGGCCGCGGCGCGGCATTCCTCGTCGGTGGCGCTCAGGCGGCCGTAGCGGATGTTGTCCATGACGGTACCGGTAAACAGGTGGGTGTCCTGCAGAACGATGCCGAGGGAGGACCGCAGGTCATCCTTGCGGATCTTCATGATGTCGATGCCGTCGTACTCGATGGTGCCCTTCTGGATGTCGTAGAAGCGGTTGATCAGGTTGGTGATGGTGGTCTTGCCGGCGCCGGTGGAGCCGACGAAGGCGATCTTCTGGCCCGGACGGCCATACAGCGTGATGTCGTGCAGCACGATCTTGCCCGGGTCATACCCGAAGTCCACGTCCTTGAACTCGATGTCGCCTTTCAGCTCCACAAAGCGGAACTTGCCGTCCGCTTCCGGCACCTTCCAGGCCCACAGGCCGGTGCGCTCGCCGGTCTCTTCCAGGCGGTTGTCCTGCTCCCGCTTGACGTTGACGAGGGTGATGGTGCCTTCGTCGGTCTCGGGCTTTTCGTCCAGCAGCGCAAAGATCCGCTGGGCGCCGGCCAGCGCCATGACGATGGAGTTGAACTGCATCGAGATCTGGTTGATGGGCTGGTTGAAGCTGCGGTTGAAGGTGAGGAAGCTGGCCAGTTTGCCCAGCGTGAGGCCGGTGGCGCCGGAAAGAGCCAGCATGCCGCCGACGATGGCGCAGACCACATAGCTCAGGTTGGCCAGCTGGCCGTTGACCGGCATGGCCACCAGCGAGAAGGTGTTGGCCCGGTTGGCGCTGTGGTACAGCTGTTCGTTGAGTTCGTTGAACTCTTCGATGGCCTTGTCCTCATGGCAGAAGACCTTGATGACCTTCTGGCCGTTCATCATTTCTTCAATGTAGCCGTTGACCCGGCCCAGTTCCCGCTGCTGCGCCACAAAGTACCGGCCGGAATTGCCGACCAGGATGCGGCTGCAGAACAAGATCAGGCAGACCATGACCAGCGTGACGATGGTCAGCGGGATGCTCAGGGCGATCATCGAGATCAGCACGCTGACGACGGTGATGACGCTGTTGAGCATCTGGGGCACGCTCTGGCTGACCATCTGGCGCAGGGTGTCCACGTCGTTGGTGTAGATGGACATGATGTCGCCGTGGGCGTGGGTGTCAAAGAATTTGATGGGCAGGGTCTGCATGTGGGTGAACAGGTCATCCCGCAAATGCTTCATTGTGCCCTGGGTCAGGTAGGCCATGACCCGAGACTGGATGAAGGTGGCCAGGATGCCGCAGCCGTAGAAAGCCGCCGTGCGCAGAATCGCAAAAAGCAGACCGGAATAGTCGGTGGAGTTTTCGGTGAGCATCGGCATGATGTAGCTGTCGATCAGGGTCTGCATGAACAGGGTGCCCTGCACGTTGGCCAGCACGCTGACCACGATGCAGACGATGGCCACAATGGCGTTGATCTTGTAATACTGCATCACATAGTCGAGGATGCGCCTGAGGATGATGCCCGGGTTTTCGACCCTGGGGCGCGGGCCGCGGGCCCCGCGGCCTGCCTGAACCTGCCGTACACGTTCCGCCATTATGCCTCGCCTCCTTTCTCGTCGAAGTCGCCGCCGCCCTGTTTCTGGCTGTTGTAGACTTCCTGATAGATCTTGTTGGTGGCCAGCATCTCCGCCGGGGTGCCGTAGCCGCTGACCTTGCCGCCGTCCAGCACCAGCACATGATCGGCGCTTTCCACGCTGGAAATGCGCTGGGCAACAATGAAGACGGTGGTGCCGGGGATCTTGTCGGCAAAGCTCTTGCGGATCTTGGCGTCGGTGGCGGTGTCCACCGCGCTGGTGGAGTCGTCCAGAATCAGGATCTTGGGCTTTTTCAGCAGGGCGCGGGCAATGCACAGGCGCTGTTTCTGCCCGCCGGACACGTTGGTGCCGCCCTGCTCGATGTGGGTTTCATACTTGTCGGGGAAGCGCTCGATGAATTCGTCGGCACAGGCCTGGCGGCAGGCTTCCTCCAGCTCTTCCTGGGTGGCGTGTTCGTTGCCCCAGCGCAGGTTTTCCGCAATGGTGCCGCTGAACAGTTCGTTCTTCTGCAGCACCATCGCCACGCTGTTGCGCAGCACGTCCAGGTCATAGTTGCGCACATCGATGCCGCCGATGCGCACATGGCCGGCGCTGACATCGTACAGGCGCGGCAGCAGCTGCACCAGCGAGCTCTTGGCCGAGCCGGTGCCGCCGATGATGCCGATGGTCTCGCCGGAGCGGATGTTCAGGTTGATGTCGGACAGCACGTCCCGGCCGTCCTTCTTATAGCGGAAGCAGACATGGTCAAACTCGACCGCGCCGTTCCTGACTTCCATGACAGGCTCTTCGGGGTTGTGCAAGTCGCTCTTTTCGTCCAGCACTTCGGCCACGCGGTGGGCGGAAGCGGCGGACATGCTGATCATGACGAAGACCATCGAGAGCATCATCAGGCTCATGAGGATGTTCATGCAGTAGGCCAGCATGCTCATGAGTTCGCCGGTGGTGAAGGCCGTGGCGCCGGAGGAAACGATCATCCGCGCACCGAACCAGGAGATCAGCAGGATGCAGGAATACACCGTGAGCATCATGGCCGGAGCGTTCCAGGAAAGGATCAGCTCGGCCCGCATGAAGAGGCTGCGCAGCGCCTCACTGGCTTTGCGGAACTTTTCGCCCTCGAACTTTTCCCGCACATAGGCCTTGACCACCCGGATGGCGCTGACGTTTTCCTGCACGCTCTCGTTCAGGTCGTCATACCGGTGGAAAGCCTGGTCGAAATAGCGGGTGGCGTGGGACATGATGAAGACCAGCACGCAGGCCAGCAGGATGGACGCCGCCAGATAGATGCTGGCCAGCTGGCGGTTGATGGCAAAGGACATGACCATAGCCACGATCAGGCTGGCCGGCGCCCGGATGGACATGCGCAGCGACATCTGGTAGGCGTTCTGGATGTTGGTGACGTCAGTGGTCATGCGGGTGACCAGGCCGGCGGTGGAGTACTTGTCGATGTTGGCAAAGCTGAAGGTCTGGATGTTGGCGAACATCGACTTGCGCAGGTTGCGCGCCAGACCGGTGGCCGCCGCCGAACCGAACACCGCGCCGCCCACGCCGAACACAAGACCGACGATGGCCGCCAGGATCATCCAGCCGCCGACGGTGTAGATATGCTGCATATTGCCGGCTGTCACGCCGTCGTCAATGATGGAGGACATCAGGCGCGGCACGATCATTTCCATGATGACCTCCCCGATCATGCACAGGGGGGTCAGCACCGAGATCAGGCGCACGCCCTTTGTCTGTTTGAACAGTGTCTTAAGCATACGGTTTGCATTCACTCCTTATGTGTTGAATTCGGCGTCAGCGGCGCCGGGCCTGTCAGGCGGGCCTTGGCCTCGCCGGCGTTTCGGGTCATCCGCTGCAGGATGCTGACCAGTGCGCTGAGGTCATCGGCGGTGATGTCCTCGCGCAGCTGCTGCTCGAACGAGAGGATGCAGCGTTCCAGCTGTTCAAAGCAGGCAAGCCCCTTGGCGGTGGGGGCCAGACTTTTGAGCCGGGCGTCCTGCTCCACCGCGCTGCGGGTGATGAAGCCCGCCCGCTCCATCGCCTTGAGCAGCGCCGTGACGCTGGAGCGCCGGACATGGAAGCTCTCCTCCAGATCCCGCTGATACAGCGGCCGGCCTTCCCGAACGGTGCGCACGATGTACCCCAGTACCAGACCGCGCATTCCGGTCAGTTCCGGGCTGACCGTGGCGGCGATGCAGGCGTCCAGGGCACTGTTGATCTGGTGGCAGGTATAGGTCAGCTGCCGGCCGGCATCTTGCATACTGAGATCTCTGGCTTTCTTCGTACTCTTCACCTCCTTGCGGAGCGGCCCCGGCCCCTCCCGTCTGTTCGTCCGCGAACTGTTCGCGGTCAAATTGTTCGAACTCATACAGTTTCATTATATACAGCCGCTTCGCCACTGTCAACGGGGTCCGCAAGAAAATTATCGTCCGGCCGCAGCACAAAGCGCCCCGCGCAGGCCGCAGGGGCTGCGCGGGGCGCTCAAGGGGCTTGGGCGGCGGCGCGGGGGATCATTCCGGCGCCTTCATGCTCTCCACCATCGAGATGTGTTTGAGGCGGCGGCCCATGACCAGGTTGACCACCGTGCTGAACAGGATGGTCAGCGCCAGGGCGTAGACAAAGCTCAGCGGCTGGATGCTGCGGCCGAACATCACGGCGTCCACCTCCACCGTCAGGATGACGAACCGGTGCAGTGCGACGCCGCCGGCCAGCCCGAACAGCGCGCCGATCAGGGTCAGGGCCACGCTTTCCCGGTTGACGTAGGCATCCACCTCCCGGTCATAGAAGCCCAGCACCTTGATGGTGGCGATCTCCTTGACCCGTTCGGCGATGTTGATGTTGGTGAGGTTATAAAGCACCACAAAGGCCAGGCTGGCCGCGCAGACGATGATCAGCACCACCACCGCGTCGATGGATTCCAGCATGTTGAGCACCATCGCCTCGGTATCGGCGGTGAAGCTCAGGCTGCCCACCTCGTCCAGTTCCAGCAGCCGGGCCGAAAGTTCGCTGCGGGCCGCCTCGCTGTCGTCGGTCAGGCGGGTCATCACCGCATTCCATTCCGGTTCGGCGCCAAAGCCCTCAGTGTAGCTGGCGGCGCTCATGTAGACATAGTTGTAGACGTAGTGCTCACAGATGCCGCTGACCTGGAAGGTGGCCAGATTGCCGTCCCCGTCGTCCAGCGTGACGGTATCCCCCACCTGGACCCCCAGGGTGGAGGCCATCTTTTCGGTCAGGACGACCTCTTCCTGCTGCAGCGGGGTGGGCTGGCCGGTCTGCCGGTTGTGCAGGTCGGCAAAATCGCCGAAGCCCTCCACATCCTGCGGGATCATGAAATAGAAATCCAGGGTGCCGCCATCCTCCAGTTCCTGCTCCACCTGCTTGGTGTAGACGGTCATGGAGGCATCCACCGCGCCGTCATCCTCACCGCCGAACAGGATGTCGTAGACAGGCCCCTGCTGGGTATACTCGGGGTCGGTGACGGCGGTGAGCAGGTCGTAGTTGTAAATCTCGCCGAACTGCTTGGTGGCGATGCTGTTGAGGGAGTCCGAGATGCCGAAGCCGGTGACCAGCAGCGCCGTGCAGCCGGCCACCCCGATCACGGTCATCCAGAAGCGCTTTTTGTAGCGCAGCAGGTTGCGGCAGGTGACCTTGTAGGTGAAGGGCATCCGCCGCCACAAAAAGCCCACCCGCTCCAGCAGGATCCGTTTGCCGGCCTTGGGGGCGCGGGGGCGCATCAGGGCGGCCGGGGTCTCGTGCAGCGTGGCCCGGCAGGCCGACCAGGTGGCCGCCAGGGTGCAGAGCAGCAGCGAGCCGGCGGACAGCACACAGATGTCCCACCGCCAGGGGGTGTAGAAGGTGGGGGTCCAGTACATCATCTGGTAAGCGGTCCAGATGACCCGCGGGAAAACAAAGAATCCCGCGCACAGCCCGAACAGGGCGCCGGCGGCCGCTGCGGTCAGCGCATAGAGCAGATACTTCTGCATGATGGCGTTCTTGGTATAGCCCAGCGCCTTCATGGTGCCGATCTGCAGCCGCTCTTCCTCCACCATGCGGGTCATGGTGGTGGAGACCACCAGCGCCGCCACCAGGAAGAAGAACACCGGGAAGACCTTGGCCAGCGCGGCCAGTTTGGTGGAGTTGGAGTCAAAGGAGGCAAAGCTCACGTTGCGGCTGCGGTCCCAGACATACCACTCCCCTGTCTCCATATCGGCCAGCTGGGTTTCGGCGTCCTCGATCTCGGCGCGGGCGTCGGCCAGTTCCTGTTCGGCTTTGGCCTTGGCGTCCTCATACTCGATCTCCCCGTCGCGCAGCTCCTGGGTCTTTTCCGCAATGGTCTGGCGGGCGTCCTCCAGTTCGGCGCGGGCGTCGTCCAGCGTGGCCTGGGCGTCGGCGATCTGCTGTTTGGCGTCCTGCAGTTCCAGCTTTTTGTCCGCCAGGACCGCCCAGCCGTCGTCCAGCGTTTTCTTGGCGGACAGCAGCTGGTTGCGCCCGTCGTAGAAGGCGGTGCCCTGCTCCTCATACTGATCCCAGCCGGCCTGCAGCTGGGCCCGGGCGCTTTCCAGCACCCCTGCGTTCTCTTCCAGCAGGCGCCGGCCTTCCGCCAGCTCGGCGGCGCCGGCCTCATATTCGGCCCAGCCGCCATCCAGTTGGGCCTTGCCGTCGTTCAGTTCCTGCTCGGCCGCATCCAGCTGGGTCTGCAGTGCGGTCAGGCTCTCCTCCGAGAACAGTTCCCGGGCCTGTTCCTCCGTCAGTTCCTGCCCCATCTGAGCGTAGGCGTCGATGATGGCCTGGATGCCGGCGTCCAGCTGCTGGCGGGCCTCCACCAGCTGGCGGATCCCCTCATACAGCTGCTGCAGCCGGTCGGTCAGTTCGGTCTGGTTTTCCAGGTCCTTCAGCGCGTCCAGAAGGGCCTGGTACTCCTCCTGCAGATCTTCGGGGACCTGATCCTTCAGCCCTTCCAGCTCCTCCAGGATCTGCCCCCACAGTTCGCTGGCGGAGCCCTCCGCCTGCGCCTGCTGCAGCTGCTCGGCAGGTACGAGCGACAGGGCGGCCGTCTCGGGGGAGGCCGGCTGCCGGGCGGCGGACGCCAGTTCCAGCTGGTCTGCCGCCTGCATCACCCGGGCCACTGCCGCCTCGGCGCCGGTCTGGCCGCCGGAGATCCCGCCGAGCCAGTCCAGAATGATCTGCAGCAGTTCTTCCTGGGTGGGGAATTCGCCCCGGTCGGCCAGCTGCTGGATCAGGTCGGCCAGCTGGTCCTCGGTGACCGAAACGCCCAGCCCCGCCTCGTTGATGCGCTGCGCCAGCTGGGCAATGCCGGCCTGATAGGCGGCTTCACCCTGCTGCAGCTGGCGCAGATGATCCAGCTGTTCCTTGCCCTGCTGCCACTGGGCCAGCCCGTCCTCATACTGCTGCTGGGATTCTTCCAGCACGGCGCGGCCGGCTTCCAGTTCCGCTTCGCCGGACTCGATCCGGGCCAGCGCCTCCTCATAGGCAGCCACGCCGGCGTCATACTGGGCCTGGGCCTGATCCAGCTTTTCCTTGCCGGCGGCCAGCTGGCCTTCGCCGTCCAGGATCTGCTGCCAGCCTTCCTCCCATTCGGCCTGTCCCTGGGCCAACTCCGCTTCCCCGGCATTCAGGGCCGCCTCGCCGTCGGCCAGCTGCTGCTGGTAGTCGGCCAGTTCGGCCAGGCCGTCCTGGTATTCCTGCTCGCCGTCTGCGATCTCCTGCTCCCCGTCGGCCAGGGCCTCCCGGCCGTCCGCCAGTTCCTGCGCCGCGTCGGCCAGCTCGGTGCGGGCTTCGTCCTCGGCGTCATAGTATTCGGCCCAGGCGTCGTCGATCTCCTGTCGGGCTTCCGAGGTCAGCTCCTCGTACCGCGCCTGGCTGCGGGCCCCGGCGATGCCGTCCACCGCGTCGGTCACCGCCGCCACGGTCTGGTCGTAGCGATCCCCGAGGCTGTCCAGTTCCCGGGCCCCGGCCACACTGAGATAGATCTCGGTGTAGGATTCGTAGGAGAAATCCTCCGGCAGAATGTAGAAGATGGTCTCGACCGCGCCGCTTCCGACGCTGGCGGGTTCCCGCTCAAAGGAAAAGTAGGTCGAATCGTGGACCGTCCCCACCACTGTGAAGCGGGTGACCGCCAGCTTGTCCGACAGATCCTCATTGTCGGCGGCGGGCACCTCGATCACATCGCCCACCGCCAGCCCTTTGGCCAAGTCGCCGGCGCCGGCTTCTACCACGCATTCGCCGGAAGTCTCCGGCCAGCGGCCGGATTCCAGCTGCAGGCTGTTGATCACCTCTGCGCCTTCCGGGTCGCCGTCTTCGCCGGCGGGCAGGCTGTGTACCCGGGCCACCGCGCTGTCGGCGGCGGGGGTGTCCACCAGCAGGTCGGCCGAGTAGGCCGGCTGCACCGCCTGGACCCCCTCCACCGCCTGCAGGGCCTGTACATCGTCCTGGGTCAGCCCCAAGGTGCCGATGATGCGGATGTCATACAGTCCGGCGCCGTCCAGGTAGGTTTCCACCGACTGGCGCATGTCCGGTGTGGTGGACACGAGCCCGGCCAAGAAGCCGACGCCCAGCGCCACGATGGAAAAGATGGCAAGGAAACGCCCCCGGCTGCTGGCCAGGGTGCGCACTATATTTTTCCTGTAGGTCTTGTTCATCACCATTCGATCCTTTCGACCGGGGTCGGCGCCGGGTTGCACTGCATATCCACCACCCGCCCGCTGTTGATGCGGATGACCCGGTCAGCCATGGCGGCCAGCGCACTGTTGTGGGTGATCACGATGACGGTGCGCCCTTTTTGCCGGCAGGTGGCCTGCAGCAGCGCCAGCACCTGCTTGCCGGTCTTGTAGTCCAGTGCGCCGGTGGGCTCGTCGCACAGCAGGATCTTGGGATTTTTGGCCAGCGCCCGGGCGATGGAGACCCGCTGCTGCTCGCCGCCGGAAAGCTGGGCCGGGAAATTGTTGCGCCGGTGCGCCAGCCCCACTTCCTCCAGGACCAGGTCGGCGTCCAGCGGGTCTCGGCAGATCTCGGAAGCCAGCTCCACATTCTCCCGCGCCGTCAGATTCTGCACCAGGTTGTAAAACTGGAACACAAACCCCACGTCGTACCGCCTGTACTGGGTCAGCTGCTTCTGGTTGAAGGCGCTGACCTCCTGGCCGTCCAGCCAGATGTGTCCTTCGTCGCAGGTATCCATCCCGCCGAGCATGTTCAGCACGGTGGTCTTGCCGGCGCCGGAAGGCCCGAGGATCACGCAGAACTCCCCTTTTTCTATCGTGAAAGAGACATGGTCAGCCGCTGCGATGCGGGTATCGCCCATCTGATAATACTTGCACACATTGTCAAAGGTGACAAAGTCCGTCGGTTTGGACATGGGAGGCTCCTTTTATACTTTTTTATTATATAGAGAACACATCGGCCGGCCGATGCAATGAACAGGTGTTGATTTTCTTTCTTCTTTCATTATAATGAAAAAAAGGGCAATCTCAATCGTTAATATTCAGCGTAACGTTGGATAATCAACAGTTGTTCATTGCCTGTCGAATAACCCACAAAAAATTAACAAATTCAGGCCGGACCGCCGGCCGGGAAGGAGCCGTTTATGGCTGAGGCGAAAAACGATCTGCGGGTCATCAAAACGCGGGAGAGCATCCGCCACGCCTACCTGGAATTGCTGCGGGACCACAGCGCCAAGGAGATCACGGTGACCCAGCTGTGCCGGCTGGCGCGCATCAACCGGGGCACCTTCTACCTGCATTACCGGGACACCCAGGAGCTGCTGGATTCCATCGTGCAGGAGCTGGTGGGGGAACTGGACGCCGTGATCCGCAAATATCCGCCGCAGGAACTGAAGGACAATCCTTTCCCGGTGATCTACGAGGCGTTTTCCGCCTTTGCCCGGCATGCCGATTTCCTGCCCTTTCTGCAGCAGAACGGCAACCCCGAACTGCTGGACAAGCTCAAGGAGCTGATCAGCGAGATGCTGTACACCGAATGGCTGCCAATGCACAGCGAACAGAAGCCGGAGGATTACCCGTATATCAACGCCTTCCTGGTTTCCGGCATCACCGAAGTGTTCCGGGTGTGGGTGCAGGGCGGCATGAAAAAGAGCGCCCGCGACCTGGCCGCCCTGATCCAGCGCCTGGCGCTGGAGGGGATCTGAAAGAGCTTTGGCTGTATCATACCGCGGCTTTGTTGGATAAATATTAAAAAGGTATGGCAGAAGAATGAACTTCCCCGCCGAAACAGAACGGCCGCCCGGCCCCGCGCTTTTCACGCAGGGCCGGGCGGCCGTCTTGGTTCACTGGTCCATCGCCGCGTCGTAGCTGCCGGTTGTGTCCAGCGTGATGGACGACCCCCGACGGGCTGTGATGCCGGCCGCCGGATACTGGGAGGTCACCCGATCCCCTTCCCCCACCAGCGCGGCTTCCAACCCGAACTCCTGCAGCTTCATGGCTGCGGCGGCGGTACGCCAGCCGGTCACATCCGGCACGGCGGCGAACAGTTTTTCCTGTTCTTCGGGGGTGTAGGAGGGTTCGACCCCCAGGTAGGGCAGCGCCTGTTCCAGCACCTGGGCGCAGACCGGCCCGGCCAGTGCGCCGCCGCTGGTGGTCCAGCTGTGGGGCTCATCCAGGCAGACCAGCACGGCGATGCGCGGCGCATCGATGGGCGCCACCGCCACAAAGCTGGCGATGCGGGCGGCGGGGTCGTCGCTGTCCAGCTTCTGACTGGTGCCGGTCTTGCCGCCCACCCGGTAGCCGGCCACCGCTCCGTTTTTGCCGGTGCCCCCGGTCACGACCCCCTCCATCAGACTGCGCATGGTCTGCGAGGTCTGGTCGCTGATGACCTGCCGCCGCACCGTCGGCTCGGCCTGGTGAAGCACCTGGCCGTCCGGCGCGGTGATGCGCTCCACCACATAGGGCTGCATCAGCCGCCCGCCGTTGACCACCGCCGCCACCGCCGTGATCATCTGCAGGTAGCTGACCTTGCTGCTCTGCCCGAAGGAACAGCTGGCCAGCTCCACCGGGCCCATGGCGTCCGCCGTATAGTACTCGCTGCGGCGGATCTCGCCCGGCAGGTCGATGCCAGTGGCTTCTCGCAGGCCGAACGCCGCAAAGTAATCGCAGAACGCCTGTTTGCCCAGCCGCGCCCCCACCTGGATGAAGCAGGGGTTGCAGGAGGCCGCCAGCCCCTGGGCCAGCGTTTCCAGCCCGTGTATATGGCCGTTGGCGCAGCGGAAGCGGGTGCCGGCCACACTGATCTTGCCCGCACAGACGAACTGGCTGTCCGGCGTGACCGCCCCCGCATCCAGCGCCGCCGCGCAGGTGATGAGCTTGAAGACGCTGCCGGGCTCATACAGGTCGCTGATGGCCTTGTTGCGCCACTGGGCCTGCTGGGCGGCCTGCAGGGCCTCGGTGCGCTGCTCGCCGGTGAGGGAATCCACCTGGGCGCGCAGCGCCTCATTCACCAGCAGCCGGGGTTGATTGGGGTCGTAGTCCGGCTGGGTGGTCATGGCCAGGATCGCCCCGGTCTGCACATCCATCACGATCCCCACCGCCCGGCCGGCCACCTGGTGTTCGGTGACCGCCGCCGCCACCGCGCTTTCCAGCATGTGCTGGATGTTGGCGTCGATGGTCAGGGTCAGCTGGTTGCCGGGCACCGCTTCCACCAGGGTGCTGTAGTGTTGGGGCATGTCATACCCCCAGGCGTTTTTGGCAGTCAGTACCCGCCCGTTGCGGCCGGTCAGCGTCTCGTCATATTCCAGTTCCAGCCCCCACAGGCCGGCGTTGTCCACATCGGTAAAGCCCAGCAGGCAGCCCATGAAGTCCCCTTCCGGGTAGACGCGGCGGGTATCCTGGCGGATCTGGATGCCCTCGGCCCCGTTTTCCCGGCACCAGGACCGGACCGCCTCGGCGGTCTGCCGGTCCACCCGCCGGCGCAGCAGGCAGTCGTTGGAGCTGCGCTGCGAAAACTTTTCCAGCGTCTCGGCCTCGTCCAGATCCAGGATCTCGCTCATCGCCTGTGCGGTCCGCTCCACCAGGGCGTCGTCCAGTTCCCGCGGGGCGGCGCGGATGGTCCAGCAGGTCTCGCTGGCCGCCAGCAGGGTGCCGTCGGACGAGAGGATCTCGCCCCGGGCCGCCGGCAAAACGGTGTCCCGCAGCTGCTGGTCCGCCGCCCGGGCCGCATAGCCGCCGGGGTCCAGCACCTGCAGCACCCACAGCCGCAGCAGCAGCCCCCCAAAGCACAGCGCGGCCACCGCGCCGGCAAACACCCGGACCCGGCGGCGGATATGCCGGTCCAGCATCGGCAGTACCGTATGCACCGGGGCAGCCCGGCGGGTCCGGCGGCGTTTGGTCATGGCGGGTCCCCCCTCTCTCCAGAGAGATATGCCGCCGGCCCCCGGGATATGCCCTTGCAGGCCGGCAGACCCCGGTGTATAATATGGAAAACGCCCGCCGCGGCGGGCCCCGGGAGGTATGCCGCATGAACACCGAACCCCTTTGTGTCCTGTATCACCACACGCCGGTGGGCTGGCTGCAGCTCTGCGCCGACGCGCAGGGGCTGTGCGGCGTCCATTTTGTCCCGCAGCCCGGGCCGGACCGGGGCGACTGCCCGGTTCTGCCCCTGGCGGCCGCCCAGCTGGACGAATACTTTGCCGGGCAGCGGCGTCAGTTCACCCTGCCCCTTTCGCTGAACGGGCAGGGCACGCCGTTCCAGCGCCGGGTGTGGGCGGCGCTGTGCCGCATCCCCTACGGCACCACCTGCAGCTACGGCGAGCTGGCCGCCGCGGTGGGCTGCCCCCGGGGTGCACGCGCCGTCGGGATGGCCAACCACAACAATCCCCTGGCGATCGTCGTGCCCTGCCATCGGGTGGTGAACCGCGGGGGCGGGCTGGGCGGCTACGCCGGCGGGCTGGCGATCAAACAGCAGCTGCTCGCCCTGGAAGGCGCCCGCTGACCCGGGCCGGCCGCAGGCGGGCACTGCCGAAAGCCCGGCCCGCGCCCCGCGCCGAAAAGCAAGAAACGAAAACAGATCGGCCCCCGAAGGAAGCCTGTTCGCTTCTTTCGGGGGCCGATCTGTTTCATACCTTCGGGGCTGCGCCCTTTTGCGCCGATCCGCCGGGAACCGCCCTGGCGGCCGGGTGGCTCAGGCGTTGAAGACGTAGCGGTCCAGGCGGTCAAACGCCTCCTGCACACGGCTGAGCGGCAGCGCCAGGTTCATGCGCAGCGCACAGGGGCCGTGGAACATACGGCCGTCCTGCCAGGCCACCCCCACGTCCCAGCCGGCCTTTTCCACCCAGTCGATGGTCTTGCCGTGCCGGTCGCACCACTGGGTGCAGTCCAGGAAGAGCATGTAAGTGCCCTGGGGTTTGCTGACCTGTACGCCGGGGAAGCGGTCGGCGATGTAATCGCAGGCAAAGTTGATGTTGCCGCTGAGCACTTCGCACAGCTCATCCACCCACGCCTCGCCTTCCGGGCGGTAGGCGCCGATCAGCGCGTGCATGGACAGGACGTTCATCTCGTTGTAATGGGATTTGGAGGATTTGGCCGTGACCCGGTCCCGCAGATAGGGGTTGTAGATGATGTGGTAGCTGCCCACGAGCCCGGCCAGATTGAAGGTCTTGCTGGGGGCATACAGGGCCACCGTGCGGTTGCGGGCGTCCTCGCTGACGCTTTGGGTGGGGATGTGCCTGTGGCCGTTGAGCAGGATGTCCGACCAGATCTCGTCCGAGATGACCAGGCAGTCGTTGGCCCGGTAGACCTCCATCGCCTTTTCGATCTCCCAGCGCTCCCAGACACGGCCGCAGGGGTTGTGGGGGCTGCAGAAGATGGCTACATGGATCTTGTTGGCCTTGAGTTTGGCGTCCATGTCCTCATAATCCATCCGCCAGACGCCGGCTTCATCCCGGACCAGCGGGCTGTGGACGATGCGGTAGCCGTTGTTGGTCACGCAGTTGGTGAAGCCGATGTAGGTGGGGCTGTGGAGCAGCACCCCGTCGCCGGGCGCGGCAAAGGCCGTAAGCGCCGAGATAACGCCGCCCAGCACACCGTTTTCATACCCGATGTCCGCCGCGCTCAGGCCGCTGACGCCGTTGCGCACCTGCTGCCAGCGGCAGATAGCGTCATAGTAGGCCGGGGTCGGCTGAAAATAGCCGAACGCCGGATGCTGCACCCGCTCCAGGATGGCCTGCTGGATGGTGGGTACCGTGGGGAAGTTCATGTCCGCCACCCACATCGGGATCGCATCAAAACCCGGTTTGGGGGCGTCCGGGGTAAAGCCGGGGCTGGTGCCCAGGCCGTCCACCGCAATGGCATCCTTGCCGCGGCGGTCCATGATCGAGGTGAAATCATATTTCATGGCTACAGCACTCCTTTGACAGCGTGTTTTATCTGGTACCAGCATAGCGCGTTTTTCGAAAAAAAGCAACCGTCCGCCCCGGCGGGCCGCGGGCTATTGACAGGCCGGCGGCGCCGGTCCTATAATACGCTCAGACAGGCCCGGCCGCCGTGCCCGGGCCGAGATTCTGGTATAGGTCGTGAAGAAAAAATGGACATTGCAACGCAAACTTCGCAGAGTCGTCCGCTGTTCAGCCGCCAGGCGCTGACCGCCCTGATCCTTCCGATGCTGCTGGAGCAGATCCTCAGCGTCACGATGGGGATGGCCGATACCCTGATGGTCTCGGGCGTGGGGGAAGCCGCCGTCTCCAGCGTGAGCCTTGTGGACAGCATCAACGTGCTGATCATCCAGGTCCTGGCGGCGCTGGCCACCGGCGGCGCCGTGATCGGCAGCCAGTACCTGGGCCGGCAGGACGGCGAAAACGCCCGCAAAAGCGCCGCCCAGCTGTACACCGTGCTGGCTGTCAGCACGGTGTCGGTGATGGCGGCGGCGCTGCTTTTCTGCCGGCCGATCCTGCGGCTGGTGTTCGGGCAGATCGACGCGGACGTGATGCGGTTTGCCGAGCAGTACTTCATCGTCAGCGCCATCTCCTACCCCTTCATCGGCGCCTACAACGCCGGCGCCGCCCTGTTCCGCGCCCAGGGCAACAGCCGCATCAGCATGCTGGCCAGCCTGGTGATGAACGTCATCAACATCGGCGGCAACGCCATCCTGATTTACGGATTCCGGATGGGGGTGCTGGGGGCCGCCCTGGCGACGCTGGCGGGGCGCATTTTCGCGGCCATCTGGGTGTTCTGGCAACAGCAGCAGGTGGAAAACCCGCTGCACATTGCCAGCCTGGCCGAGATGAAGCCGGACCGGCAGATGATCCTGCGCATTCTCGGCATCGGCATTCCTTCCGGGCTGGAAAACGGCATGTTCCAGATCGGCAAGCTCTGTGTGAGCAGCCTGACCTCCACGCTGGGCACCTCCGCCATCGCCGCCAACGCGGTGGCCAACTCCATCTCCGGGCTGGCCAACATCCCCGGCAACACCATGAGCCTGGCCATGATCCCGGTGGTGGGGCAGTGCCTGGGCGCCGGGGAGAAAAAGCAGGCCAAGCGGTACACCCTTGTGCTGCTTGGCATCGCCATGGCCGGCCTGGCGCTGACCAACATCACCCTGTTCCTGTTTGCACCGGGGCTGTGTGCGCTGTTCAACCTTACGGCCGAAGCCACGGCCATGGGGGTGCAGGTGCTGCGGTGGTTCTCGGTGTGCAGCGTGCTGCTGTGGGCGATCAGCTTTACCCTGCCCAGCGCCCTGCGCGCCGGCGGGGACGCCAAGTTCACGATGGCGGTGAGCATTGTAAGCATGTGGGTGTTCCGGGTGATGCTGAGCTACTTCTTTGTGCTCAACCTGGGCATGGGGCTGCTGGGCGTCTGGATGGGGATGTTCATCGACTGGTTCTTCCGGGACATCCTGTTCGGCGTTCGCTTTGCCCGCAACCGATGGATGGACCACAAGGTGATCTGAACCGGCCGCGCCGGGGCCGCTGCGCTGCAAAATAAAAGCGGCGTGCCGCAGGAAACCAGGTTCCTGCGGCACGCCGCTTTTGTTACGCTGCCCAGGGCAGCGGGTCCTTACTGCTTGCTGAAGGTGTTGCGGGCCAGATCGACCGCTTCACGAACGTCACCCGCGGTGCCGCACTCCATATTCAGACGGACACCGGTCAGCAGAGTGGTCAGATAACGCATAGACATAAAAATCGCTCCTTTACGCAGGCCGCACAAAGCATCGGCGACCCTTTCTTTGTTGTAGTTGTAAACTTACTGTTTCACGGCACGGATCACACGATCCAGATCCTTTTCGTCTTCACAGACAATCTTCACGGGACGGCTGTAATCCAAGCTCATCATTCCCAGAATGCTCTTCGCATCGGCAATGCTGCCCTTCATGTCATGCACGCCAACCTCGTTGTAGCATTTGGCAGCGGCAGACACGATCCCCTGAACTTCGGTGAAGTTGGAAACCTTGACTTGTCTTACCATAATAAAGACCTCCATACATGTCCCAGCGCACCGGCCTATTCCGGTGCGGGCAAGGCGGGGAGCCGGACGCCCTTGCGGGGTGCTCACCCTTGCCTTACAGTCGGTATTATAGCACGCGCCGCCCAATTTTAGTCAACTTGCTCAGTATTGGCATCGTTTTTTCTACAAGATGCACAAATAGCAACATCCGTCATGTTGCCTTTTGGACGGTCTGACCATGATTTCCAGGATTTGTACTTTTCTATTCACAGATTTATAGTTTTTTGAGGTGCGATTTTTATATTACAGTTCCATTATTTTCAATTTTTCCAAAACTTTACAGGTTTTTGCCCTTCAAAGCCTTCCGGTCGTTCTGCCGGAAGCACAACATTCCTCCATAATCAAACCTTAAAATCCGGGGTTGACAGCCTCCTGCGGCACCCCTTTCATGGTCAGGGCGATGCGTTTGCGGGGCAGGTCCACCTCCAGGACCCTGACCCGGACGAGCTGCCCCACCTGCAGCAGATCCCGCGGGTGTTTGACGAACCGGTCCGAGATCTGGGAAATGTGGACAAGGCCGTCCTGATGGACTCCGATGTCCACAAAGGCGCCGAAGTCGATGACGTTGCGCACGGTGCCGGTCAGCTCCATGCCGGGCGTCAGGTCCTCCAACTTCATCACATCGGAGCGCAGCAGCGGTTTGGGCAGGCTGTCGCGCACATCCCGGCCCGGGCGGCAGAGCTCGGCCACGATGTCCTGCAGGGTGGGCCGCCCCACCCCCAGGGCTTCGCACAGGGCCTTTTCCCCTTTGGCCCGCACCCGCGCCGGCAGGTCCTGCATGGAGGCGCCGCCGATTTCCGCCGGCTGGTAGCCGCAGGCCTGCAGCAGCCCGCGGGCGGCGGGGTAGCTTTCCGGGTGGACCGCCGTGCCGTCCAGCGGGTCGGCGGCGTGGGGCAGCCGCAGGAAGCCGGCGCACTGCTCAAAGGCTTTGGGGCCAAGGCCCTTGACCTTTTTCAGCTGCGCGCGGGAGGTGAAGGCCCCCTCCTGCTCCCGCCGGGCCACGATGTTTTTGGCGGTGGCCGCCGTGATGCCGGCCACACGGCGCAGCAGCGGGGCCGAGGCCGTGTTCAGGTCCACCCCCACCGAGTTGACGCAGTCCTCCACCACGCCGTCCAGCGTTTCGGTCAGGCGTTTCTGGGGCATGTCGTGCTGGTACTGCCCCACCCCGATGGCCTTGGGGTCGATCTTGACCAGTTCGGCCAGCGGGTCCTGCAGGCGGCGGGCGATGGATACGGCGCTGCGCAGGTTCACATCGAACTGCGGGAACTCCTCGGCCGCCAGTTTGGAGGCGGAGTAGACGCTGGCCCCCGCCTCGCTGACCACCATATACTGCAGGTGCAGCCCCTGTTCGGCGGCCAGTTCCCGGATGACCTGGGCGGCGAACTGCTCGGTCTCGCGGCCGGCGGTGCCGTTGCCGATGGCCATAAGCTCCACATGATGGCGCAGCACCATCCCCTTGACCGCCGCCTTGGCCTGGTCCACCCGCTTGAACTCCGGCACCGGGTAGACCACGCCGGTATCCAGCACCTTGCCGGTGGGGTCCACCACCGCGACTTTGCAGCCCATGCGGTACCCGGGGTCCAGCCCCATGACCACTTTGCCGGGGATGGGCGGCTGCAGCAGCAGCTGGCGCAGATTGTCGCCAAACACGGCGATGGCGCCTTCGTCCGCCGCGGCGGTGAGCTCGGTGCGAAGCTCGTTTTCCAGGCTGGGGTGGATCAGCCGGGTATAGGCGTCCCGGGCCGCCGCCTCCACCAGCTGTGCGCTGGCCCCGCCGTTCTTTTTGCGGGCGAACATCCAGGCCGTGATGGCCATGGCGCGTTCCGGCTCCACCTCGATGCCGACCTTGATGTACCCTTCCCGCTCGCCCCGGTCCAGCGCCAGCACCCGGTGGCCGGGGATCTTGTTCAGCGGTTCGGCATAATCGTAGTAGGGCGCATAGACGCTGTCCCCCTTCTTGGCATCCACGCTGCGGATACGGCCGAAGGCGCGGTAGTAGCGGCGCAGTTCTGCCCGGCAGCGGGCGTCGTCCGAGATGCGCTCGGCCAGGATGTCCTGGGCGCCGGCCAGGGCGGCCCGGGCATCCGGCACCTCGTCGCCGCAGAAAGCCGCCGCAGCCTGTTCGGGGTCAAAGTCGGGCCGCTGTTCCCAGATGCTGTCGGCCAGCGGCTGCAGGCCCCGCGCCCGGGCAATGCTGGCGCGGGTCTTGCGCTTGGGCTTGTAGGGGCGGTAAAGATCCTCCACCTCCGCCAGGGTCCGGGCGGATTCCAGCGAGTCCCGGAGTTCCCGGGTCATGGCGCCCTGCTCGGTGATGGAGGCGCTCACCTCCGCTTTGCGCTTGTCCAGGCCGCGCAGATATTCCAGCCGGTCGCCCAGCGTGCGCAGCACCTGGTCGTCCATGGATCCGGTGGCCTCCTTGCGGTAGCGGGCAATGAACGGGATGGTGTTGCCCGCATCGATCAGGTCGATGGCCCCCTGCACATTCTGGGGGGTCAGGGACAGTTCCCGGGCGATCTGTTCGGCATATTGATTCATTATGGTTCCTCTCTGTGTGTAGATCCGTATACGTTCTGGCGGGACACATCCGCCTGACCGGGTCGGCCGGCGGGTCTCACGCCGTTTTTGCAGCCTGCCGCCGGCGGCGCAGCACCAGCAGATACACCGCATAACCCGCCAGCGCCGACAGCGAGATCTCCGCCGACAGCCGGAGCCCCGGCGTGCGGTAGGTGAAGACGATGTCGGATTCGCCGGCCGGCACCTGCACCGCCATCAGGCCGTTGTCCACCGACAGAATCTCGGCCGGCTGGCCGTTGACGGTGGCGGAAAAGCCGTCGTCATAGGGCACGGCGAAGAGCACCAGCGTCTCGGTATCCTGCCGGACTTTGGCGGTGAAGCCGGTGCGGGTGGCGGTGAAGTCTTCGGCCGCCGTGGCGCGGCGGTCGGCGCAGTCCTGTACATAGGCTTCCCAGCTGCAATCGCTGCGCTGGTCCTCAGGCAGCGGCGCAAGCGAGCTGGCCGCCGCCTGCTCTTCGGTGAGCAGCAGCGCCTTCATCAGCACCGCCGCCCGCTGGTCTTCGGGCAGCTGTTCAAACTCTTCCGGGGTGATGTAATAGTCGTAGGTCAGGCCCATCGGCACCCAGTTTTCATTTTCATACAGGGCGTACTGGCCGGTGGTGGCGGCCAGGGCCCAGCCCTGCAGGGCTTGCTCCTCCCAATCGGCCACCTTGTCCCTGGGCACCAGCGTGTACCGCACGCTGAGCAGACCGCGCAGCGCATAAAGGCTGACCTCCGGCTTGGAGTTCACGTCCCGCGTGACCCCCACCGAGGGGTAGAATTCCAGGATATGGGGCGCCACGGTGGAATGGAAGCAGTTGATGCAGGGCCGGTCCAGCCACACGCCGATGTTGTTGTAGCACTCGTAGGTGTCCAGCCGGTAGAAAGCGTCCTGCGGCAGGGTGCCGCGCAGTTCCTCCACCTGGCCCCAGGTCTGGGCCACATAGTCCGCATCGTTGTACCACTGGGCATACTTGGCGATGGACAGATGTACATTGCCATATAAAAAGGAAAAGCCCATCACCCCCGCCAGCAGCAGACCGGCCAGCCGCTGGGGCATCCGCCGGCCCAGGCGAAGCAGCCAGGCAAACAGCCCGTACCCCACCAGGGTGGTGGCCAGCAGCCCCCAGAACCGCCACTGGTTGTCCACCACGCCGACGACCAGCTCCCCATCCTCGTTCCGGGTGGGGACCAGCGCAAAGGCCGCCGAGGCCAGGGTGACCAGCAGCACCAGGCGGAAGGTCCCGGGCAGGCGGGACCGGCGCAGAGCCGGGCGCTGCAGCGCCATGACCGTGGCCGCGCAGAGCACCAGCAGCGGCATGTAATACCAGCGGGCGTAGTAGCTGGAGTTGAGCGCATAGAACAGGCTGTTGAGCACCGGCACAAAGGCGCAGACCACACAGATCTTCAGCAGCCGAGCGAAGGGATGGCGGCGGAACACCTGGCAGAAAGCCAGGCCGCCGGCCAGCCCCACCACCGGCAGGTAGGCCGACAGGCTGGTCCATTTGATGACCCCTTCGCTGAACAGGTCGGTGAGGTAGGGGGCGTCCGGTACCAGGAAGGCGCTGAACAGGATGGCCAGATACTGCTGGGCTTTGTTGTAGACCAGGTAGCCGTAGCCGTCGAAGGGGTCGATGGTGCGGGGGTTCTGGATCAGGGAGAGCGCTGCTGGGATCAGCAGCGCACAGCCCAGCGCGCAGCCCAGCACCGTCTCGAAGGCCAGGCGGCCGAACAGCCGGAGGGTAAGGCGGTAGACCCGCCCGGCGCACAGGCACAGGAAGTACAGCAGCAGGAACACCGCCTGCCCGGCAAAAAAGAAATAGTTGGTGAGCAGGTTCACCGCCACCCAGAACGGGAAGCGCCCGGCCTTGCGGTCCAGCACGGCGTCGTCCAGCGCGGCCAGCATATAGGGGAACAGCGCGGCGCTGTCCAGAAAAAAGTAGAAGAAGATATTATAAACGTTGTACCCGCAGAAGGCGTAGAGCACCGCCCCCAGCACGCTCCAGCGGTCGTCCTTCACCCAGCGGCGCAGCCACAGATAGGCCCCGCCGCCGGCCACGGCAAACTTCAGGCAGAGCATCGGCACCATCGTGTAGGGCATCCAGCGGGAGGGCACCCAGATGGTCAGCCAGAAAAAGGGCGAACCCAGGCAGTAGTAGGAGTAGGCGTTGACGAACCCGCTGCCCAGGTCGGTGGCCCAGCTGAAGGACCCGCCCTGCTTGACAAAGTCGTTGGCATAGGCGTAGAAGGGGATCATCTGGTCGTTGAAGTCGCCGGCATAATGGAAGAAGCTGCCGGACAGGGCATCCACGATGCAGTGGGGCAAAAACAGCGCGGCGGCCAGCGCCAGGCAAAGCAGGAATACCTGGCCGTAGCGGCTGCGGCCCGTTTGGCCGGTTGGCAAAGAAAGCGGCATGACGACGCTCCTTTCTGCGGGGGAACGCTTTCCCCTCGGGCAGGATGTGAAAAAAGGATTTTCCAACGCTCGGGAATGTGGTATACTAAGGTGTATCTGATCCATCAAACAGGGTGGAAAATTCGCCAAACCAAAAAAGGTGCGAACGTAAGGCGCGAGACCGCCGCCATACTTTGTATGCGGCAGGACCCCGCAGCACAGCAGGCGCTGCTTTTCAGCGAATCAGACGGCACCGGGGATTTGTCGGATCCATCCCGGGATGTATTGACGCCCCGCCGCGGCGGGGCCGCCCTGGCAAACGGGCAGAAAGGACACGCCATGGAAACCTATCCCTTCAATGCGCTGCTGGGGCGGATGAAGTACATCACCCGCTGGAGCCTGATGCGCAACGGACGGCCGGAGAGCTTGAGCGAACACACGGCGGATACCGCGCTGATCGCCCACACCCTCTGCCTGATCGCCCAGCGGTGTACCGGGACCGGGGCCGGTCTGCGCCCCGACACGGTGGCCACCGCCGCGCTCTACCATGATGCGCCGGAGATCCTGACCGGCGACATGCCCACCCCGGTAAAATACAAAAACGACGCGCTGCGCAACGCCTACAAAGCGGTGGAAGCCCAGAGCGCCCACACCATCGCCAGCCTGCTGCCGGAAGAGCTGGCCGACATCGGGGAGATCTACCTGACCGGCACGGTGCTCAACGATGCGGAGCGCAAACTGCTGAAAGCCGCGGACCGGCTTTCGGCCCTTATCAAATGCCTGGAGGAATGCCAGGCCGGCAATCGGGAGTTTGAGGCCGCGCTGGCCCAGCAGCGCCAGGCGCTGGAGCAGATGCACAGCCCCGAGGCCGACTATTTCATCGAGCACATGCTGCCCTGCTACACCCAGAACCTGGACGAGCTGACCCGCGGTCGGTTCTGAAGCGGGCCTTCACTCATTGCAGCGGTAGACGGCGTCGATCAGGGTGTCCACATCCTCGAAACGGCTCAGCATGGCGCAGGCCCGGCGCAGCGCCGCCGCCCCCCGCAGCCCTTTCATGTAGTGCATGGCCTGGCTGCGGGCCTGGGGCATGGCGGCCCACTCCCCTTTTTCTTCGCACATCTCATAGATCTGGCGGCGCAAGGCAGCCATGCGCTGGGGCAGCGTCGGCAGCAAGGGCGGGGTTTGCCCGGCCAGCGCCGCGTTAACCCGCTCGAACAGCCAGGGGTCCCCCAGTGCGCCGCGGCCGATCATCACCCCGTCGCAGCCGGTCTCGCGGACAGCTTCCACCGCCCGCTCGGGGCTGGTGATGTCGCCGTTGGCAAACACCGGGATGCCCACCGCCTGCTTGACGGCTGCCACCTGGTCCCAGTGGACCGGCGGGACGTACATCTGCTCCCGGGTCCGCCCATGGACCACCAGCAGGTCTGCCCCGCCCGCCTCGCACTGGCGGGCCACTTCCGGCCCGGTGAGGTGGTCCTCATCCCAGCCGATGCGCATTTTGACGGTGAGGGGAACCTCCTCCCCCAGCGCTGCGCGGGCGGCGCGGACCATCGCCCCGCACAGCGGCGGGTCCAGCATCAGTTTGCTGCCGGCGCCGCCGCCGGTGATCTTGGGGGCCGGGCAGCCCATGTTCAGGTCCAGCAGGTCGAACCGGACGCCCTTCTCCCGCAGGATGCCGATGGCCTGGCCCAGCAGTTCCGGCTCATTGCCGAACAGCTGCACCGCATACAGGCCGTGGGGGTCCGGGTCCCGCAGCAGCGCCAGGCTTTTCCGGTCCCCGAAGGTGATGGCCTTGGCGCTGGCCATCTCGCTGACGGTCCAGGCCGCGCCGTGGTCCGCCATCAGGCGGCGGCAGGCGGCGTCGCTGAGGCCGGCCATCGGGGCAAACGCGGCCCCGCCGGGGATCGTAAGATTTCTGAGCTGCATGGGTACCTCTTTCCTGTCACATTTCCAAGTGGTTTCCCGCCGGGCGCGGCGGGGCCGGGGCGCGGCGCCCCGGCCTGACCATTGTACCACATCCGCCACCTGTTCGCAATTTATCACCCCTTCCTTTGGGAAATTTTACAACGGAGGATTCGATCACGATGAAACTGCTGGTATTGGACGGCAACAGTCTGCTGAACCGTGCATTTTTCGGCATCCGGGTACTGACCACCAAGGACGGCCGCTACACCAACGCCATTTTCGGGTTCCAGAACATTCTTTTGAACCTGCTGAACACCCACAGCCCCGACGCCGTCGCCATCGCCTGGGACCGGAAGGCCCCCACCTTCCGCCACAAAGCCTATGACGGGTACAAGGCCACCCGCCACGGAATGCCGGAGGAGCTGGCCCAGCAGCTGCCGGTGGTCAAGGAACTGCTGGACGACCTGGGTTTTGTGCAGGTGAGCCTGGACGGCTGGGAGGCCGACGACATCCTTGGCACCTTGTCCGCCGCCTGCAAGAAGGCCGGCGGCACCGCGCTGCTGGCCACCGGCGACCGGGACAGCCTGCAGCTGATCGACGACCAGGTGACGGTGCTGCTGGCCACCAACCGGGAGACGCTGGTGATGGACCCGGCAGCCATCCGGGAAAAGTACGGCGTGGAACCGGCCCAGCTCATCGAGGTCAAGAGCCTGATGGGCGATTCCTCCGACAACATCCCCGGCGTGCCGGGCATCGGGGAAAAGACCGCACTGGCGCTGGTGCAGAAGTTCGGCAGCCTGGAAGGGGTGTACGAACACCTGGACGACAAGGCCATCAAGCCCAAGCAGCGGGAAAACCTTGCCAACAACCGCGACAAGGCGGAACTTTCCCACATGCTGGGGACCATCCGGCGGGACGCCCCCATCGAGACCGACCCCGAAGCCTACCGCCGCCGCCCCGGCGACCCGGCCGCCGCCGCCCGGCTGCTTTCCAGCCTGGAGATGCACAAACTGGCCGCCCGCTGGGGGTTGGACGAGTCCGCCCCGGCCGCGCCCCGGCCCGGCGAGGAACTGCCCGCCGTGACGCCCGCCCCCGCGCCGGACAGCTGGAGCGGCTGCGTGTACCTGGCCCGCACCGCCGCCCCCGCCAAGGGGGAGACCGGCCGCTGGTACGCCGTGCAGGGCGAGCAGGTGTTCTGGATGGACGAGGACCGTCTGCCCGCCTTGCTGGACAGCCCCGCCGAGCTGCGGGTATTTGACGCCAAGCCGCTGTACCGGCTGGCGCTGGAAGCCGGGCAGCTGGGCGAGAGCATCCGTTTTGACGGCAAGCTGGCCGCCTACCTGCTCAACCCTTCGGCCAGCGACTACCAGGTAGCGCCGCTGGCGGCCGAATATGGCGTGGCTCCGCAGTTTTGCTGTGAAGACTGCCCCGACGCCGGGGTGCTGGCCGGGCTGTGCGACACGCTGGCCCGGCAGCTGGACGAACAGGGCCAGCACCGGCTGCTGGCCGAGATGGAACTGCCGCTGGCCCGGGTGCTGGCGGACATGGAGCGCATCGGCTTTGCGGTGGATGCCGAGGGCATCCGCAAATTCGGGGACAGCCTGCAGGCCGACCTGGAGGGCATTCTGGAGCGCATCTACACCGCCGTGGGCTACCGCTTCAACCTGAACAGTCCCCAGCAGCTGGGGGAAGCGCTGTTTGACAAGCTGGGCCTGCCGCCCCGCAAAAAGACCAAGCGCGGCTATTCCACCGACGCCGAGACGCTGGAAAGCCTGCGCCCCTACAGCGAGGTGGTGGACGACATCCTGCAGTACCGCACCTACTCCAAGCTGCTGTCCACCTATGTGGACGGGCTGCTTAAGACGCTGGGGCCGGACGGGCGGATCCATTCCACCTTCATCCAGACCGAGGCGCGCACCGGGCGCATCAGCTCCACCGAGCCCAACCTGCAGAACATCCCGATCCGCACCGAGCTGGGCAGCCGGCTGCGGGGATACTTTGTGGCCGGGGACGGCCAGATGCTGGTGGACGCCGACTATTCCCAGATCGAGCTGCGCATCCTGGCCCACATCACCGGCGACGAGGCCATGCAGCACGCCTTCGCCAGCGGGGCCGACATCCACCGGTCCACCGCGGCCAAAATCTACCACATTCCCGAAGCCGAGGTCACCCACGAGCTGCGCAGCGCCGCCAAGGCGATCAACTTCGGCATCATGTACGGCAAGGGCGCCTTTTCGCTGAGCCGGGACCTGAACGTTTCGGTGAAGGAGGCCGATGCGTTCCTGAAAACCTACCTGAACACCTTCCCCAAGGTGGACGGGTATATGAAGGACTGCATTGCCCACGCCAGGGAAAAAGGCTATGTGGAAACGCTGTTCGGCCGCCGCCGCCCGCTGCCCGAGCTGACCAGTTCCAACTTCCAGGTGCGGGCTTCGGGGGAGCGGATGGCCCGCAACACCCCCATCCAGGGCACGGCGGCGGACATCATCAAGCTGGCCATGGTGCATGTGTGGCAGCGGCTGCGCCGCGACGGCCTGCAGGCCCGGCTGCTGCTGCAGGTCCACGACGAACTGATCGTGGAAGCGCCGGTGGAAGAGGTCGAGCAGGTCCGGCGGCTGCTGAAGGAGGAGATGGAGCAGGTGGTGCGCTACAGCGTTCCGCTGACCGCCGAGGTCGGCACCGGCAAGACCTGGCTGGAAGCCCATTGATCCCCCGCCCCGGCGGCGCCTGCAAGAGAGCCGCTGCGAACCGCCCGGCCACTTTGCCGAAATCCACTTTATATTGACAGACTGAGGAAGAGAAGACAAGATGCTGATTTTAGGGTTTGAATCCAGCTGTGACGAGACCGCCGCCGCGGTGGTGGAGGACGGACACATCCTGCACTCCAACGTCATCGCCACCAGTGTGGCCGAACAGGCGCTGTACGGCGGCGTGGTCCCGGAGATCGCCAGCCGCCGCCATGCCGAGAGCATCAGCCGGGTGGCCGACCAGGCCCTGGCCGACGCCGGGCTGACCATTGAGCAGATCGACGCGATCGCCGTGACCTTTGCGCCGGGGCTGATCGGCGCCGTGCTGGTGGGGGTGAACTTCGCCAAGGGCCTGGCCTACAGCGCCGGCAAGCCGCTGGTGCCGGTCCACCACCTGCGCGGGCATATCGCGGCCAACTATCTGACCCACCCTGAGCTGAAACCGCCGTTTTTGTGCCTGGTGGCCAGCGGCGGCCACAGCCATATCGTGGAGGTGGAGGACTGGTGCCGCTACAAGGTGCTGGGGCGCACGGTGGACGACGCCGCCGGCGAAGCCTTTGACAAGGTGGCCCGCACCCTGGGGCTGCCCTATCCGGGCGGGCCCAGCGTGTCCCAGGCGGCCAGGGCCGGTGACCCTTACGCCTACAAACTGCCTGTGCCCCATGTGGAAGGCCGGTACAACGTGAGCTTTTCGGGCCTCAAGACCGCCGTTGTCAACGAGGTCCACAACGCCCGCCAGAAGGGCGGGGATGTGAATGTGGCGGACATGGCCGCCAGCTTTCAGGAGCGCATCGCCCAGATCCTGGCCAAAAAGCTGCTGAGCGCGGCGGCAGACACCGGCGCCAAAACCGTCTGCCTGGCCGGCGGGGTGGCCGCCAACGGGCGGCTGCGGCAGCTGGTCAACGACGGCGCCCAGAAACTGGGCGCCCGGGTGCTGCTGCCGGAACTGAAATACTGCGGCGACAACGCCGCGATGATCGCCGCGCAGGGCTATTACGAGTACCGCGACGGCAACCTGGCCGACCTGACCCTCAATGGGCTGCCCACTTTGGAGATCGACTACCGGTAAAGGCTTGCGCATTTGCGGGATCTATTGTAAAATAGGAAAATTGAAACATTCGATTTGGGGTGGAATTATGTCTAACGAAAAATTCTCCAATTTCCTGACCGACATCATCGACGCCGACCTGGCCGAGGGAAAGGTGCAGGAGATCCATACCCGGTTCCCGCCGGAACCCAACGGCTACCTGCACATCGGGTCGGCCAAGGCCATCTACATCAACTACATGGTGGCCAAGACCTACGGCGGCAAGTTCAACCTGCGCTACGACGATACCAACCCGGCGCGGGAGGGCGATGAGTATGTGCAGAGCATCCTGCGGGACCTGGAATGGCTGGGCGCCCACCCGAACGGGGGCATCTTTTACGGCAGCGACTATTTTGAGAAATGCTACGAGTGCGCCGAAAAGCTCATCCGGGACGGCAAAGCCTATGTGGACGACCTGACCCGCGACGAAATGCAGGAATACCGCGGCAACGACGCGGGCAAGCCCAGCCGGCCTTCCCCCTACCGGGACCGCACGCCGGAGGAAAACCTTGATCTGTTCCGCCGTATGCGCGCCGGCGAGTTTGCCGACGGCGAAAAGACGCTGCGGGCCAAGATCGACCTGGCCAGCCCCAACATGAATATGCGCGACCCGGCCATCTACCGCATCAAGCATGTGAGCCACCATCGCCAGGGGGACAAGTGGTGCATCTACCCGCTGTACGACTTTGCCCACCCGATCCAGGACGCCATCGAGGGGATCACCCATTCGCTGTGCAGCCTGGAATTTGAGAATCACCGCCCGCTGTACAACTGGGTGATCGAAAACCTGTTCGGCGGCGAGTTCCCGAAACAGCGGGAATTTGCCCGCCTGAACGTGACCAACACCGTGATGAGCAAGCGCTACCTGCGCGAGCTGGTGGAAAAGGGCATCGTGGACGGCTGGGACGACCCCCGCATGCCGACCCTGTCCGGCCTGCGCCGCCGCGGCTACACCCCTTCGAGCATTTTTGAGTTCGTGCGGGGGGCCGGCATCTCCAAGGCAGACAGCCTTGTGGACATGCGCCAGCTGGAAGCCGTGCTGCGGGCCGAGCTGGAACTGTCGGCAGCCCGCCGCGTGGCGGTGCTGGACCCGGTCAAACTGGTGATCGACAACTACCCCGAAGGCCAGTGCGAATACTTTGACCTGCCCAACAACCCCAACCGGGACGCCAACGACGCCACCACCCGCCCGGTGGCCTTCACCAAAGAGGTGTGGATCGACCGCAGCGATTTCTTTGAAGTGCCGCCGCCGAAGTTCAAGCGGCTGACGGTGGGCAGCGAAGTGCGGCTGATGGGCGCCTACCTTGTTCGCTGCACCGGCGTGGACAAGGACGCCGGCGGCAACATCACGGCCATCCACGCCCAGGCCGACCTGGAGACCCGCAGCGGCAACCCGGCCGACGGCCGCAAGGTGCGCGGCACCATCCACTGGGTCAGCTGTGAGCACTGCGTGGACGCCGAGGTGCGTCTGTACGACAAGCTGTTCACCGAAGCCAACATGAACGGCATCCCCGAGGGGGCCGACTTCAAGGATTACCTGAACCCCGAAAGCGTCGTGGTGGTCAGCCACGCCAAGCTGGAAGCCTGCCTGGCGGAAGCCCGCCCCGGCGAGCGGTTCCAGTTTGTGCGCACCGGCTACTTCACGCCGGACAGCCACGACCCCCATGTCTACAACCGCATCGTCACCCTGAAGGACAGCTTCAAGCTGCCGGCCAACGGCTGAGACCCGCCCCGCCCGGCTGAATCACAGACAAAAGGCGCCCCTGCCGCCGTGCGGCAGGGGCGCTTTTTGCTTCCGGTCCTATTCGTTTTGCCGGCGCTCAGTCCAGCGCCACGCCCTGGGCTTCGGCCAGCGCCTCGGCCCAAGCCTGGACCTTTTCCCCGTCGGAAAGGCGCATCCGGTACCCCCGGCCGTCGATCTCCAGGTAGTCGCCGCTGACGACCACCTGCTGCACGCTGCCGTCCAGGTTGCAGATGGTCAGGCTGATCGCCTGCCCCGCCACGGGTTCCTTTCGGCCGTAGGTCACCGCGTTGCTCAGCAGCGTCACGGCGCTGCTCATGTCGGTACCGGTAGCGGTCAGCGTCGCCCCCGGCGGGGTGACGGCGACCTCGATATGGTCGATGTCCCGGGCGTAGAGGTACATCATCGTGCGGGTCCCCATCAGCATCTTGATGCCGAACAGGCAGAGCACCGCCACCAGCACCATCCCGATGCGGCGGATCAGTTTCCCGGGTTTCCAGGCGGTCGTTTTTTCCTGATTTTCCATGATAGGCTCCGTTTCCAACTGCAAAGTTGTTTATTCTTCTTCTGCCATCGTGACAATGTCCCGAATGGCCTGGCCGGTGGGGGTGCCCGCCAGGCCGCCGATGCCGGTCTCCCGCAGGTCCCGGCTCATGGCGGCGCCGACCTCGGCCATCGCGTCGATGACCTCGTCGGCCGGGATATGCCCCACCACACCGGCCAGCGCCATGTCGGCGGCCGATACGGCATTCACCGCGCCGATCACGTTGCGCTTGATGCAGGGCAGTTCCACCAGCCCGGCCACCGGGTCGCAGACAAGGCCCTCCAGGTTGGTCAGCGCCATGGCGAACGCCTCGGCGCAGGCTTCGGCAGTGCCGCCTTTCAGGTCGGTGAGGGCAGCGGCCGCCATACCGCTGGCCGCGCCCACCTCCGCCTGGCACCCTCCTTCGGCGCCGGCCAGCGTGGCCCGGGCCGCCACCACCTGGCCAAACCCGGCCGCCACATACAAAGCCCGGCAGACGGCGTCCTCATCTGCCGCGCCGGACCGCCACAGCGGCAGCAGCACGGCCGGCAGCACCCCACAGCTGCCGGCGGTGGGGGCCGCCACGATCCGCTTCATGCAGGCGTTGCACTCGGCGGTCTTGAGGGCTTCGGCAATCACCTGGGCGTAATAGCCGCCGCTGTACAGCAGCCCGGCCGCGGCGGCGGCCTCCACCTTGGCGGCGTCCCCGCCGGCAAAGCCGCTGGCCGAACGGTCGGCGCCGCAATAGTTGGCGCTGGTCTCGGTCATCACCTGCCAAAGGCGGCGCATCCTGGCCCGGGACTCCGTCTCGGTCAGGCCGCTTTCCTGCAGGTCGCTGCGCAGGATCACTTCATATAAGGGGCGCCCTTCCGCCTTGCAGGCGTTCAGCAAAGCGCGCACTGAGGAATAGGACATGGCGGGCTCCTTTCGGTTGGGTCCCATCGGTTCGTTTTTGGGCCCCGGCCGTCATTCGGCCGGGTCCAGGTTCAGGCTCGTGACCTTCACGATGCCCGGCTGGCGGCGCAGTTCCTCCACCAGATCGGCGGGCAGCGGCTGGTCGCATTCCAGCACCATCACCGCATAGCCCCCCGCCCCCGAGCGGTACAGCTGCATGGTGGCGATGTTGATGCCGTGCCGGCTGAGGCTGGTGGTGACCGCCGCCACATGGCCCGGGGTGTCCTGGTTGTGGACGATCAGGGTGTTGTGGTCGGCGCCGAAATTGGTCGTGATGCCGTCGATCTGGCAGATGTTGATCCGCCCGCCGCCGATGGAGGCCCCGACGACCTCCAGCTTGCGGCCGCCGGCGCCGTACAGCCGCAGCAGCGCGGTGTTGGGGTGTGCGCCCCGCAGCAGGATGGTACCCACCTGAAACTGCAGCCCGGCCTGGCGGGCCAGGGCAAAGCTGCGGGGGATGGCCTCGTCATCCGGCTGCATCCCCAGCAGCCCTGCCACCAGGGCCCGGTCGGTGCCATGGCCCCGGCCGGTGGCCGCAAAGCTGCCGTGCAGCAGGATCTCGGCGCGAACCGGCGGTTCCCCCAGCAGCTTGCGGGCGGTCTGGCCGATGCGCACCGCCCCGGCCGTGTGGCTGCTGGACGGCCCGGTCATGACCGGCCCCAATACATCAAACAGGCGCAAACCCGTCCCTCCTTTGTATGCCGTGTGCGGAACTGTGTTTGTATGAGTATATCTGTTTCGCCGGGACATTGCAAGGGGCGGCGGCAAGACGGCGCCGGCAAAAGGCGGGGCGGAAAAAAACTTCCAAATTTCTCTTGACAGAACCCGCCGTGTATGATAGTATAATCTACGTTGCATCTGGTGGGGCCACTGTGGAGAGGTGTCCGAGTGGTTTATGGAACTGGTCTTGAAAACCAGCGATTCGCGTGAGCGGACCATGGGTTCGAATCCCATCCTCTCCGCCATTTTTGTTAACAAGTGAATCATCGATCACTTTGACTTGGAGTAATACTCAAGAGGTCGAAGAGGCGCCCCTGCTAAGGGCGTAGGGTGCGAAAGTGCCGCGAGGGTTCAAATCCCTCTTACTCCGCCAAAAGAAAACCCGCGTAATCACAGCGAAATGCTGATGATACGCGGGTTTTCTTATATCCGTATTGCCGGCAAGTAACCGGAATTTGAGGTCGTAAACCGGTCGTAAGCCGGTACGAGGTCGTAAAAAGTCGTATTGAAATCTAGGCGGATTGGCCACCCACCTGCAGCTTTTCGGCCAGATAGCAGCAGGCGCCCCCGCCGGCAGCGACTCATCTGCCGGCGGGGGCTTTTTCGGTTCGGTCAGCGGCGGGGCGGTTCAGTCGTAATCGTATTCCGGGCTTTCGGCGGCGCGGGTATCCAGGTAGCGGGCCAGCCGCTCCATAGCGGCGTAGCTGATCCGCCCCGTATCGGCCAGCGCCCCCAGCATGGCGCAGGCGTCGCCGCCATACAACCGCTGCAGATGGGCCGCGCTGACCGCGCCGCAGTAGGTCTGTCGGCGCACCAGCGGGGTATACACGTTTTTGTTGCCCTGGCGCTGGGGGCGCACAAAGCCTTTGCGCTCCAGCCGGAGCAAAAAGTTCAGCAGTGTGGTGTCGGCCCAGCGGCAGCTTTCGGGCAGCTGTGCTGCGATCTGCCTGCGGGACGCGGGCGCCCCGCAGGCCCAGAGGGCGGACATGACGATCTCCTCGCTGTGGGAAAGAGTTTCCATGGCATTCTCCTACGTTTGTGGTTGATTTCTTGTATTTAATTTTACATGTGTAGAAGCAATTCCGGCAAGCCCGCAGGTTTCACAATTTTCTCTCCCGCTTTTTGGTGGATTTCCCGGTTTTATTTTTACGTTTGTAGAATAATTTGTTCTTGAATCAAAGACATTTGTCACTTTATCGCCGGCAGGCCGGCTTTTCCCGGGTCCTTTTCGGTGTTTTGCCGGCTCCTTTTTCCTTGCCGGAAGCCGGCCGCCGGACGTATAATAGCGTTGTCGGGCCGCGGTGATGCGGCCGGGCCCCATCTTATGGGAACGCAAGCGATTTGAGGAGGCGTTTTTTATGGCCAGGGTCTATAATTTCAGTGCGGGACCTTCGATGCTGCCGGAACCGGTGCTGCGCAAAGCGCAGGCGGAATTGCTGGACTATCACGGGTCCGGTCAGAGCGTGATGGAGATGAGCCATCGCAGTTCCTGGTTTGAGGAGATCCTTGCCAACACCGAGGCCGCCATGCGCCGGGTGCTGGGGGTGCCGGACAACTACAGGATCGGCTTTTTCCAGGGCGGCGCCACCCAGCAGTTTGCCATGGTCCCGCTGAACCTGATGACCACAGGCACGGCGGATTATCTGGTGACTGGCAACTTCAGCAAAAAGGCCGCCGAGGAGGCCGCCAAATTCGGCACCGCCCGGATCGCCGCCTCCAGCAAGGACCGGAATTTCACCTACATTCCCGACGTAAAGGCCGTCGAGTACGACCCCAACGCCAGCTACATCCATATCTGCCAGAACAACACGATCTTCGGCACCACCTATGTGGAGCTGCCCCAGGTGGAGGGCATCCCGCTGGTGGCGGATGTGAGTTCGATGATCTTCTCTGAACCCACCGACGTGACCCGGTACGGCTGCCTCTACTTCGGTGTGCAGAAGAACGTGGCGCCGGCCGGCATGGCGGTGGCCATCCTGCGGGAGGACCTGCTGGGCCGCAGCGCCAAGGGCATCCCGGCCGAAAAGATCCCCACCATGATGAACTACACCACCCTGCTGAAAGCGGACAGCATGTACAACACACCGCCCTGCTGGTGCATTTATATGACCGGCCTGATGATGGACTACCTGGAACACGAGATCGGCGGGCTTGCGCAGATGCAGCAGATCAACCAGGCCAAGGCGAAGGTGCTGTACGACTATCTGGACGGGCAGAGCTTCTTCAAGAATCCGGTGGAGCCGCGCTATCGCAGCCGGATGAATGTGACCTTCACCTCCCCCACGCCGGAGCTGGACAAAGAGTTCTGCGCCGAGGCGGCCAAAGCCGGGCTGCTGAACCTGAAGGGCCACCGGCTGGTGGGCGGTATGCGGGCTTCCATCTACAACGCGATGCCGCCCCAGGGCGTGGAGGCACTGGTCGCCTTTATGGAAAAATTCCGCCGGGCGCACGCCTGAGCGGGCCCCACAGTCAACAAAAGGAGCTGCATGGCAATGTATACGATCAAGACGATGAACGCGATCTCGCCGGTGGGGCTGGCAAAGCTGCCCACCACCCAGTTCGAGATCGACAACGAGACCGCCGCGCCGGACGGCATCCTGGTGCGCAGCGCCGACCTGCACGAGATGCCGCTGCCCGACAGCCTACTGGCCATTGCCCGGGCCGGCGCCGGCACCAACAACATCCCGCTGGACAAATGTACCGAGGCCGGCATCGTGGTCTTCAACACCCCAGGCGCCAACGCCAACGCGGTGGCCGAACTGGTGGTGGGGGCGTTGGTGGCCGGCAGCCGCAACCTGCCGGCGGCGATCCGCTGGGCCGAAGGGCTCAAGGGCAGCGCCACCCTGGCCCGGGATGTGGAAAAGGGCAAAAAGCAGTTTGTCGGCCCCGAGCTGCACGGCAAGGTGCTGGGCGTGATCGGTCTGGGCGCCATCGGCTCCCGGGTGGCCAACGCCGCCGTGGCGCTGGGGATGGAAGTTTTGGGGTATGACCCCTACATCAGCATCGACGCCGCCTGGAGTTTGTCCCGCAGTGTTCAGCACTGCGTCACGCTGAGCGACATGCTGCCCCGCTGCGATTACCTGACCGTCCATGTGCCCTACATTCCCGCCACCAAGCACACCATCAACTCCCAAACGCTGTCCATGTGCAAGGACGGCGTCCGGGTGCTGAACTTCGCCCGCGGTGAACTGGTGGACACCGCCGCCATGCTGGACGCCCTGAACACCGGCAAAGCGGCTTCTTATTTCTGTGACTTCCCGGCCGAAGAGCTGCTGGGTGTGCCCGGGGTCTACTGCACCCCCCACCTGGGCGCTTCCACCCCGGAGAGCGAGACCAACTGCGCGGTGATGGCGGCCAGCGAGCTGAGCGACTACCTGCGCAACGGCAACATCACCCACAGCGTCAACCTGCCGGACGTGCAGCAGCCCCGCCTGGGCGGCCGCCGGGTCTGCCTGATCCACAAGAACGCGCCGGGCGTGATCTCCTCGATCACCGGCATCCTGACATCGGCCAGCCTGAACATCGAGAACATGGTCAACAAGAGCCGCAAGGATGTGGCCTACACGATGCTGGACGTGACCGGCCCGGTGCAGCCTTCGCTGAAACAGCAGCTGGCCGCCATCGAAGAAGCGATCCGCGTACGTGTGCTCTGACCCCGCCCTGCGGCCGGCGGGAGGGGACGTATCTCCCAAGTCGGCCGCTGTGCACCGGAATGCAAGGCAATCCATCTTTACGAATTTCCTACCGCTGTGCAGACGCAGAAACAGCCGCGCTGGCTTGCGCGGCTGTTTCTGCGTCCTGCCGGTCCTGCCGGCTGCGGCGGGGCCGGTCAGCGGGTGTACTTGTTGACCATTCCCTCCAGGTCCAGCAGCGCCTTCTCGGCGCCGCGGGTCATTTTGCGCATGGCCTTGCGCACCTGGCGCTGGTCATGGGTCGCGGCATACATGGCGGCCGCCCCCATGGCAGCCCCCACCGCGGCGGATGCGACGGTGTTCATCATATTCATGGTTGTGTCCCTCCTTTTTGCATCTGTGTGCGGGGGTAGTATGCCCCGCTGTCGGCCTGTTTATCAAATGTCATGCAATCCGCTCGATTTTTTCGGAAGGGGCGGCAAAGATTCGTCGCTGATACGCGGGCTTTCCCCTTCAAGCCGGCGTACAGGGCCGACTGCGCGGTGAAATGCCCTGCCGAATCGCCAGATTGCGGCTTTTTCCGGCAGCAAGTTTGTGGTAAAATCAGAACAGCAGGCCGAAAACCCGCTAAAAGAAGCGGAAGGGCCGCAAATTTTTGTGAAAAGAGCGTGGCGTCATGCCTGTAGCACCAAAAACTGTCCTTTGCATCCATGATCTGCCCGGGTTCGGGCGGGCCGGGCTGGCGGTCATCACGCCGGTCCTGTCGGCGCTGGGGGTCCAGGCCGTGGCTGTTCCCACCGCCGTGCTGTCCAGCCACACCGGCGGCCTGGGGGCGCCGGCCCGCTTGTCCAGCCCCGGGTACGGGCCGGCCGCCCTGGCCCACTATCGCCGGCTGGGGGTGCGGTTCGACTGCATCTATTCCGGGTATCTGTCCGAGACCAGCCAGGCTTTGCTGGTGGAACAGGCCATGGAGTACTGGCCGGACGCGCTGAAGGTGGTGGACCCGGTCATGGGCGACCACGGCCGAATGTACGGTGGGCTGCCCGCCGAGATGGTGCCGGCGCTGTACAACCTGTGCGCCCGGGCCGACCTGATCCTGCCCAACACCACCGAGGCCGCCCTTCTGCTGGGCGACCCTCTGCCCGGCCCCGGCGCCACCGCGGCCGAGGCCGCCGACGCCGCCGCCCGGCTGACCCGGGTCTGCCCGCAGGTGCTTGTCACCGGGGTGGAGGCCGGGCACAGCATCCTGTGCGCCGGGGCGGTGCGGGGGGTCGAGGGCTATACCGTGCGCACTCCCCTTTTCCCCCGTTCCTTCCATGGCACCGGGGACATCTTCGGAGCCGTGATGGTGGGGCGCCTGCTGCAGGGCAACGTGGCCCAGGCAGCCGCCCAGGCGGCCGCCGCCTTTGTGGGCGAGTGCCTGCGGGCCACCCCCGCCGGGGCCGACGAACGGCTGGGGGTCTGGCTGGAAGCCGTGCTGCCCCGCCTGATGCCCAACGAGCTGCCGCGGCGGTGACATCCGGCCGCCGCGGCGGCCCGGGTACTTGCCAAAGGACGAATTTACGAAAACAAGGAAGTTGAAACGATGCCGACCCTGAACATTGTACTTGTGGAACCGCAGATCCCCCAGAACACCGGCAACGTGGCGCGCACCTGCGCCGTGACCGGGGCGCGCCTGCACCTGGTCGGGCCGATGGGTTTTACGATCGACGATAAAAAATTGAAGCGGGCCGGGCTTGACTATTGGCCCCAGCTTGATATAACATACTATCAGGACCTGGAAGAATTCCGGGCCGCCAACAAGGGCCCGTTTTTCTTCTTCACCTCCAAGGGACCGCAGCGCCACACCGATGTTGTGTACCCGGACGGCGCCTACCTGGTTTTCGGGCGGGAGGATGCCGGTCTGCCGGAATCCCTGCTGGCCGAAAACCAGCCCTGGTGCGTGCGCATTCCGATGCGGCGGGGCGAGCGATGCCTGAACCTGTCCAACTCGGTGGCGGTGGGGGTGTATGAAGCGCTGCGGCAATGGGATTTCCAAGACCTGGAGACCCGCGGCCAACTGACAAAATACGAATGGAAGTGAGAAACTAGGATGGAACGCAAAATTGCGATCGTGACCGATTCCAGCTGCGACATTCCGAAGGAATTGGCCGAGAAGTACGGCATCGATGTCATCGACTTCCCCATCAATCTGGACGGGAAGGAATACTATGAACGCCGCGACATGACGATGGACCAGTTCTATGAGCTGATGCGCGCCGCCCAGGGGGTGCCCACCACCGCGGCCATCACCGCCCTGCAATGGCGCGAGGTGTACGAGGCATACGCCGACCAGGGATACACCGACGTTTTGCATGTGAGCATCAACAGCACCGGTTCCTCCACCTATGCCAACGCCCAGCAGGCTGCCGAACAGCTGCGTCAGGACCGGCCGGAGATGACCATGCGCATCCATCTGGTTGACAGCCACACCTACTCGATGGTCTTCGGGTGGTATCTGTGCGAATGCGCCCGCAAGCTGCGCAACGGCGGCGACCTGCGCAGCTGCATTCTGGAACTGGAGAGCAAGCTGGGCCGGGTGGAAGTCTGCCTGGCAGCCTTCAGCCTCAAGCAGCTGAAAAAGTCCGGCCGGGTGTCGGCCGCCGCGGCCTTCGCCGGCGAACTGCTGGGCCTGCGCCCGGTGATCAGCCTGACCGACGGGGTCAGCAAGGTGGAGGCCAAGGTGCGGGGCGACGCCGCCGTGATCCCCGCCATGCTCAAGTGGACCCGGACCCGGGTGGACGACCTGCGCACTACCCCCTACCTGCTGGCCTACACCTCCAGCACCCAGAAGCGGGATGAACTGCTGAAGCTGTGCAAGAAGGAGTTCGGCCACCCGCCGATGTACGTCTTCCAGCTGGGCGGCGTGGTCAGCGCCAACACCGGGCCGGACTGCATCGCCATCGCCTTTGAGGGCAAGCCCCGCCGCCTGGCGGATTATGAGCCGCCCCTGCCCTGACCGCCCTTTCCCTGTCGGCTGCCGGGCCCTGTTTCCGCCGGCGCGTTTCGCAGGCCAACCGGGCCGCAGGCCCGGCTCTTAGGCCGGAGATTGTCCGCCGACGGCGACGGATTTTATACTTTTTCGACAATCTGTGCCGGACCCTGCGGGGTCCGGCTTTTTGTTGCTTTTTTCACTGTTTTTGCCGGTCTGATCTCTTGTCATCGCCGGATTTTTTTGCTATAATCATGCCTTGTTGAGCAACTTAGGATTTTAGGCTCCGCCGCCCGGTCCAACCGCCGGGCGGCGACAAACCGGCCGGGGCTGGCGGTCCCGTGTGCGGTCAAAATCTATCCGCCGGAGTGTACTATGTTGAAATGGATCGTTGTCTTCGCGGCTGTCCTTGCGGCAGCCTTTCTCGGCGCCCGGCTGGCGCTGCGCCCCCAGGCCGACGGCCCGTCCCAGGCCGGGGCCCGGCGCACCAATCGCCTGGTGCGCTGCGGCATGATCGCCGCCGTGTATGTGGTGCTTTGTCTGGCGCTGCAGCCCTTCTCCTACGGGGCCGTCCAGGTGCGGCTGGCCGAAGCGCTCTGCCTGCTGCCGGTCTTCGGCCCGGAATACATCGCCGGGGTGACGCTGGGCTGTCTACTGGCCAACGCGCTGGGCTCTACCGTCATCGACGTGGTGTTCGGCACCCTGGCCACCCTGCTGGCCTGCCTGGTCACCTACCGGCTGCGCGGTCTGCGCCCGGCAGGGCTGGCGCTGCCCGCCGCCCTGCCGCCGGTGCTCTTCAACGCCCTGATCGTAGGGTGGGAGATCAGCGTCTTTTTCTCCGACACGCCGGCCACCCTGCCGGTTACGCTGTTCAACATGCTGACCGTCGGTGTGGGTGAGGTCATCAGCTGCTGCGTGCTGGGCGTGGCGCTGGTCAAACTGATCGAGCGCAATCGGGCGCTGCGGCGGATCTTCGCCGCCTGAGCCCGGGTTCTATCTGCAACGCCAAGGAGGGAAACAGGATGCCGGTCGATTTGATTCTTTGGGACTGGAACGGCACGCTGCTGGACGATGTGGCCCTGTGTGTGGATGCGCTCAACCATCTGCTGGCAGAATACGGCTACCCGCAGCGGTATACGCTGGACAGCTACCGGGAGATCTTCGGGTTTCCGGTGGAGGAATACTATGTCCGCGCCGGCTTCGATTTCAGCCGGCACCCCTTCCCTGTGCTGGCCAAAAGCTATATGGAAGATTACCTGCCCCGCTCCGCGGCCTGCCCGCTGGCCCGGGGCGCCCGCCAGGCCCTGGCGGACTTCGACTGCGCCGGGCTGCGGCAGGTGATCCTGTCCGCCTCCCGGGTGGAGGACCTGGAACGGCAGGTGACCGAGCGGGGCATACGCGGTTGTTTCGACCGGCTGCTGGGCCTGGGCGACATTTACGCCAAGAGCAAGGTGGAGCTCGGCCGCCGCTTTTTCCGCGAGAGCGGGTTTGACCCCGGGCGTGCCGTCATGATCGGGGATTCGGTCCATGATTTTGAAGTGGCCCGGGCGATGGGGGTGCGCTGCGTGCTGCAGTGCGCCGGCCACCAGACCGAGGCGGCCCTGCGGGCCACCGGCGCACCGGTGGTGCCCGGCCTGCCCGAAGCCGCCGACTTCATTCTCAGGGAGGCCCACCATGAGTGAACATGTGAAAGGCTCGTTTCTGACCCTGTTCGGGGCCGCCTGCTGGGGGCTTTCGGGCTGTGTGGCCCAGTATCTGTTTACCCGGCAGGGGATGGATTCCGGCTGGCTGACCCCGCTGCGGCTGGGTCTGGCGGGGCTGGTGCTCTGCGCCTACTATCTCATCAGGGACCGCCGGGCGCTGCTGGCCCCCTGGCGCGGGCGACACAACGCCCGGGACCTGGTGATCTACGGCCTGGCCGGGGTCAGCGGGTGCCAGTTCCTCTATTTCCTGACCATCCAGCTTTCCAACGCCGGGGTGGCCACGATCCTGCAGAACCTGTCCCCCGTGATGATCCTGCTGGTGACCTGCGTGCAGATGCGGCGCCCGCCCCGCGGCTTCGAGATCTTTTCGGTGCTGCTGGCCCTGGGCGGCGTGCTGCTGCTGACCACCCACGGCAGCCTGGACCAGCTGGCCATCCGCCCGGCCGCCCTGGTGAGCGGCGTCCTCAGCGGCGTCTGCGTGGTGGTGTACACGATGTGGCCCAAGCGGCTGCAGCGGCAGTTCTCCACCCCCATCCTGCAGGGCTGGGCCTTTTTGATGGGCGGCGTGGCCTTCAGCTTCGTCTTCCGGCCCTGGCAGAGCAGCTACCAGCCCAACCTCATCGGCATTCTGGGCATCGCCGTGGTGGTGCTGATCGGCAATGTGCTGGCCTTCTGCTGCTACATGCAGGGGGTGAAGTGGATCGGCCCGCAGCGGGCCAGCCTGTACAGCTTTGCCGAACCGGTCACCGCCGCGGCGCTGAGCACCTGGCTGCTGGGCTCCCCCTTTACCGGGTGGGACGCACTGGGCTTCGTCTGCATTTTTGTGATGCTGGTTCTGCTGAGCCTGCGCAAGGACCCCGCGCCCCAGCCGCAGCCCGCCCACGGCTGAACCGCCACAATTTCCTGTATTTGACCCGCACCCGCACAGGTTTGACAAGAAAGCCTGTGCGGGTGTATTATATTAAAGTGTATGATTTTTCCATCCGGAATGGGTGTCGGCTGACCTGCCGCCCGGCTGCGGGCAGCAGGACCGGTCCGCCTGAAAGAATGCTGATGCCGCCGCCGCGGCACGAATGACAGGGGTTTCGACTATGTCTTTTATGGAGAAACTGTTCGGAACATTTTCCGACAAAGAACTCAAGCGCATCCGTCCGATCGCCGACAAGGTGCTGGCCTTGGAGCCGCAGATGCAGAAACTGACCGACGCCGAACTGCAGGCCAAAACGCCTGAGCTGAAGGAAAAGCTGAAAAACGGCGCCACGCTGGACGACATCCTGCCGGAAGCGTTCGCCGTATGCCGGGAGGCCGACTGGCGCGTGCTGGGCCTGAAGCCCTACCCCGTGCAGGTCATCGGCGGCATTGTGCTGCACCGGGCCTGCATTGCCGAGATGCAGACCGGCGAAGGCAAGACCCTGGTGGCCACCATGCCCGTTTATCTGAACGCCCTGACCGGCGAAGGCGTCCATGTGGTGACCGTCAACGATTACCTGGCCAAGCGCGACAGTGAATGGATGGGCAAGGTCTACCGCTTTTTGGGGCTGAGCGTCGGGCTGGTGATCCACGCGGTGACCCCCGCCGAGCGCAAGAAGGCTTACGAGGCGGACGTGACCTACGGCACCAACAACGAATTCGGGTTTGACTACCTGCGCGACAACATGGTCGTGTACAAGAACAACATGGTCCAGCGGGGCCACGCCTACGCCATTGTGGACGAGGTGGACTCCATCCTGATCGACGAAGCCCGCACCCCGCTGATCATCTCGGGCAAGGGCGAGGATTCCAGCGTGATGTACAAGCGGGCCGACGAGTTCGCCAAGACGCTGAAGAAGTCCGTCATTGTGGAGCTGGACGACAAGGTGGCCGCCGAGGAACAGGTGGACGGCGACTATGTGGTGGACGAAAAACACAAGAGCTGTTCGCTGACCGAAAGCGGCGTGCGCAAGGCCGAGAGCTGGTTCGGGGTGGACAACCTCTCCGACGCCGACAACATGACCCTGCGCCATTACATTGACCAGGCCATCAAGGCCCGGGGCGTCATGCACCGGGATACCGACTACATCGTCAAGGATGGCGAGGTCATCATCGTGGACGAGTTCACCGGCCGCCTGATGTACGGCCGCCGGTACAACGACGGTCTGCACCAGGCCATCGAGGCCAAGGAAGGGGTGAACGTGGCTGCCGAGAGCAAGACGCTGGCCACCATCACCTTCCAGAACTATTTCCGCATGTACAAGAAGCTGGCCGGCATGACCGGCACCGCTTCCACCGAGGCCGACGAATTCAGCGAGATCTACGGGCTGCAGATCGTCAGCGTTCCCACCAACAAGCCCCGCGCCCGCAAGGACCTGCCGGACAGCGTGTACAAGTCGATGAAGGGCAAGTACGACGCGGTGATCGAGCAGATCGTGGAATGCCACCAGAAGGGCCAGCCGGTGCTGGTGGGCACCGTGAGCGTGGAGAAGAGCGAAACGCTGTCCAAGATGCTCAAGGGCCGCGGCATCCCCCACAATGTGCTGAACGCCAAACAGCATGAGCGCGAGGCCGAGATCGTGGCCCAGGCCGGCAAGAAGGGCGCCGTGACCATCGCCACCAACATGGCCGGCCGCGGCACCGACATCACGCTGGGCGGCAACGTGCCCTTCATGGCCAAGGCCACCCTGCGCAAAGAGCTGGAGCGCGGCCTGCAGCAGAAACTGGAGGAGCAGGAGGCCGACTACAAGAAGGCCCGCGCCGACGCCAAAGCCGCCGGCCAGCCGCTGCCCGACAAGCCTGCCCCGGTGGACTACACCGCCCGGCTGGACCAGCTGCTGAGCGAGGCGGACGGCCACGCCGACACCGACGACCAGGAGATCCTGGCGGCCCGCCGGCGGTTCAACGAACTTTCGGAAGCCTATGAGCCGGAGGTCAAGGCGGAAGCCGAAGCCGTGCGGGCGGCCGGCGGTCTGTTCATCATCGGCACCGAGCGGCACGAGAGCCGCCGCATCGACAACCAGCTGCGCGGCCGCGCCGGCCGCCAGGGCGACCCCGGCGCCTCCCGCTTCTTCCTGAGTTTGGAAGACGACCTGATGCGGATTTTCGGCGGCGAGCGGGTGCAGAACCTGATGAACACGCTGGGGCTGGAGGACGACGTTCCCATTGAGAACAAGCTCATCACCAACACCATCGAGAGCGCCCAGAAGAAGCTGGAAGCCTCCAACTTCGCCATCCGCAAACAGGTGCTGCAGTATGATGACGTGATGAACCAGCAGCGCGAGATCATCTACAGCCAGCGCCAGACCGTGCTCAACGGCGAGGACATCTCGGACAAGATGCACGAGATGATGCGCCAGTCCATCGACGAGACCTGCGCCTCCTTCCTGAGCGGCGAGTCGCCGGACGACTGGGATTTCGCCGCCCTGCGCCGCCACTATATGAACTGGCTGTGTATGCCCACCGACTTCAACTACACCACCGAGCAGCTGAACCGCATCACCCGCGAAGAGGTGGCCAACACGCTGTACGAGCGGGGCATGAACGTGCTGAAGGCCAAGGAGCAGAAGTACGGCGCCCCGTTGATGCGAGAGCTTGAGCGCATCTGCCTGCTGCGCAATGTGGACGCCAAGTGGATGGACCACATCGACAACATGGACCAGCTCAAACAGGGCATGGGGCTGCGCGGGTACGGCCAGCACGACCCGGTCACCGAGTACCGGGTGGAAGGCTTCCAGATGTTTGACGAGATGGTGGCCAACATCCGGGAGGATGCCGTCCACATGCTGCTGACCATCGAGGTCCGCCGCCCCGAAGTGCAGCCCAAGCGGGAACAGGTGGCCCAGCCCACCGGCGAGGGCGCCGCGGCCCGCCCCGGCGCCAAGGGCAGCGCCCCGGTGCGGGTGCAGAAGATCGGCCGCAACGATCCCTGCCCCTGCGGCAGCGGCCTGAAATGGAAGAAATGCACCTGTAAGGAATATCACCCGGACCTGTAAGCCGGGCACAGGCAGGCGCCGGACCCAGCGGGCCCGGCGCCTGCCGTATTGTCCCGGCCCGCCCGGGCCCTGAATGGAGGGAATGCTGTGAAAGCCCGTATCGAAAAAGAGCCCCGCTGTGTGCTCGTCTGGAATTTTGGCCCCGAGGCCCCCGGCTACGGTGCGCTGGAACTGGCTGCCCGCCGGTTCCGGCTGCGGCTGCGGCCGGTGAGCCCGGCGGAGTTGGGGCTTACCATCGGGGCGCTGTGCGCCGGCCGCCACGCCCCCGCCGCGCCGTCCGCCCCTGCCCTGCCCCGGGACGCCGCGGCGCTGCCGGCCATCGTCATCAGCGGGCTGAGCCCCCGGGACGGCGACCTGCACCAGTTCCTGGATGAAGTCCGCCGGGGCGGGGCGGTGATCCCGCTGCGCGCCATGGTGACCCCCACCAGCAAGGGCTGGACGCTGGGGGCGCTGCTGCAGGAACTGAACGCCGAGCACAAAGCGCTGGGAGGGCAGCCGTGACCCGCCGGCGGATCGCGCTGGGACTGTGCATGGCGCTGGCGCTGGCGGCGGTGTTCGGGGTAAGCCTGTACCGGGACCGCACCCGCCGGCCGATGTACACCGAGACCTGGTGGGACCTGTTTGACACGGTGACCGTCGTGTCCGGCTACGCCGACAGCGCCGGGGAATGGCAGGCCCAGGCCGAGGCACTGCACGCCGACCTGCTGCGCTACCACCAGCTGTTTGACATCTACAACCACTATGACGGGCTGACCAACCTGGCCGACCTGAACGAACAGGCGGCCGACGGCCCGGTGGCTGTGGACCCGGCGCTGATGGAACTGCTGGTCTTCGGCAAACAGGCCTACGCCCTGACCGACGGTGCCTGCAACATTGCCGCCGGCGGGGTGCTGGCGCTATGGCACGACACCCGGGAGGCCGTGCAGGCCGCCCGGACCGCCAGCGGCGAGACCGCCCGGGACAGCGGCCTGACCGCCCTGCTGCCCGATGAAACCGCCTTAACACAGGCCGCCCGTCACATGGACATCCGGGACCTGGTGCTGGACGAGCAAGCCGGGACCGTCCGGTTTGACGACCCGGAGCTGCAGCTGGATGTGGGGGCCATCGCCAAGGGCTGGGCGGTGGAACAGGCCGCCCGGGCCGCCGAGGCGCGGGGGCTGGATTCGGCCCTCATCAACGCCGGCGGCAGCGTGCGGGCCATCGGCACCAAGGCGGACGGGTCCCGCTGGACCGCCGGGGTGCAGGACCCCGACGGCGGCGATGTCCTGCGCACCGTGGCGCTGGAGGGCGGGCAGAGCCTGATCGTGAGCGGCGACTACCAGCGGTATTTTGAGCTGGACGGGGTTCGCTACCACCACCTGATCGACCTGGCCGCCCTGCAGCCGGCTCGGTACTGCCGCAGCGTGGCCATCCTGTGCCGGGACGCCGGGCTGGGGGATGCCCTGTCCACCGGGCTGTTCTGCCTGCCGCCGGACCAGGGGGAAACCATCCTGGAGGAGTTGACCGGGGCCGAAGCCCTGTGGATCTTTGAGGGCGGCACACTGCTTGCCAGCGACGGCTGGCCCGCCGGAGCCGGCTGACCCCCTTCCCCTGCCTTTCCATGACAAAACGCCCGCCGGACGGCTGAAAAGCCGCCCGGCGGGCGCTGTTTTGTATTCCGCCGCCTTAAAAGACGGTGCTGCGGGGTTCATGGGGCTGCGGCAGCAGGCCCATCGAGACGCCCAGCGCCTCGTCCACCCGCTGCATATCCTCCGGCGCGATGCGCCCGGCCCGCTCCCGCAGGCGGCGTTTGTCCAGCGTGCGGATCTGCTCGGTCAGGACGATGCTGTCTTTGGCCAGGCCGCACCGGTCCGCCCGCACCCCGATATGGGTCGGCAGGCGGTTTTTGTCCTGCCGGGAGGTGATGGCGGCCGCGATCACGGTGGGGCTGTGCCGGTTGCCGATCTCATTCTGTATGATAAGTACCGGCCGTACCCCGCCCTGTTCGCTGCCCACCACCGGGCTGAGATCCGCATAAAAAACTTCGCCTCTGTGTACCTCCATGGTCCTGCCCTCCTGTTGTGAATTTTCACTTACAGTATAAGCAGGCAGGGGCGGGAATAATCACCGCCCGGCAAAAAAGCCGGCGGGGCGGTTCAGCGGGCCCGTTCCAGCACCGCAAAGGCGCAGGCCAGCCCGCCGTCATGGCTCAGGGACAGGTGGGCGATGATCCGCCGGTCCCGGGCCCAGGCAGCCGCCGCCCCCTGCAGGGCATAGTAGGGCGCGCCGCTCTCCCGGCGCAACACGGCGATCTCGGCCAGGGCGAACCCGCCGAGACCCACGCCGCAGGCTTTCAGGAACGCCTCCTTGGCGGCGAAGTTGGCGGCCGCCGTCTCCCACCGGGCCTTTCCGCTGCGGGCGGCCAGCAGGGTTTGTTCCTGCTCCGAAAAGACCCGGCGCAGAAAGGCGTCCCGCTGCAGGCAGCGCTCCATCCGGGCGGCCTGGCACAGATCGGTGCCGATGCCATAGATGCCCCCCTCAGCGCACATAGGTGACGTAGCCTTCCTTGCGCGGGGCTGCGGGCTTCTCCCCGTCCGGCGCCGGATACCCCAGGATGCAGTGGCCCACCCCGGTCAGCCGCTCGGCGTTGGGCACCCCCCATTTTTGGAGCAGTTCCTTGCCGCGGGGGGTATCGAACACCTCTTTGGCGCGGTGGATCCAGCAGCTGCCCAGCCCCAGGCTGGCCGCCGCATTGAGCAGGTTGCCCATCACCAGGCTGCCGTCATACTGCCAGGTGGGGCAGGCGGTGTCGGCCAGCACCACCAGCACGGTGGGGGCGCCGTAGAACGGGTCGCCCGCATTGCCCATGACCGCCGCATTCAGGCGGGAGAGCTCGTCCCGGACGGTCTTGTTCTGCACCGCCACGATCACCGGGCTCTGGCGGCCCATGCCGGTAGGGGCGTACATGCCCGCCTGCAGCACGGCGTCCAGCATTTTGTCCTCCACCTGCCGGTCCAGATAGGCGCGGCAGCTGCGGCGGGTTTCGAGTGTGTGCAGAGTCTCATTGGTCAGCATAGATCTTCCACCTTTCCAGCGCCGGGCGCCGGGGCACCGCCCCGCAGCCCGGGACATTTATCTTGTTGAATGTATTATACCACAACTGTCAATTCCTGCAAAAACGTGCCGCCCTTTTGGGACATATTTCCGAATTTTTTGGCAATCCTTCAAAAGTTTTGCCCGGAATCGCCGGATAAGGCTTGCAGTTTTCTAGGAATTACGGTATACTAACCATGGTAAACGAAATACTGGAATACAAGGAGGTATTTCCCCAATGAAAAACATTGATTTGACCAAGTACGGGATCACCGGTACCACCGAGATCGTGTACAACCCCTCTTACGAAACCCTGTTCGCCGAAGAGACCAAACCCGGCCTGGAAGGCTACGAAAAGGGCCAGGTCAGCGAGCTGGGCGCCGTCAACGTCATGACCGGCATCTACACCGGCCGCTCCCCCAAGGACAAGTTCATCGTCATGGATGAGAACTCCAAGGACACGGTGTGGTGGACCTCTGACGAGTACAAGAACGACAACAAGCCCGCCTCCAAGGAAGCCTGGGACGCCTGCAAGAAGCTGGCCATCCAGGAGCTGTCCAACAAGCGCCTGTTCGTGATGGACGTGTTCTGCGGCGCCAACAAGGACAGCCGCATGGCCATCCGCTTCATCATGGAAGTGGCCTGGCAGGCTCACTTCGTCAAGAACATGTTCATCGAGCCCACCGCCGAGGAACTGGAGAATTTCGAGCCCGACTTCATCTCCTTCAACGCCTCCAAGGCCAAGGTGGAGAACTACAAGGAGCTGGGCCTGAACTCCGAGACGGCCGTTGTCTTCAACCTCACCAGCCGTGAGCAGGTCATCCTGAACACCTGGTACGGCGGCGAGATGAAGAAGGGCATGTTCTCGATGATGAACTACTACCTGCCCCTCAAGGGCATCGCTTCGATGCACTGCTCCGCCAACACCGACATGAACGGCGAGAACACCGCCATCTTCTTCGGCCTGTCCGGCACCGGCAAGACCACCCTGTCCACCGACCCCAAGCGTCTGCTGATCGGTGACGACGAGCACG
>DWWE01000109.1 GCA_019119835.1 Candidatus Gemmiger stercoravium | reverse complement strand
CAAGGTGTACAAGACGCTGATCGACGGCGGGCTGGACGGCGTGATGGGCGGCCACATCATGCTGCCCAACTACATGCGGGAACTGTACGGCACCAGGGATGAGGACATGATGCCCGCCACCCTGTGCTATGAGCTGATGACCGACCTGCTGCGCAACCAGCTGGGCTTCAACGGCTTTGTGGTGACCGACGCCACCCACATGGTGGGCTTTGAGGACCGCATGACCCGCAAGGAGGCTGTGGCCGCCACCATCAACGCCGGCTGCGACATGTTCCTGTTCTTCAACGACCCGGACGAGGACTTCGGCTTTATGCTGGATGCCTACCGCACCGGCGTGATCAGCGAAGAGCGGATGACCGACGCGCTGCGGCGCATCCTGGGCCTGAAGGCCAAGATGGGGCTGAACAAGAAAGCGCGGGAGGAACTGACCCCGCCGCCCGAGGCCCTGGCCGGCGTGGGCGACAAGAAGTACACCGAGTTTGCGGCCCAGGTGGCCCGGGACGCCATCACCCTGGTGAAGTACAAGGACGAGGGCGTGCTGCCCATCACCCCCGAAAAGTACAAGAAGGTGATGATCGTCTATGTCAAGGGCGCCGAGACCGGCATGACCCAGCTGATGAAGTTCGCCTTCGGCGCCGGGGCGGCCAAGAACCCGGCCCAGACCCTGTGCGAGATGCTCAACGCCCGCGGGTTTGAGGCGTTTGTCTACGAAAGCCCGATGGACAAGGCGGCCAAGCTCATGAAGGAGGGCAAGAAGCTGGACTTCATGGACATGTACCGGATGGGCAAAGCCTCGGTGGCGGCCTTCCAGGAACAGCAGGACCTGGTCATCACCCTCTTTGATGTGTCCAGCGGCCGGCCGGCCTTCGGCATGAGCAAGGGCGGCGGCGAGATCCCCTGGTATGTCCACGACATGCCCACCATCGGCATCAGCGTCAACGCCCCCACCATGCTGGCCGACGTGCCGATGCTGCGCACCTACATCAACGCCTACGACGCCAAGCCCTACACGATGGACGCCCTGGTGGACAAGCTGATGACCGGGCCCGAAGCCTTCACCGGCAAGGACCCCATCGACAGCTTCTGCGGGCTGTGGGATACCCGGATCTGACCCCCCTGCCCCGCCGCCGGCCTTTGACGGCGCCCCCCATACAAGAACAAACCGCGGCAGGCACCCGGAAACGGGCCGCCTGCCGCGGTTTTGTTCTTCGGCGCCTCAGTGGCACCAGATGTTGTTTTCCAGGTCGTGGAGGCGCAGCTTGTAGTTTTCCACCAGGGCCTGGGTGTCCTCCCCGTCCGGGAAGCTGAGCAGATAATCCTCCCCGGCCGGGTGGAAGCCCACCAGACCGGCCAGGCCGGCCATTTCGGCCACCTTCACGAGGGTGTGGTAATCGTATTCCTTGGAACTGAACAGGACATTCATGGGACGCAACTCCTTCCGCCGGCAGGCTTCACCCCCGCCGCCCGCCGCGGCCATGCCCGCAGCACTTCTATTGTACCACGCCCCGCCGCGTTTGAACATGTATTTTGGATGCGTCCCCGGGGGCGTCGGTGGAGACGGGGGCGAAGTCGATCAGCAGTTCGCCCAGGGCGACAACATCCAGCATACTGTTTCCCTCCTGTTCATTCGGTCACAGCTTGCAGCAGGTACAGCCGGGAGACAAAGTCCCCGTCCTGCTGCATCCGGCTGTCGCCGGTGGTCACCAGCCCGGCCTGCATCAGTTCGTCGCCGCCGGCGGTGTAAGCCGGCCCGCAGGGTTCGGCGCCGCTGCCCAGCGGGGTGACCCGGTACAGCCGGTCGGGGTCCAGCCCCGCCAGCCGGACGCGGCGGTACCCGGCGTTGGCCTGCTGCAGGATCAGGTAGTCCCCCACCAGCGCGGTGTCCCGGCCGGGGGATACGGTCATCCAGGCGGCTTCGTTGTGGGTGAAGGGGCTTTGCAGCCGCCAGAAGGTGCCGAACTGCAGCAGCGGCCGGTATTGCTTGAAGAAGGCCACCTGCCGCGCCACCAGTTCCCGGCCCCGGGGCGGCAGCCGGGTCAGGTCCATCTCGTAGCCGAAGGCGCCGAAAAAGGCCACGTTGGCCCGGGTGGTCAGCGAGGTGACCCGCCCCAGCTGGTGGTTGGGCACCGCCGCCACATGGGCCCCCATGCTGGAGACCGGGTAGACCAGGCTGGTGCCGTACTGGATCTTGAGCCGCTCCACCGCGTCGGTGTCGTCGCTGGTCCATGCCTGGGGGGCGTAGTAGAGCATGCCGGGGTCGAACCGGGCCCCGCCCGACGCGCAGGACTCGAAGAGGATGCCGGGGAAGCGGGCGGTGAGCCGCTCGTACAGCCGGTAGACCCCCAGGATGTACCGGTGCAGCACCTGGCCCTGCCGGTCGGGCCCGGCGGCGCAGGAGAAGGCGTCGCTGATGCTGCGGTTCATATCCCACTTGATGTAGCTTACCGGCACGCCGTCCAGCAGGGCCGCCAGCCGGTCGTACAGGTAGTCCCCCACCGCCGGGTTGGACAGGTCCAGCACATACTGGTGGCGGCTGGGCAGCGGGCGGCGGCCCGGCTGGTGCAGCACCCAGTCGGGGTGGTCCTGCCACAGCCGGGTGCCGGGGCTGACCATCTCGGGTTCGATCCACAGCCCGAACTGCAGGCCCAGGGCGCCCAGCTTTTCCCCGAAGCCTTTGAGCCCGCCGGGCAGCTTGGCGGTGTCCACCTGCCAGTCGCCCAGGCCGGTCTCGTCGCTGCTGCGGTTGCGGAACCAGCCGTCGTCCAGCACGAAGAGTTCCACCCCCAGCGCCTTGGCGCCGGCGGCCAGCGAGAGGAGCTTTTCCTCGTTGAAATCAAAGTAGGTGGCTTCCCAGTTGTTGACCAGCACCGGGCGGACCGCGTCCCGCCAGCGGCCCCGGGCCAGCCGGCTGCGGTAGAGGGTGTGGTAGGTCTGGGACATGCCGTTGAGCCCCCGGTCGCTGTAGACCAGCACCGCCTCGGGGGTGGCGAAGGTCTGGCCGGGGTCCAGCTTCCAGCAGAAATTCTGCGGGTGTATGCCCATCGTCACCCGGGTGACGTGGTAGGGGTCCACATCCGCCTGGGCCAGGAAGTTGCCGCTGTAGACCAGGCTGAACCCCAGGACCTCCCCCTGCATCTCGCCGCAGTCCGGCCGTTTGAGGGCCAGGAAGGGGTTGAACTGGTGGCTGGAATGTCCCCGCAGCGAGTAGACTGCCTGCACCCCCTCGGCCAGCGGGCGGGTGGTCAGGTGGCGTTCCCGGGCCCAGGCGCCGGTCAGCTCCACCATCTCGTAGTCGCTGTCCGGCAGGTCCAGGCAGAGGCTCATGGCCCGGTCCAGCTCGATGGGGGCGGTGCAGCAGATCTCGGCATGGCGGGCCAGGGCGGGCAGCCGGGCGAAGATCGTGTAGAACAGCCGGACCGTGACCCCCGCCAGCGGGTCGGCCAGGGTGACGGTCAGGGTGTCGGCTTCCTCCGGCTGTTCGGTGTAGGTGGCGGGCAGACCCTGGATGGGCGGCTTGCCCGGTGCGACGGTGTGGCCCTGGTACTGCAGGTCCAGCAGGCGGCTGCCGTCCGGCATACAGGCGTCCAGCGCGGGCAGGCGCACGTCGCCGGGGCCGCAGACCGGGTACTCCTGCCGGATATGCTCCAGCGAGTAGGCGGTGTCCGCCTCAAAGCTGCAGGCGGCCATCGCGCGGGGGGCCGTTTCGAACAGGCGGTCGAAGTCCGGGCGGTCGTGCAGCGCCCGGCCGCAGTACAGCTGGCCCAGGTGGCCGCTGGGCAGCACCTTGAAGATGTAGCTGAGCCGGTCGTTGAACAAATGGAAGGTCCGGCTTTGCGGGTGGAACAGGATGGGCATGGGGGTTTCCTTTCTGTGTGGCGGCGGGGCTGTCGGCGGTGCGCCGCGGCGGCCGGGCCGCAGGCCCGGCTCCTGGGCCGGAGATCAGCGCCGGCAGCAGCGGTTACAGACTTTTAGCCTATTATACGCCGTTTTCCCGGGCGTCGGCAATCACAAATTCGCCCATCGGGCAGAATTCCGCCTGACCGGCGAAGGCGTCCAGCGCGAGGGTGTCGCCGGCGCCGAAGATCCGGCTGGTCAGGGTGGCGTAGCCGCCGTTGACAAAAACTTCCAGGGTGGAGCCGTCCAGGTAGAGTTCCAGTTCCTCCAGCCGGGCCGGGCGGTCACAGCACCCGCAGGCGGCGGGCGGGGGGTTCCAGGGGGCCCAGGCAGGGGCGG
>DWWE01000108.1 GCA_019119835.1 Candidatus Gemmiger stercoravium | reverse complement strand
GCCGCCCCCACGGCCGCACCCACGGCCGCCCCGACTGCTGCGCCCACCCCGTCGCCCACCGCCGCCCCGGCGGTGCCCCAGACCGGCGACCCCGCCCCCATCAGCCTGTGGCTGGTGCTGGCGCTGGGCTCCGCCGCCGCAGTGCTCGCCCTGATCGGCCTGAAGGTCTGGCAGCGCAGGAGAAAATAAGCCGTTCACCACCCGGATCGCCGGCCGGGTGTGGAACACCTCGCACTCTTTTTCGGATTCAACCGGCGAAAACCGCCGCCCCGGGCGATGCTTGCTCACATCGTCCCGGGGCGGCGGCATTTTATTTGCCCGCAAAAAACGCCCCCTTCGCGCCGGGGCGCGGGGTGCCCCGCAACGTAACCGCCGCCGCAAGGCCCCCGGGAGGATCAATGATCCTCCCCTACAAAGGAAAGGGAAACTTTCCCATAAAAGGCGGACCGTGCGGCGTGGTGGACGTTTTCTTGCCGGCGGCGTCCCCATTCATGCGCCGCGTCCTCTCGCCTGAACCTGTAGGGGAGGGTCAGTGACCCTCCCGCAACGTAAAAAATACCGCACCGCCACATGAAACCAACGGCGAAAAGGAAAGGAAAAAAGAAACGTGAGCGACGGGACAGGGTGCGAGGTTGCCCGCGGGGTGCGGGGTGCCGGAACGCCCGCTAGCCGATTTTGGCAGCGTGGGCGGCGGGGGTGGGCGCGGGGTTGCCCGCGGACTGACTGCCGCCGGTAGGCCCGCTAGGCCAATAAAGAGAATTTGCAGCGTGCGCGGCGCAGTAGGGTGCGGGGTTGCCCGCGGACTGACCGCCCCCGCCAGGCCCGCTAGCCAATTTTGGCAGCGTGGGCGGCGGGGCAGGGCGCGGAATTGCCCGCAGCGTGCGAGGTTCCGGTAGGCCCGCTAGGCCAATAAAGAGAATTTGCAGCGTTCGCGGCGCGGCGAGGGTACGGGGTTCCCCGCAGCGTTCGCAGTGCCTCAAACGTAAGGGTTATGGAGACGCACGTCGTGCGCCGGCCCGTCAAGGGTGGGCCGGCGCGGATGCTGGTAAAAAAATGGCCCCGCAAGGCAATCTTGCGGGGGGTCCAGGGGTCCTGCGGACCCCTGGTCGGCGGCCGCCGCATCGAAACGGCGGGACCTTTGGTTCTTTCAGTCATGAAAGAACAACGATAATTCGAGAAGTTGTCAAAAAGAAAGCCGCCAACCCAACCCGGCAACTAACTTACAAGGCAAACCCCGCTAGGGCCAATAAAGAAAAAATCAACGCCCGTGGCGCGACGGGGTGCGAGGTTCCCCGCGGGCTGGGCGGTGCCGGAAAGCCCGCTAGCCAATTTTGGAAGCGCCGCCGGCATGGCAGGGGTGCGGGGACCCCCGCAAAGAAGGCGCCGGCCGGCCGCGGGGGGGCGCCCCGCCGGGCCAAGGGCGGTAAAATTGCATTCCCGCCTGGTTGCGATTCAAACCAAAAACTCCCTGATCTCCCGGTCCACCGCTTCCACCTCCTGCAAAAAGGCCCGCGCCGAAACCCGCAGCCCTCCATTGCCAAGAATGATGATCTGTTCCGCCCCGTCCGAGCTGACCACCCGCACCCGATGCCGGCGGCCCAGCTCGTGGGTGGTCTTTTCAATGTACATGTCGGCGGTCTCGGCTTCCCGGGTGAAAACCACATGAATGTTGTGGTAGGTCTCCACGCTGCCGGCCCCGCCCCGCACCTTGTAGGCGTCAAATACGCAGATCACGGTGCAGCGGCGGTACCCGGCATAATTGCACAGGATGTCCTGCAGCCGGCGGCGGGCGGTTTCCAGGTCGGTTTCGGCCAGGCGGCGCAGGTCGTCCCAGGCAAAAATCACGTTGTACCCGTCCACCAGCAGGTACTCGGGGCCGTCGGGGGGCGGGGCCGCCGGGGTGCGGGGCGCGGCGGGCTTGCCCAGCGCTTTGCGGGCGGCCAGGGCGTCCGGTTCGCCGAGGCGGGCCCGGCGTACCGGGCCGTAGGTGCGCTCAAAAATCGCAAGCAGTTCCTTGTCCTGTTCCAGCGTGCCCCGGTAGGCGCCGGCCCGGCGCCGGGCCCGGGCGGCGGGGTCGCCGCCGGGTTCGCCTTCGTCGGGTTCGGGGTCCGGCCCGGCCAGCCGGCGGGCCAGCCCGCTGGAAACATGGGCCTTGGCGGGCACCTGGTCCCACCGGACCAGCACCCCGGCGCCGTGGCTGCAAAAAATCGAATCGGCGGGGTTTTCGGTGTCGGCGTCGGGGTCGTAGCCGGCGGCGGCCAGCACCGCGTCGGGGTTGTGGCAGGGGGCGTACCCGGCCGGGGTACACTGCAGCCGGCCTTCGCCCCGGGTGTAGGCGGCTACCTCCCGGGCGTAGCCGCGCAGCTCGGCCACCGGGGCCCGGCCGGTCAGCAGGGTCAGGGCGCCGCAGGGTTCGGGGGTGTCGGTCTCGCCGCCCATCCGCTGCAGGTCGGTCATGGCGCGGCCCACCGCCTCGGCGGGCAGTTCCAGCCGCAGGGCGTACCAGGGTTCCAGCAGCCGGGCATGCCCGGCCCGGGCGGCGGTGCGCAGCGCCTGGCGTACCGCCCGGTAGGTGGCCTGGCGGAAGTCGCCGCCCTCGGTGTGTTTCAGGTGGGCGCGGCCGGCGGTCAGGGTGATTTTCACATCGGTCAGCGGTGCGCCCATCAGCACGCCGGGGTGGGTGCGCTCGGCCAGGTGGGTCAGCACCAGCCGCTGCCAGTTGCCGTCCAGGGTGTCGGGGCGGCAGGCGGCGGCCAGCTGCACCCCGCTGCCCGGGGGGCCGGGTTCCAGCAGCAGGTGAACTTCGGCGTAATGGCGCAGCGGCTCGTAATGGCCCACCCCTTCCACCGGGGCGGTGATCGTCTCTTTGTACAAAATGCCCCCTTCGTCAAAGGCGGCGTCCAGGCCGAAGCGGTCGTGCAGCACCGTTTGCAGGATCTCCAGCTGCACTTCGCCCATCAGCTGCAGGTGGATCTCGCCCAGGGCTTCCTGCCAGAGAACGTGCAGCATCGGGTCTTCGGCTTCCAGCACGCGCAGCGCCCGCAGCGCCTGGTGCGGGTCGGCGGATTCCGGCAGGCGAAGGCGGTAGTTCAGCACCGGTTCCAGCAGGGGCAGGGCGGCGTCCGGCTGCACGCCCAGCCCCTGGCCGGGGTAGGCGGCGCTCAGGCCGGTCAGGGCCACCACGTCGCCGGGGTGGGCTTCGCTGACCAGGCGGTACTTGCCGCCGGCGTATTCCCGCAGCTGGTCGGCCTTTTCCCGGAAGGCGGTCCGGGCGTCCGGCCGGCTTTCGATCAGGTCTTTCACATGCAGCACCCCGTCGGTGACCTTCAGGTAGGTCAGCCGGGCGCCGGCGTCGTCGGCCCCCACCTTGAACACCCGCCCGCCGAACGCGGCGGCGGCTTCGGGCTGGCGGGTCAGGGTGTGCAGGCCGTCCAGCAGCGCGTCGATGCCGTCCAGCCGCAGCGCCGCGCCGAAGTAAACGGGGAAGACCTCCCGCCGGGCAATGGCGGTGAGGATGTCGGCCTTTGCGGGCTCGGACCCGGCCAGCACGGCTTCCATCAGCGGTTCGCTGGCCATGGCCAGGGCCTCGGCCCGGGCGGCGGCGGGGATGTCGGGGCCGAAATCCACGCAGCCGTCGCCGAAGCGGGCGCGGAGTTCCCGCAGGCGCAGCGGGTGGTCGGCGCCGGGCAGGTCCATCTTGTTCACAAACAGGAAGGTGGGCACCCGGTAGCGGGCCAGCAGCCGCCAGAGGGTCTGGGTGTGGGCCTGGACGCCGTCGGTGCCCGAAATGACCAGCACCGCGTAGTCCAGCACCTGGAGGGTGCGCTCGGCTTCGGCGGAAAAGTCCACATGGCCGGGGGTGTCCAGCAGGGTCAGGCGGGTTTCTTCCGCCCCGGGGGCGGCGGGCAGGGTGAGCGGCGCCTGCTTGGCAAAGATGGTGATGCCCCGGGCCCGTTCCATCGCGTCGGTATCAAGGAAAGCGTCCCGGTGATCCACCCGGCCCAGCTTGCGCAGCGCCCCGGCACGGTAGAGCAGCGCCTCGGCCAGCGTGGTTTTGCCGCTGTCCACATGGGCCAGCAGGCCAACGACCAATCGTTTCATACGTCCCCCTTCCGGCGGCCCCGCCGCCGTGTTCGCTGCCCCTATTGTACCCCATCCGGGCATGGGTGGCAAGGGTGGGGGGTGCGGGCGCATGGGGCGTGGGCGCGGGCGCAAGGACGGGGCGTGGGCGCAAGGGTGGGCGCGGGCGCAAGGCGGGGCAGGGTGCGCCCCGCGGGGGCGCCCTGCGCCAAAAAATCCCCCTGCGGAGCAATCCGCAGGGGGACAACTTTCTCTTTACGATCTGGGATCGGGAACCGGGCCCCTTCGGCGGGGCGTGTTCGGATCAGGGGATCGCAACCTGACGGCGGGCGCGGGCAGGGGTCCCGGCCGGGTGCCGCGGTTCATGGGGCATGTTTACAGCCCGAGGGCGCGGAGATAGGCGGCCTCCTGGGCGGCGATCTGGGCCTGATAGGCGCGGATGGCGGCCTCATAGGCGGCGTTCTCGCTCAGCTGCTGGGCATGGGCGGCGTTGGCGGCGGCTTCCACCGCGCTGTTGGCGGCCAGCTGCTGCTGATGCGCGGCCTTGCCGGCGGCGATGATGGCTTCGCCTTCAGCCTTCGCCTTGGCGGCGGCCTGGGCCTGATACGCCTTTACGGCGGAGAGGTACGCGGCTTCTTTGGCGGCGATGCTGGCCTGATAATCCGCAATAGCGGCCTCATAGGCAGCGTTCTTGTTCAGCTGTTCCTGATGGGCGGCTTTGGCGGCGGCCATGATCGCGTCATTGGCGGCGAGCTGCTGCTGATGGGCCAGCTTGCCCGCGGCGATGATCGCTTCGCCTTCGGCTTTTGCCTTGGCGGCGGCCTGGGCCTGGTAATCTTTCACGGCGGCGGCGTAGGCTTCTTCCCGGGCGGCGATCTGGGCCTGATAGGCGCGGACCGCGGCCTCATAATCGCTGTTCGCGTCGGCAAAGGCAGGGATCGCCAGCACGCAGAACATCGCAACGGCCAACAGGGAAGCAAACAGTTTTCTAGCTTTCATCACAGGAACCTCCTTTTTTCTTGCCGATCGGGTCTCGGCTTGTTAGTTTCAGTATACGCTCCGGGCGGCGGAAATGCAAGTAAAATGCGTTTGCCTTTTTCACAGAATTTTCGCATTTCTTTTTATGAAATATCACAAGTTTTACACATTTTCTTTGAATTTTGTGGAAATAGACAGGAAAGCAGGGGGATTTTGCGGGGGGCGGGCGTCCCCCGCGCCCCCTCGCGCCGCCGCGCAGGCCCTTGCCCCGCTGGCCGCGCTGCGGGCAACCCCGCACCCCGCCGAGCCGCCCTCTTTGCGGGAAACCCCGCACACTCTCTCGCCGCTCACGCTGCCAAAATTGGCCTAGCGGGCCTACCGGGGGCGGTTACTTTGCGGGGGTCCCCGCACCCCGCCGCGCCGCAAACGCTGCCAAAATTGGCC
>DWWE01000011.1 GCA_019119835.1 Candidatus Gemmiger stercoravium | reverse complement strand
CTTCGCCCGAAACGCCGCCCCCGCCCCGCCGGCCGGCCGGCGGGGCGGGGGCGGCGTTTCGGGCGAAGGGGCGGGCGGGGTGTAGGCTTCCGGCCGGACCCAGTCGTCCTCCAGGGCGTTGGGGTCGTAGCGGGCCGGGCGCACCCCCTTGCCGTTGGGGCGCGGGGTATACGGAGGCTGGTAGGGCGGCGGGGTGACGCCCCGGCGCACACCGCCTTCGGCGCCGGGCGCACGCACCCGGCGTTCGGTCTTTTTGCGGCCGGACTGGCGATACCCGCCGTAGCCGCCTTCCTTGTTCGGCACTTGCTGCGCCCCCTTCCCTGCGTGGTGAATAGTTTGATTATAACACATTCCGGGACGCAAATACAGGGCCCCGGAAAAGTTTTCTGCCCCGGTGCGCAGCGCCGGGGCAGAAAACCGTCTTTTCGGAAAACAGCGCGCCCGCAGGCCGCGCCCGGCCTCGGCGCCCGCCTTTACTCGGCCGGCTGCGCCACAAACACCAGCGCCGCGCAGCCCGGCCCGATGTGGGTGCCGATGACCGCGCCCAGCTGGGCCACCCGGCCGCCGGTGAGGTGCAGGTTGTCGTGCAGATACCGGTGGATGGGCGCCACCGTGCTCTTTTCGTCCGAATACAGCAGCACATAGCCGTACTGCGGGTCAATGCCGCCCAGCTTGTCGATCTGCTTGAACAGCGCCACCAGGGCGCCGGGGCGGCCGCGGGCGGTATCGGCCAGGCGGATCTCGCCGTCCATCACCGACAGCACCGGCTTGATGCCCAGCGCACCGCCCACCAGCGCCACGGCGGCGGGCAGCCGGCCGCCCTTGTGCAGGTGCTTGAGGCTGTCCACCACGCCGAGGATGCGGATGCGGCCCTTGAGCTCTTCCAGCGCGGCGGCGATCTGCTCGGCCGTGCAGCCCTGCTCGTCCCGCAGGCGCAGCGCCTCCCGCACCAGCACCGCTTCGCCCTGGCTGCCGGTGCGGGAATCCACCACCCAGAGATCCTCGAACTCGCAGGTCTCGGCCGCCAGCCGGGCGCACTGCCAGGTGCCGGACAAGGTGGAGGACAGCAGCACCGCCACCACCTGGTCGCCGGCGGCGCGGGCCTGCTCAAACACTTCGATGAACTGGTCGGGGCTGGGCTGGCTGGTGCGGGGCAGCTTTTCCTCCCCTTTCAGCCGCTCGTAGTAGGCGTCGCCGGTGATGTCCACACCGTCCAGCGCCGTATCCCCGTTGGAAAAAACCACCTGCAGCGGCACCACGGTCACGCCCGGGCGGGCCCGGTCGGCGGGGGTCAGGTCGGCGGCGGAATCAGTCAGAATACGGATCATAAGGCAGCAACCTCATTTCTCGGCACAGGCCGTAAAGCGTTCGGGGCGGTATTTTGTTTTATTGTACCATAGTTTTGCGGTTTGTCAAAAAGATCAGTCCCGCCAGGTAAGCACGCTGATCAGGTTGACCAGCGCCGAGCAGAGCATCATGACCCCCACCAGCCGCATGACCATCACGGCGCCGGCGCCGGGGGCCAGCAGCGCATAGATCCCCAGCACCACGCAGAGGATGCCCACCGCCAGCGGCAGCCACCAGGTGCGGCTGCCCCAGCGGCGGCTCTGGACGCCGGCCTGGATGTTGGTCATGCCGGTGACCATCAGGAAGACGCAGACCAGCATCCCCACCAGCGAGACCAGCGTACCCGGGCTGAGCACAAAGAACAGCCCGATGACGATGCCGGCCACGCTGAAGGGCAGCATGGGGCTGCTCAGGCAGGTGGCCCGCTGGAAGGCCAGCGCGTTGACCATGCCGATGCAGCCCGCCAGCAGGATCAGCCAGCCGATCAGGCTGCAGAGCGCCGCCGTGGCGTTCCAGGGGCGGAAGACGAGAAACAGGCCCAGCACGATGCCGCCCACCGGCAGCACCAGCCTGTCCCAGCGAATGTTTTTCATGACAATGCCTCCTTGGTTGAACAATATCCGCGGCTAGGCGCCGCGGCGGGTGCGTTGGGAACCGGCCCGCCTTTCAGGAAGGGTCGGGCGCGTCCTCCCGGCGGCGCAGGCGGGCCGCCGGGGCGGGCGGCGGGGCGGGGTCCGGGTCTTCCAGCCCCAGCAGCGCGGCGGTGTCGGCGGGGTCCAGCTGCTGCACCGATTCCAGCCGGCGGGTGATGGCCCGGCTGCGGGTGCCGATGAGCTCCTCCAGGTCGCTGCCGGTCTGGTTCAGGTGCCGCTGCATCGACTGCAGACCGGCGCCGAACTTTTCAAATTCAGTTTTGACCGCCGCCAGCACCTGCCATACCTCGCCCGAGCGCTTTTGGATGGCCAGCGTGCGGAAGCCCATCTGCAGCGCGTTGAGCAGCGCTGCCATGGTGGAGGGGCCGGCCACGCTGATCTGGTAGTCCCGCTGCAGCGTTTCGGTGATGCCGGTGGAGACCACCTCGGCATACAGCCCCTCAAAGGGCAGGAAGAGCACGCCGAAGGCCGTGGTGTGGGGCACCTCGATGTATTTGTCGTGGATGTCCCGGGCCTCCTGGCGCAGGCGCTGTTCCAGCTGCTTGCGGGCGGCGGTCACCGCGGCGGCGTCGCCGCTGTCCCGGGCGTCCAGCAGATGGGTGTAGCTGTCGGCGGGGAACTTGGCGTCGATGGGCAGCCAGACCGTGCCGTTCTGCCCGGGCAGCCGCACCGCGAACTCCACCCGGTTGGAACTGCCCGGCACGGTGGCCACATTCTCGGCATACTGGCCGGGGGCCAGGATCTCCTGCAGGATGCCGCCCAGCTGCACCTCGCCCAGAATGCCCCGGGTCTTGACGCCGGACAGCACCCGCTTGAGCCCGCCCACATCGGCGGCCAGGGTCTGCATTTCGCCCAGGCCCTTGTAGACCTGTTCCAGCTGCTGGCTGACCGTGCGGAAGGAATCCGAGATGCGCTTTTGCAGGGTGTCCTGCAGCTTTTCGTCCACCGTGCCGCGGATCTCCTCCAGCTTGCGGTTGTTGTCGTTGCGGATGGTGGTCAGCCCCTGCACCAGCGCCCCGCGCATCCCGTCCAGCCGGGCGGCGTTGGAATCCTCCAGCCCTTTGAGCCGCTTTTCCAGCAGCGAGAGCTGGGCCACCATCCCGTCATGGGCGGCCTGCTGGCGGGCGGCCCCGGCCCGGTCGATGGCATCCAACCGGGCGGTGGCGGCCTTGGCGCTCTGGTTCTGGTTTTCGGCCAGCAGCGCCCCCAGGTCCCGCACCGCCGCCTGGGTGGCCCGGGCGGTCTCCCCCTGGGTGACCCGCAGCTGGTCGGCCAGCAGGTCGGTCTCCGACTCCATGACCTGGCGCAGCGCCTGGGTCAGGGCGTCCAGGTCCCGGTCGGGCCGGCTGCGGCGCTGCCCGGCCAGCAGCACCCCCAGCAGCACATCGCCGGCCAGGGCCAGCGCCAGAATGATCCACAAAAGCAGTTGCATACGGTGTTCCCCCTCATTTCAATAGGGGCAGTATAGCACAAACGGCCGTTTTTTACAACCATTTGTTGTGAGCAAAGCCGTTCAGGTCAGCCCCAGCCAGAAGATGGCCGCAAACCCCAGGGCGATGCACACCACCCCCAGCAGTTCGGCTTCCAGGCTGCGGCGCTCCACCACGGTGGGGGTGGCGGGGTTGTACCACACCTCGATCACCGTGCCCACCCGGCGGGTCTGGTCGAACCAGAAGGAGTCGTTGGTGGCGGCGGTGTGCAGGATGCCGTCGGGGGCGGTGAACTCCACCACAAAGCAGTAGCCGCCGCTGCGCCGGCGCCCCGCCGGGCCCTGGCGCTGGCAGCGGATGATGCGGGCCGGCAGCCGCACGCCGCCGCGCACCGTGCGGTATTTTTCCCACAGGCAGGCGCCGCCCAGCACAATGAACAGCCCGCCGAGCACACAGTAGATCAGGTTGAGCAGGGTCATGGTCCGTCACCTCCCGCCGGGTCACAGGTTGTCGTGGAAGAAGCGGGCCGCGTTGCGCCAGAACAGCTTTTCCACCTGGGTCTCGGTGAAGCCGGCGGCCAGCAGCCCTTCGGCCAGGCGGGGCAGGTCCTGGGCGCCGGCGATCTCCAGTTCGCCGCCGATGCCGTCGAAGTCGCTGCCCAGCGCCACCAGGTCCTCGCCCCCCTTGTCGATCAGCCGGCGCAGGTGGCGGGCCATGTCCCCGACCCGGCTGACCAGGTGGGTGCGGTCGGCGGAATCATCCAGGAAGGCCGGGCAGTAGTTCAGCCCCACCAGGCAGCCCCGGTCGCCCATGGCGGCGAGCATCTCGTCGGTGAGGTTGCGCAGATGGGGGCAGCAGGACCGGGCGTTGGAATGACTGGCCGCAAAGGGGCGGCGGCTGCAGCGCAGCACATCCCAGATGCCCGCGTCGGACAGGTGGGACACATCCACGATCATCTTCAGCCGTTCCATCTCGGCCACAAACTCAAAGCCGCGCCGGGTCAGGCCGCCGGTGGTGTTGGGGGCCACCGGCCAGCGGTCCTCGCTGTAGCCGGGCATCACATTGGGTTCGGCCAGGCCGTTCTTGTGGTTCCAGGTCAGGGTCATCATCCGCACCCCCAGCTCATAGAAGGTGCGCAGCACGGCGGGGTCGTCCTTGCAGACGCCCCCCTCCTCCACCGTCAGCATCGCGCCGATGCGCCCGTCGGTGAGCAGGCGGTCGATGTCGGCCGGGGTGCGCACCCAGAGCAGGTCGTCGGGGTAGGCCGCCAGGATCTGCCGGAAGCGGTCGGCCTCCTGCAAGGCCCGGACCAGCGGGTCCTCCCCTTCCCCCAGGTCCACAAAGCAGGCGAAGCATTGCAGCAGGTAGTCCCCCTGCTTCATCCGCTGCAGGTCCATCATGCCGTCGTTGCGGTCAAAGCGCCGGGGCTCGCCCTTCTTTTCGGCCTCCAGCAGCGCATAGAGTGTGTCACAGTGCAGATCCCATACTTTCATCGCGGTTTCCTCCCGAATTTATCGCTGCGGGACCGGCGCAGGGCGCAGCAGGTCCCGGTATTCACACAGGGCATGGCAGAGGGTGCCGTCATACCCGACGGTGGGCACGGCGGCGGCCAGGGCGTTGAGCACCGCCTCCTCGGCGGCTTCGGCGGCCGCCTGGAAGGCGGGTTCCAGGCAGTCTTCCCGCAGGCAGGGGCGGTCCCGGATGACCGGGTCGGTGCCGGAAAGGTCGTGGGCGGTGGTGAAGCCGATGGCGATGTCCCCGCTGCCGTGGCCCCAGTAACTGCCCACCCGGGCCAGGCCGACGGCGCAGCGGCGGGTCACCCGGCCCAGCTGCCGGCTGGAGAGAGGCAGGTCTGTGCCCAGCACCAGGATGCAGCTGCCGGCGTCCTCCCCCCGGGGGCGGGCGGCCTGCCGGGCGCGGATGGCCTCGCCCGGGCGGCAGCCCAGGATGTTGAGTTCTTCCAGCCGGCCGTGGTTGCACAGCGCCAGCACCCCCACCGTGAAGGTGCGGCCGCCGGCCCCGACAAGCCGGCTTGCGCTGCCGATGCCGCCCTTGAGTTCGTGGCAGATCATGCCGGCGCCGGCCCCGACGCAGCCCTGGGCGAAGTCCGAAGAGGCGGCGGCGATGGCGTCAAAGACCTGCTGCCGGCCGACGACCCGCTCCACAATGTTGTTGAGGACGCTGTCGTTGCACTCCCCCACCACCGGGTTGACGCTGCGCAGCGGCACGCCCCGCGCCGCGCAGGCGTCGGCGGTGTACTGCACCAGCGCGTCAGACACCAGCCCCACATTGAGGGTGTTGGTCAGCGCGATGGGGGTCTCCAGCTGGCCCAGCTCCTGCAGCTGCACCAGCCCGGCGGTCTTGCCGTAGCCGTTGATGACCGCCGCGGCGGCGGTGCATTTGTGGAAAAAGATGTCCGGGCGGGGCAGGATCACCGTCACGCCGGTGTTGTGGCCGCCGCTGCGGATGGTGTGGTGGCCCACCGTCACCCCGGGCAGGTCGGCCAGGGTGTTGCGGGGCCCGGGCGGCAGGCGGCCGGGGGCAAAGCCGAAATCACGGATCAGGGGCATGGGGAACTTCCTTTCCTTGGGCGGGCATGGTACAATGGGGAAAACAAAAAATGAAGGAGACGATCGCCGTGCCCATCCTTTTGCCTGTTCCCCAAATTCTGCAAAACCCGGAACTGCCGAATGGCTGCGAGGTCACGAGCTTGTGTGAGGTGCTGCGCTTTTTGGGCTTCGACGCCGACAAGTGCGACCTGGCCGACCATTACCTGCCCCGCAGCGAGCGCTGGTATGGGGCCGACCCGGACAAGGTCTATATGGGCAACCCCCACCTGGACGACGGCAGCCCCGAGACCGGCTACTACTGCTTTGCCGGACCGATTGCGGCGGCGGCCGACGCCTATCTGGCCGGCCATGGCGGCGGGTATGCCGCCCGGGACCTGACCGGCGCCGGGGAGGCCGAGCTGCTGGCCCAGCTGGAGCGGGGCCGGCCGGTGATTTTTTGGGCCACACTGCGGTTCAACGACGTGCAGTTTGACCCCTGCGGGGCCTATCCCCTGCCCGGCGGCGGGAGCCACCGGGTCTTCCACACCCTGCACTGCATGGTGCTGTGCGGGGCGGACGACACCCACTTTACGGTGGCCGACCCGCTGAATTTCAACCACCGGGTCGAGCGCGGCCGGTTTATCGAAATCTACCGCCAGCTTGGCCGCCGCGCCGTCGTGCTTGTGCCGGACGGCGAACCGCTGTGACCGCCCCGCCGGGGCGCATCGGTCCCTTCCGTTTCAGTGTACCGCACCCGGCGCAAAACTGCAACCCACAATCTGCCCCGGCCGGGCAAGATTTTGCCGGCAGGCCCCTTGGCGCCTGCCCCGGGCCGAAGCGCAAAGAACGGCGGGCCGCCCACCCTTGGGTGAACGGCCCGCCGATTTTTTGCGGATATTCTCAGTAATTCTGGCTGCGCAGCTCGAAATACGCCTGGGGATGGGCGCAGACCGGGCACTTGACCGGCGCATGGGTGCCGATATAGATGAACCCGCAGTTGCGGCACTGCCAGACCTGTTCGGTCTCGCGGGCATAGACCTTGCCGGCCTCGATGTTGGCGGCCAGGGCCTTGTAGCGCTCCTCATGCTCCTTTTCAATGCCGGCGACCATCGTGAACAGGGCGGCGATGTTGTCAAAGCCCTCTTCCTTGGCCTCGGCGGCCATGCGGGGATACATCGAGGTATGCTCCTCATTCTCGCCGGCGGCGGCCATCTTCAGGCAGGTCAGGGTGTCGGGGATCTCGCCGTTCTCCATGAGCAGCTTGAACCAGATCTTGGCGTGCTCCTTCTCGTTGTTGGCCGTCTCGTTGAAGATGGCCGAGATCTGCTCGTAGCCCTCCTTCTTGGCCTTGGAGGCGAAGTAGGTGTATTTGTTGCGGGCCTGGCTCTCACCAGCGAAAGCCTCCCACAGATTCTTTTCAGTCTTGCTTCCCTTGAGTTCCATGGGTACCGAATCTCCTTTCAAAATAAATTTAAGATTTTATCTTAAACATAGTATAGGCCATCCGGGCGGCAAAGTCAAGGGGCAACCCGGCAATTTTCCCCGAAACCTTTTGTGAATTTTGCCGAAGCTACGCCCCGGCGCATTGACAAGCGGAAAAAAATGCGATATTCTTTCTATAAGACAGAATCTTATTAGGGAAAGGATGACCGCCATGACCCGTCAACGCCGCCTGATCCTGGAGTTGATGCAGCAGAGTCCGCGCCACATGACGGCCGACGAGATCTTTGCGAAAGCCCGCGCCCAGATGCCCAGCATCGCCCGGGGCACGGTATACCGCAACCTCAAGCTGATGGAACAGGCCGGGGAGATCGGCCGGCTGGAGATGCCGGACGGTCCCGACCGGTTTGACAAGACCGCCGCCTGCCACGGGCACCTGTACTGCGACCAGTGCGGCGAGCTGCAGGACATCCCGGTGGTGGGCCTGGTCCGTGAGATCGAAGGCGCCATCGGCACCGAGGTGCGCAGCTACCAGCTGACCATCCACTATCTGTGCCCCAACTGCCGCCAGCACAATTCCCACTGAGCTGCCCCCATTCTATGCCCGCCGGCCGCCCCCTGCGCCTGCGGCCGCCGCACAAAGCGATACACCCGGACTTCCGCGCCGCGGCGCGGTCCCCCGGGTGTATTTTTGTTGCCTTTGGGCCGGTTTATGCACCGCCGGGCCCTGTCATTCCGGATTTTTCAGCCGGCGCAGGTCGCCGCTTTCCCGGAAATCCTCATAGTCCAGCGAGAGGTTGGGGTTGTAGTAGGGGTCATGCAAGATCGCTTCCCGGCCGAACCGCTCGTACAGGCGGGCCTGTTCGCCGGCAAAGCGGCGCTTCTTTTCCGGGTCCTCCTCGTCCGAGCCGCGGGACTTGCTCTCGTGGTGGTAGAGTTCGGCATAGGGGGTCCAGAGGATGCGCCAGCCGGCCTGCCGCAGCCGCAGGCAGAGATCCACGTCGTTGAAGGCGACGGTGAACCCCTCGTCCATGCCGTGTACGGCGTCCCAGGCGGCGGTGCGCACCAGCAGGCAGGCGGCGGTGCAGGCGGAAAAGTCCTGCACGGTGGCCAGCCGGAACAGATACCCGCTGCTGCCCCGGCGGTGGTATTTGTGGCTGTGGCCGGCATACCCGCCAAGGCCGGTGATGATGCCGGCATGCTGGATGGTGTCGTCGGGGTAGTAGAGCATCGCCCCGCAGGCGGCCACGCCGGGCTGGCCGGCCTCGGCCACCATCTGGGTGAGCCATTCGCCGTTGATGACCTCGATGTCGTTGTTGAGCAGCAGCAGATATTTGCCGTGGGCGAACCGGCGGCCGAAGTTGTTGATGCGGCTGAAGTTGAACCCGCCGGTGTAGCCCACCACCCGGCAGTTTTCGTACCGGTCGGGCAGGGTCTTGTAGTAGGCGGCGGTGGCCGGGTCGGTGGAGTTGTTTTCGATGACGATGACCTCGAAGGGTTCGTAGAAGGTCTTGGCGTAGAGGCTGTGCAGGCAGGTTTCCAGGTCCTCGGTGTGGTCCTTGTTGGGGATCAGGATGGAGACCAGCGGCGCCGGGTCGTCGATCGCCCACTGCACATGGCAGGTGCCGGGGAACCGCCCGGCTTCCACGGTGCCCCGCCGGCCGGTGGCCGCCAGGTGGTCGCTCACCGCCCGGATGGCCGCCTGCTGCACATAGGGTTTGGCCCCGGTGCCGCCGCTGGTGGACCCGGCATGGACCCGCCAGTAATACAGCACCTGGGGGATGTGGAGGGGCGCGGCGGCGGGGTCGGCGGCCTGCATGGCGTCGATGATCCGCAGGAACAGGTCGTGGTCCTGGGCGCCGTCGCATTCGCTGCGCTCGCCGCCCACCTGCTCGAACAGGCTTTTGCGGAAGACCGCCAGGTGGCAGATGTAGTTGCAGGCCATCAGGTAGTCCGGCGCGTAGTCGGGTTTGAAATGGGCCACATGGGCCTTTTTGGGGTCCTTGCGGAACAGCGCTTCGTCGCTGTAAAGGAAGCCGGCCCCGGTTTCGGCGGCCGCCCTGCCCATCATGTAGATCGCATGGGGGGCCAGCAGGTCGTCGTGGTCGGCCAGGGCCAGGTAGTCGCCGTCGGCCAGGGCCGCGGCGGCGTTGGTGTTGGCGGCGATGCCCCGGTTTTCGATGCGCCGATAGACGATCCGCCCGTCCTGCGCCGCCCGGGCGCGGGCCAGTTCCCCCACCCCGGGGTGGTCGGGGTCGGAGGCATCGGCCAGCACCAGCTGCCAGCGGGGGCTGGTCTGGGCCTGGACACTGTCCAGCAGGGCTTTCAGGTAAGGTTCGGGGGTGTTGTACAGCGGCACCAGGATGCTGATGAGGGGCAGGGCCGAGCAGTCCGCCGCCCGCTGGGCGGCCAGCGCCTGTTTGCCGGGCCAGTACCGGGCCCGTTTGCCGAAAAACCGCCGTTTGAAAAACCCCAGTGCGCGGACGGCCATCACCCCGGGGCCCTGTTCCCTGGTCAGGGTGCGGGCATAGCCCGCCAGTTCACGCAGACGTTTTGCTTGCAGGTTCATGAGGTGTTCTCCTTTGCAGACAGGGCAGACGGGTGGAAGCAATCCTGCCTCCAACGTGCAGGATTCGTCAAGATATACTCCCCCACCAGGCGGTATTCCGCTTCATCGCGAATGACGCGATCATGGAAGGAGCGCTGCCAGACCGGGCTGTGCAGCTTTTTGGTAACCGCCTCTTTCCATTGCTTGACCACACGGGAAATTGTAGGGGCGCACAGTGTGCGCCCGTCTTCCCCGCCGTGAATCTGCAGCAGCAGATGGACATGATTGGGCATCACGGCGCAGACATCCACCGTCACCATCGGATACCTTTGCGGGATCTCCCCGATCGCATCCACTGCGGCCCGGCCTGCCGCCGAAAGAGCTGTTCCGGCCGGCAGCGGCGCCAAATGGATCTCCGGGGACGGGCCCTGCCAGGGCTGGCGCACACTGTGCGCCGCTACAGCGTCCGAACCGCACCAAAAAAGCTGTTGGCGGTCCCGGGTGCAGACCGTCACAAAATACGCTCCCGCCCGGGCATAGTCGTACGCGGGCAGACGGTTGGGGCGGCGGCGGACGGGCGGACGCAGCCGGTCAGCCATGCAGCCCGGCCGCCTGACGTTCCATGTTCTCGACGATGATGGTGTGAATGTCCCCCTGGGAGGCGCCGTACGCCAGCACCTTCCAGGGTTCATCGGTGTGGTAGTGGACTTTGATGACCTCCTCATCCCCCACCACCAGCAGACAATCTCCCGGCGCAGCGTGCAGAATCCCGGCGCGGATCACATCCTCATCCAGATTTTTCCCCTCGATCAAAAATTGTGTATCGAAACGATTTTCCATACGATGCAGCTTTCTTTTACTATTTCAGCCCGAAGTTTTCAAACAGGTTGTTGAAATGGGGGTTGTAATAGGGGTCGTAGTTGTCGATGTACGGCTTGTACTTGGCGTAGAAGTTCGCCTTTTCCCGCTGGTAGCGGGCTTCGTTTTCGGGGTTGGTGTCCAGGCCGCGGCTCTTGCTCTCGTAGTGGTACGCCTCGGCCCGGGGGGTGAAGACGTTGTGCAGCCCCTGCTGCCAGAGCTTGAGGCAGTAGTCCACATCATTGTAGGCCACGGCGAAGTTTTCCTCGTCCAGGCCGCCGGCGGCGCGGTACAGCGCCGCCTTGGTCATCAGGCAGGCGCCGGTGACCGCCATATAGTCCTGGGTGGTGACCAGCCGGTACAGATCCCCCACGGCCTGGCGGGGGTAGCTTTTGTGGCTGTGCCCCGCCGAACCGTTGATGCCCATGATGACCCCGGCGTGCTGGATGGTATCGTCGGGGTAATAGAGCTTGGCCCCCACCGCCCCCACGTCGGGGCGCTGGCTGTAGGAGAGCAGCTCCCGCAGGAAGTCCGGCGAGAGCACCTCGATGTCGTTGTTGAGCAGCAGCAGATGCTCCCCCCCGGCCTGCCGGGCGCCGAAGTTGTTGACGGCCGAGAAGTTGAACGCCCCCTGGTACCGCAGCACCCGGCAGCGGGGGTAGCGGCCGGGCAGGGCGGCATAGTATTGCTCGGTTTCGGGCCGGGTGGAGTTGTTTTCCAGCACCAGCACCTCAAAATTGTCGTAGCCGGCGTTTTTGTACAGGCTGGCCAGGCAGCGCTCCAGATCGTCGGTGTGGTCCTTGTTGGGGATCAGCACGCTGATGAGCGGGCGGCCGGTGAGCTCGTACCGGACCTGGAAGGCCCCGGGCGCCCCGGGCACCGCCATGGCCCGGCCGGGCAGCCCCACCCGGGCCAGGTGGGCGTCGATGGCCCTTTCCCCCGCCGCAATGGCGTAGGGCTTGGCTTCCATGCCGGCGGCCGTGGACCCGGCGTGGCCCCGCCAGACATACAGCACTTTGGGGATGTGCTCCACCTTTTCGGCTTTCTCGGTCAGGCGCAGCAGCAGGTCATGGTCCTGGGCGCCCTCAAATTCCGGGTCCTCCCGGGCGCCGGCGGCGTCCAGCAGCTTCCGGGTGAAGAGGGCCAGGTGGGTGATATAGTTGTTGCCCCGCAGGTAGTCGGGGGCGAAATCCGGCTTGAAGTGGTAACCGCCCAGCCGCTTGAGGTCGGCCGACAGGACAATCTCGTCGGAATAGACAAGGTCCGCCCCGGTGGCCAGCATACGCTGCACGCACTCGTACAGGGCGTTGGGGTAGAGCAGGTCGTCGTGGTCCAGCAGCGCGATGCAGTCCCCTTCCGCCAGGGTGAAACCGGCGGTGGTGTTGCCGGCGATGCCGCGGTTTTCCACCTTCCTATACAGGATGCGCGTCTCGGTACGGGCCAGCTTCTGCGCCAGCGCGCCGGGGGCGGTGTGGGCCGCGTCGGAGGCGTCCACCAGCACCAGCTGCCAGCGGGGATAGGTCTGGCGGCGCACGCTCTGCACCATCTGCCTGAAAAAGGTCAGCGGCGTGTTGTACACCGGCACCACCACGCTGACCAGCGGTCCGCCTTCCAGCGGCGCGGCGCGCTGGGCTTTCAGCTGCCGGCGCAGCGGGATGTCCGCCCGGTGGCGCCAGGAGTCGTGGTGGAAGGCCAGCCCCACCCGGAAGGTCACATCCCGCCAGAGCTGCTGGGCCCCCTGCTCCCGCAGGGTGGCGGCGCTGCGGCGGGCCAGGTCCCGCAGATGGGCGGGGTTCAGCAGGCGGCGGGCCATGCCGCCGACGCTGTCGGGGGCGGCCACATCCGCCGGGCGGTTGGCTTGCTGGTTCGGGTCCTGGTTGCGGGGCATAGGCAAAACTCCCTGTATCACAAGATTCCGCGGCTGCGGGATTCAAAAAAAGCGGTGCCGGGCACCGCTGGGGCAAGCCGGGCGCGGCGGCGGGGCGCCGCTCACTCGCCGGGCTTTTCGAAGTTCTTGTATTCGGCGGTCACCTGGGCGGTGGGGCCGTTGCGGCGCAGATGGCCATGGTCCAGCCAGGCCACCTTGTTGCACATCCGCTCGATCTGCTCGATGGAATGGCTGACCAGGATCACAGTGGTGCCGCCGCTCATCAGTTCGGCCATCCGGCGTTCGCATTTCTGCTGGAACAGGAAGTCCCCCACCGAGAGGATCTCGTCGGCGATCAGGATGTCCGGCTTGGTCATGGTGGCCACCGAGAAAGCCAGGCGGGCCACCATGCCGGAGGAATAGTTTTTCAAAGGCACATCAAGGAAATCCTTCAGTTCGCTGAACTCCACGATCTCGTCGAATTTCGAGTCCAGATACTTGGGGGTGTAGCCCAGCACGGTGCCGTTGAGGTAGATGTTTTCCCGGGCGGTCAGGTCCATGTCGAAGCCGGCGCCCAGCTCGATGAGCGGGGCGATGGTGCCCCGCACCGTCACACGGCCGGCGCTGGGCTTGTACACCCCCGAGATGATCTTGAGCAGGGTGGACTTGCCGCTGCCGTTGAGCCCGATCAGGCCGTAAAAATCGCCGGGCATGATGTCAAGGCAGACATCGTCCAGGGCGAAGAACTCGTCAAACCGGACGCCGCCGTGCAGCAGCGCCACGAAATATTCCTTCAGGCTCTCGTGCTTTTCCTTGGCCAGGTTGAAGCGCATCGAGACATGTTCCACCGAGATGATCGGCTGTTGCTGTGCCATGGTGCGCCCCCTTACATGTACAGGACGAACTTGTCCTGATTTTTCTTGAAGACGATGACCCCCACCGCCATGCTGACCAGCGCACAGAGGAAGCAGACCGTCACCATCGTGGCGTCCAGCCCTTCGCCCCACAGCACACAGCGGCGGAACGCCGTGATGTACCAGTACATCGGGTTGATGTGGATGAGCCGCTGCATGATGCCCGAGAGGGTCTCGGGGTCATAGAAGATGGCGCTGGCATAGGTCAGCAGCGTGCAGAACACCTCCCAGATGTGCATGATATCCCGCACGAAGACATACAGCGCCGACAGCAGCAGCCCGATGCCCAGGCTGAAAAAGAAGAGCATCAGCAGCGGGTAGACGGCCATCCAGGCGGTGGCCCAGGTCACCGGCGTCCAGGTGATGACAAAGACGATGACCAGCGCGATGAAGCTGAAAGCGCAGTTGACCAGCGCGAAGCAGCATTTTTCCATCGGGAAGATGTACTTCGGGATGTACACCTTGCGCAGCAGCGGCGCGTTTTTGAGCACGCTCTCCATGGCCATGGTGGTGGCTTCCCTGAAAAAGTTGAACAGCAGCTGGCCGATGATGAGGAAGCCTGCAAAGTTGGGGATCCCCTCGCCCCGCAGCCCCTTCATGATGGAGTCGAAGACCAGGAACATGACCAGGCAGGTCAGCAGCGGGTTGAGCACGCTCCAGGCCACGCCCAGCACGCTGCGGCGGTATTTGAGCTTGAAATCCCGCGTGATGAGGTTCTGCAGCAGGTAGCGGTACTTCCAGAAATTGGCAAAATGCCCTTGTAAACTCTGCACGGTGACTCCTTAGTATTTTTCGAAGTATTCAAACTTCTGCTGCGCAAAGGGGGTGTGGACTTTGTCCTTGGCGCTGGTCTTGTGCTCGCAGCCGCAGTCCGGCCACCGGACGCCGACGGTGGGGTCGTCGTAGGGGATGCCGCCCTCGGAAGTGGGGTCGTAGACATCGGTGCATTTGTAGCAGAACTCCGCCACGTCGCTGAGCACCAGGAACCCGTGGGCAAAGCCTTCGGGGATGTAGAACATCTTCTTGTTCTCGGCGGACAGGGTCACCCCCACCCACTTGCCGAAGGTGGCGCTGTTGGGGCGGCAGTCCACCGCCACGTCGTACACCTCGCCCATGGTCACCCGCACCAGCTTGCCCTGGGTGTGGTTTTTCTGGAAATGCAGCCCCCGCAGCACCCCCTTGGTGGAGCGGCTCTGGTTGTCCTGCACGAAGGGCCGGTCGATGCCGGCGGCGGCAAAGTCGTCGATCTGGTAGGTCTCCATAAAATAGCCGCGGTCATCGCCAAAGACGGTGGGCTCGATGACAACGACGCCGGGGATCTCGGTCTGGATGAAATTGAACTTACCCATGTAAAACGCTCCTTCTTTTGCACCAATGCCGCGGCCTGCACGGCACACAATTTCTATTTTATTTTCATATTGTACACTTTTTTGCCGCGCTGCGCAAGATGAAACCGCCGCTTTGCCGCTTTGCGGGGCAGATTTCACCCCGGCAAAAAAGCGGGAAGCCCCCTTGCCTGCCGGGCATCGGCGTGGTATGATAGGCTGAACCGGAAGGGAGGGAGCGGCATGACCAAGGCGCAGGCCCGCGCCATAGCCCGGGCGCTGTGGCGGCAGTGGGACGCCGCCGCTTTGCGGGACCTGGGGACCCGGATGGCCGATGAGCTGTTCGGCCTGCCCCTGTGGAAACAGGCCGGCACGGTGTTCTGCTTTGTGCCGATGCCCGGCGAACCGGACCTGACCCCGGTGCTGGAGGCAGCGCTGGCCCAGGGCAAGCGGCTGCTGGTGCCCCGGGTGCGGGGCGCCCGGATGGAGCCGGTTGCGATCGCCCGGCTGGACGAGCTGGCGCCCGGGGCCTACGGCATCCGGGAGCCCGCCGGCGGCACGGCCGCCGCCCCCGAAACGCTGGACGCCGACACGCTGGCGCTGATCCCCTGCCTGGCCGCCGGGCCAAATGGGGTGCGCCTGGGGCGCGGCGGCGGGTATTATGACCGGTTTTTGGCGCATTATAAGGGAAAGCGGCTGCTGGTCTGCCCCGACGCGCTGCGGCTGGAGGGCATCCCCGCCGACCCCTGGGACGCCCGGTTCGCCCCCGGCGAATTTCTGACCGGGGGCTGCTGACCTTCCGATTTTCACAAAAGAAAGGAAACTGACCATGAAGAAACTGACTGCCGTTGTTCTGACCGGCGCGCTGGCGCTGGCCCTGGCCGGCTGCGGCGGCACCGACGCCGCCGTGACCCCCACCGCCACCCCGCTGCCGGAGGATGTGATGGACCAGCCCGCCACCCCGCCGGAGGGCGAGACCTCCACCCCGGAAGGCGGCACCGCCGACACCGCCCAGCCGGTGCCCGCCGACCCGGACGCCGAGCTGGCCGAGATGGTGGACAAGATCTATGAAGCCTACCCGGTGGAACTGATGATGCCCACCACCAGCGCACTGGACCTGAGCGACGAGAGCTGGCTGACCTACAACGCCGGCCTGACGCTGGAGCAGGGTGAACTGGTGGACGCCGGGGTGCTGTCCGAGTCGATGACCGGGTCCCAGGCGTACAGCCTGGTGCTGCTGCGGCTGAAGGACGCCGCCGACGCCCAGACCGTGGCCGACGCGATGCTTGAAAACATCAACCCGGCCAAGTGGGTCTGCGTGATGGCCAATGTGCAGCGGGTGGTCGCCTTTGACGACAAGGTGCTGTATGTGATGGCCAACACCGAACTGGTGGACGTGGACGCCCTGGTGGATGCCCTGCCCGATGCGCTGGGCGTAAGCTACACCCTGGACGAGCGGAGCGAATCGGCGGTGTGACCCGCCCGGGTCCGCGGCTTCCGTCCCTTAACAGAACAGACCGCCTTCCGGCCGATGCAGCAGCCGGAGGGCGGTCTGTTTGTATATGCGGGCGAGACGACGGCAGGCGGACCCGGCTTTCAGCGGATCAGCATGGCGTCGCCGAAGGAGAAGAAGCGGTAGCGCTCCTGCACGGCGGTCTTGTAGGCGGCCATCGTCTTGTCGTAGCCGTAGAAGGCGGCGATCAGCATGATCAGGGTGCTTTCGGGCAGGTGGAAGTTGGTGATCAGCGCGTCGATGGCGTGCAGCTCCACACCGGGGTACAAAAAGATGTCGGTGTTGCCGCTGCAGGCCACGATCCTGCCGTATTTGGCCCACACCGCCTCCAGCGTGCGGCAACTGGTGGTCCCCACCGCCACCACCCGATGGCCGGCCGCCCGGGCCGCGTTGATGGCGTCGGCGGCGGCCTGGTCCACACAGTACCATTCGGTGTGCATGTGGTGGTCTTCGATGCTCTCCTCGCTCACCGGGCGGAAGGTCCCCAGCCCCACATGCAGCGTGACCTCGACGATGTTTACCCCCTTGGCCCGGATGGTGTCCAGCAGTTCGGGGGTGAAATGCAGCCCGGCCGTGGGGGCCGCGGCGCTGCCCAGTTCCTTGGCGTAGACGGTCTGGTACTGGCTCTGGTCCTCCAGCTGTTTGGTGATGTAGGGCGGCAGCGGCATCTTGCCGAACTCGTCCAGCTTTTCATACAGCGTCTCGGTATCGTAGGTGAAGGTGACCAGCTTGTTGCCTTCGGGCAGGGTCTGGTCCACCGTGGCGGTCAGGCTGCCGTCCCCGAAACTCAGCCGGGTGCCGGCCTGCATCCGGCGGCCCGGGCGGGCCAGGCATTCCCAGCTGTCCCCCCGCACCTGGCGCAGCAGCAGCAGCTCGCACACGGCGCCGGTGGGGACCTTGGTGCCGATCAGCCGGGCGGGCAGCACCTTGGAGTTGTTGACCACCAGCACGTCGCCGGCCTCCAGATATTCCGGCAGATCGCGGAAGATCCGGTGCCGGATGGAATCATCCTGCCGGGACAGGACCATCAGCCGGGCGCTGTCCCGGGGGTCGGCGGGTTCCTGGGCGATGAGCTCTTTGGGCAGGGGATACCAAAAGTCTTTTTTTAACATGGATCTGCTTCCTTTTTCATTGACATTCACGGGCCGCAATGGTATGATGAACACAAACGGCGGCCGGGGCACTGTGCCCTTTCCGCCGCACACAGAGGCGCGGGCGACATCAGTAACCGTCAGGCATCAGCCGGCCAAGGCAAGCCGCGGGGAAAGGGTCGTCCGCCGAAGGCGATGCACGGCACGCATCGGCCTGGGTCCGCCGCCGAACAGGCTCGGAACTGTCACGCCCGCAGGCGTGGTGCGCTGTGTGTATGCAGTATAAAATTATATTGCATTTTGTGCCGGTTTTCAAGCCGGTTTTTTTATTTCCTGCGGCCGCCCCGTGGGCGCCGCGTGGTAAAAAAGCCAATTTTGCCCGCAGCTTTCCGGCTGCGCGGCACAGTGTCCCGCCCGGTGCATAGACTGTACCGTGGCGATCAGAAAGGATGGGATCCGTTATGAAACAGTATCGCGTGGGCGTCGTGGGCGCCACCGGCATGGTGGGCCAGCGCTTTGTGACCCTGCTGGCGCAGCACCCCTGGTTCCGGCTGACCGCGTTGGCGGCTTCGGCCCGGTCGGCCGGCCGCACCTATGCCGAGGCGGTGGGAAGCCGCTGGGCCATGAGCACCCCGATGCCGCAGGAGGTCCGGGATATGGTGGTGCTGGACGCCGCCAACGTGGCCGAGGTGGCCGCCCGGGTGGACTTTGTGTTCTGCGCCGTCAACATGAAAAAGGATGAGATCAAGGCGCTGGAGGAAGCCTACGCCCGGGCCGAGTGCCCGGTGGTGTCCAACAACAGCGCCCACCGCATGACCCCCGACGTGCCGATGGTGGTGCCCGAGATCAACGCCGAGCACATCGAGATCATTCCGGCCCAGCGCCGCCGCCTGGGCACCAAGCGGGGCTTCATCGCCGTCAAGTCCAACTGCAGCCTGCAGAGCTATGTGCCCGCGCTGCACC
>DWWE01000107.1 GCA_019119835.1 Candidatus Gemmiger stercoravium | reverse complement strand
ACGACGGCGCGGTGGCCATCACCGAGCTGGGCCCCGAATGCGCCGAAGGCACCGCCGACAAGGTGGCCGAGGTGGAAGCGGCCCTGAAGGACGGCACCCTGCATGTGTTTGACACCTCCACCTTCACGGTGGACGGCCAGACCGTCACCAGCGCCCCGGTGGACCTGACCTTCTACGATTACACCACCGGCGAGGCCGTGGCCGTCTACCAGGGCGAGACCAAGGAGGCCATCCACGACGGGTACTTTGACGAAAGCACCCTGCGCAGCGCCCCCTACTTCACCCTGCGCATCGACGGCATCACCGAGGACGCCGAGGCTGTGGCCTGATCGTCCCCCACAAACGTTTTTCCGGAGGGAAGCCCACGCAGCAGCGGGCTTCCCTCCGTTCGGTACAGGAAAGGAGCGTAAGGCCCATGCCGCAGCCGCAGAACGCGATCCGGCTCGCCCACATCACCAAGACCTTCGGCGAGGTCGTGGCCAACAGGGACGTGTCCCTGGAAGTCCGCCGCGGGGAGATCCTCTCCCTGCTGGGGGAGAACGGGTCGGGCAAAACCACCCTGATGAACATGATCGCCGGCATCTATTACCCCGACGAAGGGCAGCTCTTTCTCGGGGAGGAACCGGTGGACATCCGCAGCCCGCGGGACGCTTTGCGCCTGGGCATCGGCATGATCCACCAGCACTTCAAGCTGGTGGATGTGTTCACCGCGCTGGAAAACATCGCCCTGTGCATGGAGCCCGGCCGCCGGCTGGACCTGCGCCGGGTGCGCAGCCAGGCCCGGGCCATCTGCGAAAAGTACGGCTTCGCGCTGGATCTGGACCAGAAGGTCTATGAGATGAGCGTCAGCCAGAAACAGACCCTGGAGATCGTCAAGGTGCTGTTCCGGGGCGCCGACATCCTGATTCTGGACGAGCCCACCGCCGTGCTCACCCCCCAGGAGACCGAAAAGCTCTTTGCCGTCATGCGCAACATGAAGGCGGACGGCAAGGCGGTCATCATCATCACCCACAAACTCCACGAGGTGCTCACGGTCAGCGACCGGGTGGCGATCCTGCGCCGGGGGGAATATGTGGGGACCGTCAACACCTGCGACGCCACCGAGGAGACCCTCACCGAGATGATGGTGGGCAAAAAGGTGGAGCTGGACATCGAGCGGCCCGAACCCGACCACCCGGTGCGGCGGCTGTGCATCCAGCACCTGAGCGTCAACAGCCCCGAGGGCGGCCGCGTGCTGGACGATGTGAGCTTTGATGTGTACGGCGGCGAGATCCTTGGCATCGCGGGCATCTCGGGCAACGGCCAGAAGGAACTCCTGGAGGCCATCGCCGGGCTGCAGCGGGTGGAAGGCGGCGCCAGCATCCAGTTCTTCCCCCCTGAAGCCGAGGACCGCCCCGCCTCGCTGCTGGGGAAAAGCCCCCGGGACATCCGGGAGGCGGGCATCCACCTCTCCTTCGTGCCGGAAGACCGGCTGGGGATGGGCCTGGTGGGCTCGATGGGCATGACCGACAACATGATGCTCAAGAGCTACGGCAGCGGCCACTCCCCGCTGGTGGACCGCAAAGCCCCCCGGGAACTGGCCGAGGAGATCCGCCAGGAACTGGGGGTGGTCACCCCCGGGCTCAACACCCCGGTGTCCCGGCTGTCCGGCGGCAATGTGCAGAAGGTGCTGGTGGGCCGGGAACTGGCCGCCTCGCCGGTGGTGCTGATGACCGCCTACGCCGTGCGCGGGCTGGACATCAACACCTCCTACACCATCTACCGCCTGCTCAATGAGCAGAAGAAAAAGGGCGTGGCCGTCATCTATGTGGGCGAGGACCTGGACGTGCTGCTGGAACTGTGCGACCGCATCCTGGTTTTGTGCGGCGGCCGGGCCAACGGCATGCTGGACGGCCGCACCGCCACCAAGGAGGAAGTGGGGCTGCGGATGACCAACCTGCAAACGGAAACGGAGGTACACGCCTGATGGCTGATTCGATCAAGTACGCCGAGCCGCTGGTGCGCATCGCCCGGCGGGAAGCGGCCCCCCTGGGCCGCAAGGTCGCGGTCCGCGCCGTCGCCATCTTGCTGGCGCTGGTGGTGGACGCGCTGTTCATCTACTTTGTCACAGGGCTCAACCCCATCAGCGTCTACGGCGTCATGTGGGGGGGCACCTTCTCCACCAGCGTCCGCTTCTCCTGGGCGCTGCGGGACCTGTCCACCCTGCTGTGCATCGGCATCGCGCTGGCCCCGGCTTTCAAGATGCGCTTTTGGAACATCGGCGCCGAAGGCCAGGTGCTGGTGGGCGGGCTGGTCACCGCCCTCATCATGGTCTACTTCGGCAACAGCCTGCCGGCCCCGGCCCTGTTTGCGGCCATGGCGGCCGGCAGCATCGCGGCGGGTGCGCTGTGGGGCTTTGTGCCCGCCTGGTTCAAGGCCCGCTGGAACACCAACGAGACCCTTTTCACCCTGATGATGAACTATGTGGCCACCAGCATCGTGGCCTGCGCCACCAACCTCATGCGGGGCCAGGCTTCCAGCCTGGGCACCTTGAACAAAGCCACCAAGGCCGGCTGGTTCCCGATCCTGTTCAGCCAGCGGTACACCATCAACATCATCCTGGTGCTGGTGCTGACCTTTGCCATGTACGCCTACCTGCGGTATTCCAAGCACGGCTATGAGATCGCCGTGGTGGGCGAAAGCGAAAACACCGCCCGGTACGCCGGCATCAACGTGCGGCGGGTCATCATCCGCACCATGATCACCAGCGGCGCCATCTGCGGGCTGTGCGGCTTCCTGCTGGTGGCCGGGCGGGACCAGACCATCTCCACCTCCACGGCGGGGGGCAACGGCTTCACCGCCATCATCGTGGCCTGGCTGGCCAAGTTCAACACCTTCTACATGGCGCTGATCTCCTTCCTGCTGGTGTTTTTGGAGCGCGGCGCCTCCGAGATCGCCTCGGCCTACAGCCTCAACGAATATGCCGCCGACATCATCACCGGCATCATCCTCTTCTTCATCCTCGGCAGTGAATTCTTCATCAACTACCGCCTGATCTGGCGCGGCCACCACAAGGAGGTGCAGGGCAAATGAGCAGCCTTATCGCATGGATCCTGCGTGCCATCCCCTTCGGCACCATCATCATGTACGGCGCCCTGGGCGAAACCATCACCGAAAAGTCCGGCAACCTGAACCTGGGCGTGCCCGGCATCATGTACCTGGGCGGCTTCGCCGGCTTTGCCAGCGCCTACTATTATGAAAACACCGTGGCCGAACCCGTCGCCATCCTCAGCATCCTGCTGGCGCTGGTCAGCGCCCTGGCGGCCAGCGCGCTGGGCGGGCTGATCTACGCCTTCCTGACCATCACGCTGCGGGCCAACCAGAACGTCACCGGCCTGGCGCTGACCACCTTCGGCATGGGCGTGGCCAACTTCTTCGGCGTCTTCATCCTGGACGGCGCCACCTACAGCGCGGCCCCGCTGGCCAACAAGGCTTTCGCCGCCAGGATCCCGGTGCTGTCCGGCCTGGGGGCGGCGGGCCAGCTGCTGTTCAGCTACGGCTTCCTGGTGTATGCGGCCATCCTGCTGGCTGTGGCGCTGCACTGGTTCTTCACCCGCACCCGCACCGGGCTCAACCTGCGGGCGGTGGGCGAAAACCCCGCCACCGCCGACGCCGCCGGCATCAACGTCACCCGCTACAAGTACCTGGCCACCTGCGCCGGCGCCGCCATCTGCGGGCTGGGCGGGCTGTACTATGTGCTGGACTACAACCAGGGCATCTGGGCCACCACCGAGCAGATCCAGGCCCTGGGCTGGCTGGCGCTGGCGCTGGTCATCTTCACCACCTGGAAGCCCCTCAACGCCATCTGGGGCGCCTACCTGTTCGGCATCCTCTACTGGCTGTACCAGTTCCTGCCCAGCATCCTGGGCATCTCGGTGTCCAGCGCCATGACCGACCTGGTGCAGATGGTGCCCTATGTGGTCACCATCCTGGTGCTGATCTTCGTGTCGATGCGCCGCAAGAAGGAGGACCAGCCCCCCGCCCACCTGGGCCTGGCCTACTTCCGGGAAGAACGGTAAATTTTCTGCATAAAAATACAAAACCCAACCAAAGCCCGACGCTGCACGCGGCGGGCTTTTGTTTTGCGGCCGGGTGTGGTATACTGTTGGCTGGAAATGAAGGACGCGCCGCACCCCGGCCGCCCGGGAAGAGGGGAATTGCCATTGGAGGAAGCTGTACAAACCCAAACCACCCCGCCGCCGCGGGGCAACGCGCCGCTGTTTGCCAACCGGGACCTGCTGCGGCTGCTCTGGCCGCTGGTCATTGAGCAGACCCTGGCCGCGCTGGTGGGCATGTCGGACACCGTCATGGTCTCCAGCGTGGGCGAAGCCGCCATCTCGGGCGTCTCGCTGGTGGATATGATCAACAACCTCATCATCAACGTCTTTGCGGCGCTGGCCACCGGCGGCGCCGTGGTCACCAGCCAGTTCCTGGGCGCCCGCAAACCGCAGGACGCCTCCCGCAGCGCCGGGCAGCTGGTCACCCTCAGCGCGCTGCTGGGCGTGGCGGTGGCGGCCTTCTGCCTGCTGCTGCGCACACCGCTGCTGCGGCTGTTCTTCGGCACCATCACCGACGATGTCATGCGGGAAGCGCTGATCTACTTCACCATCACAAGCCTGTCCTACCCCTTCCTGGCGCTGTACAACGCCGGGGCGGCCATCTTCCGGTCCTGCGGCAACAGCGCTGTCTCGATGAAGGTCAGCCTGCTGATGAACGTGGTCAACATTGCCGGCAACGCCCTCTGTGTCTTTGTGCTCAAAATGGGTACGGCCGGCGTCGCGGTGCCGACCCTGGTGTCCCGGGCGCTGGGGGCGGTCATCATCCTGGCGCTGGCCGCCGCCGCCCACGACAACCCGGCCCGCGTCACCTGGGACGGGGTGCGCCGGCTGGAAGGGCGGATGGCCCGCAGCATCCTGTACATCGGCATCCCCTCGGCGCTGGAAAACAGCCTTTTCCAGCTGGGCCGGGTGCTGGTGGTCAGCATGATCAGCCTGTTCGGCACCGTCCACATCTCGGCCAACGCGGTGGCCAACAACCTGGACAACATCGGCTGCATCGTGGGCCAGGCCGTGGGCCTGGGGATGATCACGGTGGTGGGCCGCTGTGTGGGCGCCGGGGACCTGAAGCAGGCCGCCTACTACACCAAAAAGCTCATGCTGTGGGACTATCTGGTCCAGGGCGCGGCCAACGCCGCCGTGCTGCTGCT
>DWWE01000106.1 GCA_019119835.1 Candidatus Gemmiger stercoravium | reverse complement strand
CCACGACTCTGCGTTTTTCCATAGACGATACTCCTCTTGTTCAGTAAAGGATCGGAAACCCGGCAGGAGGAAGTTTTTTTGGCGCCGGGGCAGGTCCTTCCCGCCGGCACCCTGCCGGGAACACAACAGGCCGATGGGAGCATCGGCCCTGAAAAAGATGTAACACGCACAGGAACGGACCGTCAAGCGGCAAAGACGCCGGTCTGTCCCATTTTTTCACATCGCCATGCCGCCGTCCACGCACAGGACCTGGCCGGTGATGTAGCCGCTGCCCTCGGCGGCGAAGAACTCCACCGCGCGGGCGATCTCGTCCGGGTCAGCGATGCGGCCGGCGGGGATGGAAGCCAGGGTGGCGGCCTTGGCGGCTTCCGGCATGGCGTCGGTCATCTCGGTGCCCACAAAGCCGGGGGCCACCGCGTTGACGGTGACGCCGCGGGTGGCCAGCTCTTTGGCCAGGCTCTTGGTCAGGCCGATCAGGCCCGCCTTGCTGGCCGAGTAGTTGACCTGGCCGGCGTTGCCCCGCAGGCCCACCACGCTGGACATGTTGATGATGCGGCCGTACCGCTGCTTCATCATCAGGCGGCTGACCGCTTTGCAGCAGAACACCGCGCCTTTCAGGTTGGTGTCCAGAACCTTGTCGTAGTCCTCCTCGGTCAGGCGCATCAGCAGGCAGTCGCGGGTGACGCCGGCGTTGTTGACCAGCACATCCAGCCGGCCCAGGTCGGCGGCGGCGCCTTCCACCAGCGCCTTGCAGGCGGCCGGGTCGGTGACATCGGCCTGGCGGATGAAGGCCCGGGCGCCCAGGGCCCGGGCGGCCTCGGCGGTCTGTTCGGCCGCGGCGGCGTTGCCCGCATAGTTGATGCAGACATCGAAGCCCGCTTCGGCCAGCGCCAGCGTGATGGCCCGGCCGATGCCGCGGCCGCCGCCGGTCACCAGCGCGGTGGGACGGGTGTTTTCAGCCATGGTTCAGCCCTCCCCCTTCAGTGCGGCCAGCGCCTTGTCAAAGTCGGCGGCGGTCTCGATGGGCAGGCAGGTGATGGCGGCGCCCACGGTCTTTTTCACAAACCCGCTGATGGCGTGGCCGGGGCCCACCTCCACGATGGTGTCCACCCCCAGCTCGGCCAGGCGGCGGATGGTGTCCTCCAGGTAGACGCTGTTCTGCACCTGGCGCTCCAGCAGGGCGGGGATGGTGTCGGCGTCGGACTTTTCCCGGCCCAGGCAGTTGAAGAGCACCGGCAGCTGCATCGGCGCGAAGGTGACGGTGCGGAACCGCTCGGCCAGCGCGTCGCCGGCCGGGTGCATCAGGCTGGTGTGGAAGGGCCCGCTGACCTTCAGGGGCAGGCAGCGCTTGGCGCCGGCCGCCTTGGCCAGCTCGGCGGCCTTGTCCACGGCGGCCTTTTCGCCGCCGATGACCAGCTGCCCGGGGCAGTTGTAGTTGCAGATCTGCACGACGCCCAGGGCCGAAGCCTCGTCGCAGCAGCGCTGCAGGGGCTCCCGGTCCAGGGCCAGCACGGCGGTCATGCCGCAGTCCAGCCCTTCGGAAGCCTTGGCCATCGCCTTGCCGCGGAAGGCCACCAGCTCGACGGCGGTGCGGGCGTCCAGCACGCCGGCGCATTCCAGCGCCGAATACTCGCCCAGAGACAGGCCGGCGGCGTAGGCGGGGCGGATGCCCTGCTCGGCCAGCATGGCGGTAACGCCGGCGGCGAAGGCCACCATGCAGGGCTGGGTGTACTGGGTCTGGTTGATGACCCCCTCCGGGTCGGTGAAGCAGACCGACTTCAGGTCAAAGTCCACAGCCTGGGCGGCGGCGTCAAAGACGGTGCGGAACGCCTGGCTGCTCTCGTACAGGTCGGTGCCCATCCCGGCGTGCTGGCTGCCCTGGCCGGCATACATAAAAGCAAGTTTCATGCTTGGTTCTCCTTCGGCAAAAGTTGCGGTTCAGACGTTCAGGCTGCCCAGCTCGCCCAGGCGGGCGCGGCAGCCGTCCATCAGGTCAGCCAGGATGTCCGCCACCGGGCGGACCTCCTTGAGCATGCCGGCCACCTGGCCGGCCATCAGGCTGCCGGTGTCGGTGTCGCCCTCAAAGACGGCGCGGCGCAGGCTGCCCAGGGTGTACTTTTCCAGCTCCATCTTGTCGGCGCCGGCCTTTTCCTGGCGGACATATTCCCGGGCCATCTTGTTCTTGAGCACCCGGACCGGCGTGCCGCCGATGCGGCCGGTGACGATGGTATCGCTGTCCTTGGCTTTGATGAGGGCGGCCTTGTAGTTGTCGTGGATCGGGCATTCCTCGGCCACCAGCAGGCAGGTGCCCACCTGGGCGCCCGCCGCCCCCAGCGCAAAGGCGGCGGCCAGCTGGCGGCCGTCGGCGATGCCGCCGGCCGCGATGACCGGCAGGTCCACCGCGTCCGCCACCTGGGGCACCAGGGCCATGGTGGTCATTTCACCCACATGGCCGCCGCTCTCGGTGCCTTCGGCGATGACGGCGTCCACCCCGGTGCGGGCCAGGTGCCTGGCCAGCACCGCCGCGGCCACCACCGGGATGACGGTGATGCCGGCTTCCTTCCACTTGGCCACATACTGGCCCGGGTTGCCGGCGCCGGTGGTGACCACCGGGACCTTCTCTTCCACAACGATGCGGGCAAACTCGTCGGCGCAGGGATGCATGAGCATGATGTTGACGCCGAAGGGCTTGTCGGTGAGTTCGCGGCAGCGGCGGATGTGGTCGCGCAGTTCGTCGCCGCTGCGGATGCCGCCGGCGCCAATGAGGCCCAGCGCCCCGGCGTTGGAGCAGGCCGCGGCAAATTCGCCGGTGGCGATGTTGGCCATGCCGCCCTGGATGATGGGATACTTCGTACCGAGAATTTCGTTGAGCAGTTTCATGACAGCTTCCTCCTCATTCCTGGGCGGTGGGTCTGGGGCCCACCGTCAGCACCATGCCGCCCCAGGTCAGCCCGCCGCCAAAACCGATGCAGGCGATGCGCATACCGGGGGTCAGGCGGCCGCTTTCCGCCAGTTCGTGGAGCGCCACCGGGATGCTGGCGGCGCTGGTGTTGCCGTAGCGGTCCATGTTTTTGTAAAACTTGGCCGGGTCCGCCTTGAGCTTTTTGATGCAGTGGTCGATGATGCGGCTGTTGGCCTGGTGGCAGACCACCCAGTCCAGCTGGTCCAGCGTCAGGCCGGCTTCCTGCAGAACGGTGTGCAGGCTGCGGGGCAGCGCATCCACCGCAAAGCGGAAGACCGCGCTGCCGTCCATCTGGATGGGGCCGCCTTCCGGCACCTTGATGGCCATATCCCCCCGGGCGCCCAGGTCCACGGCGAAGGGGCCGTCGCTGAGCTTGAAGATCGCCGCGCCGGCCGCGTCGCCGAAGAGCACGCAGGTGCTGCGGTCGGTCATGTCCATCAGGCGGGAGAGCTGCTCGCAGCCCACCACCAGCGCATAGGGGCGGGCCGGGTCGTTCCGGCTGGCCAGCAGGCCGCGGGCCACCGCCGCGCCGTAGATGAAGCCGGAGCAGGCGGCGTTGATGTCCAGCACCGGGATGTCCTGCGGCAGACCCAGCTCCTGCTGGATCAGGCAGGCGTTGGTGGGCGTGAGGTAGCGCGCCGCGATGGTGGCGCACAGGCAGCAGCCGATCCGGGCGGGGTCCAGCCCGCTGTTGGCCAGCGCCTGGCGGGCGGCCTCGATGGCCATGCTGCCGGCGTCCTCGCCCTCGGCGCAGAACCGGCGCTGCCGGATGCCGGTGCGGGTGGTGATCCATTCGTCGCTGGTATCGACGATCCGGCTCATATCATCGTTGGTCACGATCCGGCTCGGGATGCCCGCGCCGGTCGCAATCAGCTGAAAACCTTCCATAAATCCCCCTAATCATCTCTCGTTGTATAGCAACCTCAACCAAAACGCGGGGCGTCCGCACCGCCCCGGTCCCCTTTACAGGCCGATCTGGCGATACTTTTTGTACCGCTGTTCGGCCAGCTGCCTGCCGCCCAGCTTGCACAGCTCGGCCAGGTGGCGCTCCAGCGCGGTGTCCAGCACCGCAAAGAGCTTTTTGTGGTCCCGCTGGGCGCCGCCCAGCGGCTCGGGGATGACTTCCTCCACAATGCCGCCTTCATGCAGGTCCCGGGCGGTGAGCTTCATGATCTCGCAGGCTTCCCCGCTGCGGGAGGAATCTTTCCACAGGATGCTGGCGAAGCCTTCGGGGCTGAGCACCGAGTAGACGGCGTTTTCCAGCATCAGGATGTGGTTGGCCACACCCAGCCCCAGCGCGCCGCCGCTGCTGCCCTCGCCGGTGACCACCGAGATCACCGGCACGGTCAGGCTGCTCATCTCGCAGAGGTTGCGGGCGATGGCCTCGCCCTGGCCGTGCTCCTCGGCCTCCTTGCCGGGGTAGGCGCCGGGGGTGTCGATGAAGGTGATGATGGGGCGGCCGAACTTTTCGGCCTGCTTCATCAGGCGCAGCGCCTTGCGGTAGCCCTCGGGTTCGGGCATACCGAAGTTGTAGCGCATGTTCTCTTCCAGCGTGGAGCCCTTGCGGTGGCCGATGACGGTGACCGGCATCCCCTTGTAGCGGGCGATGCCGCCCAGGATGCTGGGGTCGTCCTTGCACTGGCGGTCGCCCCGCTGCTCAAAGAAGTCGGTGAACAGCACCTGGATGTACTCGTCGATGCGCGGGCGGCCCTGGTGCCTGGCCAGGAACACCCGGTCGGCGGCGGTGAGCTCGGCGCACTGGTCCAGCAGCTCGCTGCGGCGCACCTCCAGCTCCGCCAGTTCGGCGGTGCGGGCCAGCGGGCCGTCGGGCGCGGGGCCCACCGAGTCCGAACCCAGCAGCTCGGCGTCCGGGTCGGCGGCGGTCTCGCCGGCGGCGCCGGTGCGCAGCGCGTCGATGCGGGCGTCCAGCGCCTCGATTTCCTTCAACAGATCCTTGATCATGCGCCGTGTTTCCTCCCTTGGGTGTGCAGCTGCAGCAGCAGCGCCAGTGTGCGTTTCATCTCGGAGCGGGGCACCACCTGGTCCACAAACCCGTGTTCCATCTGGAATTCGCTGGTCTGGAAGCCCTTGGGCAGCTTTTCCCCGATGGTCTGCTCAATGACCCGGGGCCCGGCAAAGCCGATGAGCGCGCCGGGCTCGGCCAGCATGATGTCGCCCAGGCTGGCGAAGCTGGCGGTGACGCCGCCGGTGGTGGGGTGGGTCAGGTAGCTGATGTACAGCCCGCCCCGCTGGGAAAAGCGGGAGATGGCCGCGCTGGTCTTGGCCATCTGCATCAGGCTGAAGATGCCCTCCTGCATACGGGCGCCGCCGCTGGCCGAAAAGATGATGAGCGGCAGCTTTTTGGCCCCGGCATACTCCACCGCACGGGTGATCTTTTCGCCCACGGCGGTGCCCATGCTGGCCATGAAGAAGCGGCTGTCCAGCACGGCCACCACGGCGGGCACCCCGCCGATCTTGCCGGTGGCGGTGACCACCGCTTCGGACAGGCCGGTCTTGGTCTTCTGGGCTTCGAGCTTTTCCGGGTAGCCGGGGAAATCCAGCACGTCCTTGGCGTCGATCTCAGTGTCCAGCTCCTTGAAAGTGCCGTGGTCCAGCACCAGGCTGAGCCGGTAATACCCGCCGATGGGCTGGTGATGCCCGCAGTTGGGGCAGACGTACAGGCTCTGCGCCCAAACCTGCCGGGTGGCGCGGCGCTCGCATTTTTTGCAGGTCAGAAACTGCGGTGCCTGCCAGCGGGGGGCGTCGATGCCGGCGTCCCGCTTGGCTTTCAGCTGGAATACCCGTTCGCGGCTGCCGGCGGCAAAGATCTTGCCAACATTCATGCCAGGAATCCTCCTCACTTTTCATACAGTGCCGCCCTGCTCGGATGGGCAGGGCGGCGCAACAGGATAATCAGTCGTTTTCGCTGTGGCTGGTGACGTAGTTGAAGATGTCGCCCACCGTCTTCATGTTGGGCAGCTCCTCGTCAGGGATGGACACGCCGCAGGCTTCCTCGATGGCCATGTTCAGTTCCACGGCGTCCAGGCTGTCGGCCTGCAGGTCGTCGGCCAGGCTGGCCTCCATGGTGACCTTGTCCTCATCGGCGTTCAGGGTTTCCACGATAATGTCCTTCAGTTCTTCAAAAGTCATGGGAGATTCTCCTTTTCTGTCTGGTTTGAAATTCGTCCGCCGGACGGCGCGCTGTTTTTACCTAAATTTATTTAGATAAAAAAGACGATGTAATTATACACCGTCCCGCCGATTTGTCAAGCACCCACCGGCCCTTGGCCCGCCATTTGTGGAGTTGCATAAAACCTGCCGCCCCGGCCCGGCATTTTTGCCAACCGCGCCAAAGGGACGCCGTTTTTTATTGTACAGTTGTGCAATAAATCCCCTGCAGCAGGGAACGGCTTGCAGATACCGCCCCCCGGCGGCGGCCGCTTTGCCCCCGGGCGGGCAGAAATCGGCCGGAACAGGCCGCAAAAAAACGCACCCGCCCCCGGGTGTTTCAGGGGCAGGTGCGGTGGAAAGCAAAGATGCGGCGCGGCCGGCGCAGCGGGATCAGGGCGCGGCCGGCGCGGGGGCTGCGGGGAGCGCTCAGCGGGCAGCCGGCGCAGCGGCGGCGGCCAGCACGGCCTCCACCTGGTCCCGGGGGAGCTGGCGGCGCACCGGGGCGGGTTCCTCCAGCCCGGGGCACAGGTCCAGCCACCAGGTCTGCAGGTCCAGCCAGCGGCCGAACTTGTAACCGCAGCGGGGCTGGGTGCCCACGCTGTGGAAGCCCATCGCCTTGTGGAAAGCCTCGCTGCCCGGGTTGGGGTGGGCCACCAGCGCGGCGGCGGCCCGGTAGCCCTGGCGGCGCAGCAGTTCCAGCAGCGGGGTGTACAGCCGCCGCCCCACCCCCTGCCCCACGCAGTCGGGGTCGCAGTAGATGGTGGTCTCGGCGCACCAGGCGTATGCCTCCCGCGGGTGGAAGGGGTGGGCGCAGGCGTAGCCGCAGAGGGCGCCGGCGGCGTTTTCGGCCACCAGGAAAGGCCCCACCGCCAGCGCCGCATCCATACTGGCGGCCATCTCGGCCCGGGTGGCGGGGGTATACTGGAAGGTGGCGGTGCTGTGGCGCACATACCAGTTGTACAGCTCGGTGACGGCCGGCAGGTCCCGGTCGTCCGCCAGGCGGACGGTCAGGGCATGGTCGGCGGCCCAGCGGGCGGCCAGGGCCTCCTTGTCGGCCTTGGTCAACCGCTTGAGGGCGGCTTCCTGCCGCAGCGCGTCGCTCTTGTCGGCACAGCGGCGGGCGTAGGCCAGCTGCACGGCCCCCCGCATCCGGGTGTAGCGGGCGCCCCGGCCGCCCCGGTGGCGCTGCAGCCGGCGGGCCAGGTCGGTGGTCCAGCCGGCGTAGAGGCTGCCGTCCTCGCAGCGGACCAGGTAGGCCCAGGCGGGCGGCGGGGCGGGGGCCCGGTCGGCGGCGGTGGAGGGGGCGGGGCCCAGCCGGGGCGGTTCGCCGGCCGCGCAGAGGTAGCTCATTCGCTCACCGGCTTTCCGGCGGCCCGCAGGGCGCGGCGGCAGGCTTCGATGGCCTGCTCCCGGTCGTCGGCCGTGACCAGGAAGCGGCTGGGGTGGCAGAACCGCAGCCCCAGGCCGCTGCGCTCCCGCAGGACCTCCTCGGGCTGGCCGGCCCAGGCGGGCGGGAAGGGCACCTTGCTGCGGCGGGTCTTGTAGTCGGTGACGCACTGGGCGCTGTAGCCGCCCCGCTGGCTGGGGTAGACCACGAACAGCGCGTCGGTGCGGTAGAGGCCGTTTTTCCAGGGCATGTAGGCGGGCAGCACCACGATGCCGTCCCGGGCGTTGCGGTAGGCCCGCTGGACCGTCTCGTCCGCCCGGTTGACGGCGTTGGCGCCGGCGATCTCGTTGTCCAGGATCTGGCGGGCCACCGCCACCGCCCGCCAGAAGCAGGCGTCGGGGTCGTCCTTGGAATCCCAGAGGGGGTTGAAGCTGCCGATGGCTTCGGCCAGCGAGTTGGGCTCGCCGGTGTTGTCGTTCAGGTCCAGCGGCTGGATGAAGTTTTCGTCCAGCAGGCGGGCCTGGTGTTCCCCCACCAGGCGGGCGCCCAGCACCCGCCACAGCAGCCCGAAGGCCGCGTAGGGCACGCCGTTGGGGCGGGTCTCGCGGGGTTCGCTGTGGTGGTCGAACATGCCGCCGCCGATGTCGTAGACGATGCCGTCGAACCGGTCGGGCACCGCAAAGCCGCGGGTGACCTGGATGTCGGGGCGGACGATCTGCAGCAGCGCAGTGGAAAACACGTCGTCGGCATGGAACTTGCCGCCGTGGGTGAAACCTTTTGCAGGGATCTTCATGAGGGGGCCTCCCTTATATAGAATATGGAGATGGTAAAGAGCTTTGGTTGGGGTGCGCCGCGGGCCGGCCTTGCGCCGGCGGCGGGGCGCCGTATGGCTATTATACCACGGTTTTCCGCCCCTGCAAGGCGCTGCAAAAAAATAGCCGGGCGGGTCGTATAAAGAGAAGGCAGACAAAGGCGGAACAAAAAAGAGCGCACCAGGGGTGAAAAAATCTGCCGGCGCCTTGCACCGCCAAAAAAAGCTTGCTATAATAGTATATCTGCCCTCCCGCCGCGGCAAGGGCAGGTTCGGATTTTTGGTTCGGGGCGCCCCCGGCCGGGCGCCCTCCCCGCAACGAAAAGGAAGTATCAAGACCCATGCAGCAGTTTATCAAGACCCTTCGCAGCCGGGATTTCTGGCTGCGCCAGTTCCTGCCCTTTGCGCTGGCGGTGGCGGCCGCCTTCATCGCCCGCTACCAGCTGGAACTGTCCGACGGCGTGACGCCGGACTTTCTGGCCGGGCAGTGGCCGATCTACGCGCCGCTCAACGCGCTGACCGCCTTCTGCCTGACCCTTCTGCTCTTCGCCTTCATCGGGCGGTGGAGCGTGGCCACCGGGGTATCCGGGCTGGTGTTCACCCTGCTGGCGCTGGTGAACTACTACACCCGCGACCTGCACGGCACCGCCCTGATGCCCCAGGACATTCTGAACATCACGACGGCGGCCGAGGTGATGGGCAGCTACACCCTGCGCATCACCCGGCAGGTCGTCACCATCGGGGCGCTGTTTTTGCCGGTGCTGGTCATCGCGGTGGTCCAGCATTTTCTGGCCCGCGGCCGCGGCAAGGCGCCGCGCATCGGCTGGAAGCGGCGCCTGGGCCGGTGGGCCGGCTGCGCGGCGGGGATCTTTGCGATCCTGTATGTGGGGTATTTCGCCCCCTTCTCCCTCAAGCCCAAATCCACCTACGGCTGGGCCTGGCAGAACACCTACTACACCTACGGCTACCTGGCCGGCACCATCGAGTCCGCCGGGCTGATGATGAACCCCATCATCGAGCCGGAAGGCTACACCAACGAGGCCGCCGCCGAAGCCGCCGCCAAGGCCGACGGCTACACCCCGGCCACGGCCACCGTATCCGAGCAGGAATACCCCGACGTGGTGATGATCCTGTCCGAAAGTTTTTACGACTTTGACCTGGTGACCAACCTGCAGGCCGACCGGGAGGTCATGTCGGTGACCAAGAACCTGGACAACAGCATCTACGGCCACACCGTCGGGCCCCATGTGGGCGGCGGCACCAACTCCAGCGAATATGAGATGCTCTGCTCCAACTCGATGATGCTGATGCCCAGCATCACCCCCTTCAACTGGCTGAACCTGTACGACGCCAACAGCATCGTGAGCTATCTGGAAGATCTGGGCTACACGACGATGGCCGCCCACCCCTACACCAAGTCCAACTACCGGCGCAACGGCGCCTGGCTGGCCCTGGGCTTTGACCAGGTGTATTTTGAGGACAGCTTCCCCACCCAGGAATACTACGGCAACCGCCCCTACCAGACCGACAGCGCCAGCTACCGGGACTTTGAGGCGCTGTACGAGGCCATGCCCGCCGACCAGCCCCGGTTCAGCTTCTTGGTAAGCATCCAGAGCCACGGCGACTACGATATGAACGACCCGAGCCTGGACCTGGTCCACGCCGCCACCGACTACGGCGAGTACGACAGCCTGATGGACGAGTACCTGTCCTGCATGTACCTGACCGACCAGGCTTTCGGGGAATTGACCGAGTATTTCACCAACCTGTATGAAGAGACCGGCCGCAAGGTGATCGTGGCGATGGCCGGCGACCACGCCCCCAGCTTTGTGGACCATGTGGCCGACAAGACCATTGCGTCGGAAAACGACCTGCAGATCCTGGAGCGCAGCACCCCCTACATCATCTGGGCCAACTACCCGCTGGAGGATGCCGGCACCGCCAGCGGCACCGACCCGCTGAACCGGATGGACCTGTGCATGCTGGCCCCCACCCTGGCCGAGCAGGCCGGCCTGCCGCTGACCCCCTTCTACCAGTACCTGCTGGCCATGAAGGAACAGGTGACGGTGGTGACCGCCGGCAACGACTTTATGGACGCTTCCGGCGTGACCCATGAGTACGGCGAGGACCCCACCCTGGACGAATGGGTCCAGGGGTATTTCCTGCTGGAATACAACAACATCGGCACCCACGCCCACCGCAACCAGAGCCTGTTCCGGCTGAACGGATGAGCGAAAGGCGCCAAACACGCCGGGATCATCCTCCCTGCGATTCATAATAAAGAAGGCAGCGCCCCCGCCCGGGGTTCCCGGGCGGGGGCGCTTTGTACTGTATGGGGCTGCGGCCCGGCCGGGTCAGTCGGCCGTGCCGATGAACTTCTGCAGCAGCCGCACCAGTTCCCGCAGATCCAGCGGCTTGGCCACATGGGCGTTCATGCCGCAATCCAGGCATTTCTGCACATCCTCCGAGAAGGCATCCGCCGTCATGGCGATGATCGGCAGGCCGTGGTCCGGCCGGGTGCTGGCGCGGATGGCCCGGGTGGCCTCGTACCCGTTCATCCGGGGCATCCGCAGATCCATCAGGATCGCGTCATAGTAGCCGGGGGCCGACGCCTCGAACAGCTCCACGCAGCGGCAGCCGTCCTCGGCATGTTCCACCAGGAAGCCCAGGTCCCCCAGCAGTTCGGCAGCGATCTCCCAGTTGATCTCGTTGTCCTCGGCCACCAGCAGCCGGCGCCCTTCCAGCGCCGAGGGTTCGGGTTCCCGGCTTTCGGGGGCGGGTTCGTCCGCCTCCAGGCAGCGGCGCAGGCCGTGGTAGAGGGTGGAGCGGAAGAGCGGTTTGCCCAAAAAGCCCCGGATGCCGGCGGCGCGGGCTTCGGATTCGATCTCGCTGCCGTCGTAGGCCGAGACCAGCAGCAGCGGCAGCTGGTCGCCCAGCGCGTCCCGCAGGCGGCGGGCGGTCTCGATGCCGTCCATGCCGGGCATCTTCCAGTCCAGCAGCACGGCCTGATAGCCCTGGCCTTCGGCGGCGCGGGCGGCGGCCATCTCGATGGCCGCCGGGCCGGAGTCGGCAGCCTGTGCCCGGACCCCCAGGCTGTCCAGCTCCTGCAGGGCGCTCTGGCGCAGGTCCTCGTTGTCGTCCACCACCAGCACCCGCCAGGGGGGCAGCTGCAGGTCGGTCTCCTCGCCGCCGGCGCAGGCCAGGTCCAGCGTGACATGGAAGGTACTGCCCTCGCCCTGGCGGCTGTCCACCCGGATCTTGCCCTGCATGGCGTCCACGATATACTTGGTGATGGCCATGCCCAGGCCGGTGCCCTCGATCTTCTGTACCCGGGCGTTGTCCTCCCGGGCGAAGGAATCAAAGATATGGCGCTGGAATTCCTCCGACATGCCGATGCCGGTGTCCTGCACAAGGAAATGGCAGCAGACCCGGTCCGCCCCGGCGGGGCTGGGCTGCTGGTACAGCGTGACGGTGATGCGCCCGGCCTCGGGGGTGAACTTGACCGCGTTGGACAGCAGGTTGAGCAGCACCTGATTGAGCCGGACATCGTCGCACAGGACCCGCTCGGCCGTGATGTCCCGGATCACCACGTCAAAATTCTGCCGCTTGGCCTTGACCAGCGGCTGGACGATGCTGACCAGCGCCTCCATCGTTTCCCGCAGCGAGACCGGCGCGATGTTGAGGGTGAGCCGGCCGCTTTCGATCTTGGACATGTCCAGCACGTCGTTGATGAGCCCCAGCAGGTGCCGGCTGGACAGGTGGATCTTGCGCAGGCAGTCCTGCACCCGGTCCGGGTCGTCCAGGTTGGCGGCGGCGATGCCGGTCATCCCCACAATGGCGTTGAGGGGGGTGCGGATGTCGTGGCTCATGTTGGACAGGAACTCGCTTTTGGCCTGGTTGGCCCGCTGGGCTTCGGCCTGGGCCTGGCGCAGCGCCCGCATCTGCCGGCCGGACAGCTTCCAGTAGCCGAAGAAGACGATGCCCAGCGCGGCCAGCAGCAGCGCGCAGCCGCCCAGTGTGACCACGGTGCGCCGCTCCCCAAGGCCGGAGACGATCTCGTCCAGCGGGCCGTAGGGCATGACGGTGATGAGGGTCCAGTCGGAATCCGGCAGCGCGGTGCAGTAGATGTGCCGGCGCACCCCTTCCACCCGCATGACCGTCGAGTAATCCTGCCCGGTTTCCACCGCCTGGCGCAGCGCCTCGGCGGCCTCGGCGCCGGTGCCGGTGTCAAAGGTGCAGCCGGTACAAAGCCAGTCGTAGTAGTTGTCGGTGTCCATGTCGGTGTTGACCAGCACCAGATCCCCGTTGTGCCGCATGATGTGGGAGAAGACCAGCGAGCTGCCCTGCTCCAGTTCCAGCGTTTCGTTGAGGGTGGCCAGCGGCAGCGCCGCCACCAGGGCCGTACACTCCCCCTCGATGTTCAGCGGGTAGCCGACGCCCTCGGGGTAGCCCACCGACACCCCCAGGACCAGGTATTCCTGGCCGGCGGCGTCGCTGCCGATGGTGATGCGCGGGTCGGCCTGGTTCATCGCGGCCAGGAAGGCGTCGGCATCCTCGATGGTGAGGGGTTCGCCGTACAAAGTGTCCAGTTCGCCGGCGGTGCTGTACAGCGCCAGCGTGCTGAAACCGATGGCCTGGCCGCTGCGCACCAGCCGGTCGCGGGCGGCCGCGGCGTCCTGCCGGGCCGTCTCGGGCGGGGTGCGCCAGATCACGCTCTGGATCTGGGACAGGCGCAGGTTGACCACCGTGCGGAAATGCAGCCTGACCTGGTGGCTGATCTCCTGCATGTAGATCTCCCCCACCCGGGTCAGCGCCGCGTCGCTGGCGCCGCGCACATACTGGATCACGCCGAAGAAAACCCCGACGCACAGCACCGCCACCGCCAGCACGCTGGCCACCAGATACCGGCCGGTGCGTTTGTTGGTATCCATGGTCCGCCCCTTTCCGGCTCAGTCTTCGCCGCGGATGGCCCGGGCCGCCTGCTGGTAGGCCCGGGTGACGGCGGGCATCCGGCCGGCGGCGGCCGCCCAGTCCCCGGCCCGGAACTCGGCCACCTGGGCGGTGAGGGTCTCGAACAGGGCCGTCATGGACAGGTTGCCGCACACCCCCTTGAGGGTGTGGGCGGCGGTGAGGGCGGCGGCTTCGTCCCGGTCGGCCACGGCCCGGCAGAGCCGGTCGTAGTTGGGGTCGGCCAGGAACTTGGTCAGGAACCGCTCCAGCAGCGCCTCGCTGCCCATCATCCGTTCCAGGGCGCTGTCCACCTCGATGCCCCCCGCCTGCAGGCGGGCTTTGCGCGCAGCATCCATTTCGATCATCCTTCCTTTCTTTATCGAACCTTCCCATGGTCTGGGAATCCGTCATTTTTTGCCCGGTCCGGGGCGCTCAGCCCCGCTGCTCGTACAGGCAGCGCAGCTGGGGTTCCACGGCCAGGAAACTGTCCAGCAGTTTGGGGTTGAAGGCGCCGCACTGCCCGGTGCAGATCATCCGGATCACAGTGTCCCGGTCAAAAGCCTGCTTGTACACCCGCTTGCAGCTCAGCGCGTCGTACACGTCGGCCAGCGAGACCACCTGCGCCCAGATGGAGATTTCCTCCCCTTTCAGCCCGTCGGGGTAGCCGCGGCCGTCCCAGCGCTCGTGGTGGTGGCGGGCGATGTCGTAGGCGTAGGCGTAGGCCTGGTTGTCCCGCAGCTGGGGGATGCTGGCCAGCAGTTCGGCCCCGCGCAGGGTGTGGGTCTTCATGATCTCGTATTCCTCGGGGGTGAGCCGGCCGGGTTTGTTGAGGATCGCGTCGGGAATGGCGATCTTGCCCACATCGTGCATGATGGAGGCCAGCGCGATCTGCTCGATCTCCTCCTCGGACAAGCCGGCGCCCATGGCGGTGCGGGAGAGCAGCAGCGCCGTGATGTCGTGGATGCGGCGGACATGCTCGCCGGATTCGCCGTCCCGGAATTCGATGGCGGTGGAGAGGGCTTCGATCATGCCCATGTTGAGATCGACGATCTGCCGGGCCCGGCGCACCAGCTCGGACTGCTGCTGTTCCACCGTGCGGCTCAGCCGTTTCCGGGCGTCGAACAGTTCCACAACGCTCTGCACCCGCCGCTGCACCACATAGGGCACCACCGGTTTGCTGATCACGTCCATCACGCCGAGGGTGTAGGCTTCCCGCATGACTTCGTCCCGGGCTTCGGCGGTGATCAGGAAGACCGGCAGCCGCTGCAGCGCCCCGGTGGGCTGCAGCGCCCGCAGCACGGCCAGGCCGTCCATCTCGGGCATGACCACGTCCAGCAGCACCGCGCACAGGGAAGCCCCGGCGTTCTCGATGATCTGCAGGCCCTCCCGGCCGTTTTCGGCTTCCCGGATGGCATACTGCCCGGCAAAGATGTGGGCCAGAATGCCCCGGTTGATCTCGTCATCATCCACAATGAGCAGGGTGCGGGGGATGAGGTCCCGCGGCTGTTGTTCCATAATTCCTTCCTCGCTGGGTCTTGGGGGCTCAGCCCCCGGGCTGTTCGGGCAGCAGGCCGGTGCGGTAGGCGTCCACCAGCCGGCTCAGGTCCCCGATCATCTGCTGCAGGTCCCGGCCTTCGTCGGTATCCCGCACCAGGATGCGGTGGGGCGCCGTGTAGATGTAGGCGCTTTGGGAGTCGATGTCCTCGTCGTCCCGGATGGCGGCCTCGGTGCTCTCGAAGGGCTGGTGGGTGCGCAGGGTCAGGCCGCGGCTGTTGTACACCAGCGTGTAGCCGGCGATGCCGGTGCGCCGGTGGTAGGCCCGGCAGAACCCGCCGTCGATGACCACCAGCCGGCCGCCCGCCTTGACCGGGTCCTCCCCTTCCACCGCCCGCACCGGCACATGGCCGTTGAGGATGTGGCACCCTTCGCCCGAAAGGCCGAACTCGGCCAGGATGCGCTCGGCCACAGCGGCGGCCCCCGGCCCGCTGACCAGCGCGTAGTAGGGGTTTTTGCGCTCGGCATGGGCGGCCTTGTCGGCAATGTACAGCCGCTCGAAGGTGGTCATGGCGCTGCGGCCGTAGATCGGTGAGAGCGCCCCGCACCACAGATACCACAGGAAGTCCTGCCCGGCCAGCCGGGCCGCGCTGCCCGGCGGGGCAAAGTAGCCGGCCCGGGCGCGGCGGTCGCAGTAGTCGAACAGGGCGCGGCCGCTGTACCCCTGCCCTTCGAAGGTCTCCCGGGCAAAATCACCGTCGGCGGTCATGGGCACCGCGCCGTGGAACAGCAGGTTGCCGTTGGTGACCTTGTACACCGCCCCCCGAGCGTAGAGATAGCGCACATGCCGCTGCAGCCGTTCGCTTTGGGTGAAGGCCCGGACCAGCTCGGCCACCAGCTCCTCCTCCCGGGGGGTGAGGGCGGCGGGGGCGGCGGGGTCCACGGTGGGGAAGTCGTTTTCCAGCAGCGGGCTGGTCCCGCCGGCCCAGCGGACGGTGCCGGCGGCGTAGTCGATGTGGTTGAGGCAGTCCCGCCCCTGCATCCCGAAATCCGGGTTGCGGGCGATGACCTGGGCTTCCAGCTTGAAGAGCAGCAGGGTGACCGCCTTGTGCATCCGGGCGTTGCGCTGCTGCACGGCGGGGGCGGCGGTCTGGCGGGGGTCCAGGTGGGGTTCCCAGCGGGGGTGCTGGGGGCCGGGGTAAAACTCCACGGCGAACCGCTCCAGCCCCCGCAGGCTGATGCCGTAGCCGGTCTCCAGCAGGTCCAGGTTGCCGTAGGCCAGCGAGGTCTTGAGCACCGTGAAGATGCAGACCGGGCTGCCCGAGGCCGCCCCCATCCAGACCACGTCATGGTTGCCCCACTGGATGTCCACATCGTGGTGGGCCATGAGCTGGTCCAGGATCAGGTCGGGGCGCGGGCCCCGGTCGAACAGGTCCCCCAGAATGTGCAGCCGGTCCACCGCCAGGTGTTTGATGACCTCGCAGAAGCGGATCACATAGGCGTCGGCCCGGTCATAGCGCAGGATGCTGTCGATGATCTGGCCGTAGTACAGGTCCTTGTCGTGGTCCTCGAAATGGGCGTGGAGCAGCTCGTCCAGGATGTAGGCGCAGCTCTGGGGCAGGCAGCGGCGCACATGGGCCCGGGTGTGCTTGCTGGATACCTGGCGACAGAGCTCGATGAGCCGCAGCAGCGTTTTGCGGTACCAGCCCTCCAGGTCGGCTTGGCGGGCCTTGAGTTCAGGCAGTTTCTGGGCCGGGTAGTAGATCAGGGTGGCCAGCTCGGCCCGCTCGGCCGCCGGCACCCCCTCCCCCAGCACCAGGTCGATCTTTTCCCGGATGACCCCCGACGCACTGTTGAGGATGTGGAGGAACGCCTCGTTCTCTCCGTGCAGGTCGCTCATAAAGTGCTCGGTGCCCTTGGGCAGCCGGGTGATGGCTTCGATGCGGATGATCTCGCTGGCGGCCGCCGCCACGGTGGGGAACTGCCGGGCCAGCACCCGCAGATAGCGCAGGTGTTCCTCGTTGTTTGGAAGCATGGGTCGCCCTCCTCCCATCTCCGGTGGTTGGTATTTACTTTGCATTTATTGTAACACGTCCGCCGGGCAAAAGCAAAGTTTCGGGGTTTCTTTTGCCGCCCCGGCCGCCGGCGGCGGCCTTTGTGCCCTTGCGGCGGCCGGCGGGGCGGAAAACGGCGCAAAAAAACAGGGCGCGGCCGCCGCCCGGGCGCCGACCGTGTCCTGCCGGATCTATTGGTATGCCCCGCCGGGCGGGGGCGGTCAGACCGCCTTCTTTTCCAGCCAGCGGCCCCGCAGCAGCCGCACCAGGAAGAGCACGCCCCGCACGCAGAGTTCGAAGCACATGGCCGCCCAGACGCCGTGCAGCCCCCAGCGGGGCGCCAGCCAGGCCGCCAGCGTGATGCGCACCCCCCACATGCTGACCAGGTTCATCAGGCTGGGGGCCAGGGTGTCGCCGGCGCCGCGCAGCGCCCCCGCCGCCACGATGGAGGCCGCGAAGAGGGGTTCGGCAAAGGCTTCGATGCGCAGCACCTGCACGCCGAGGCTGCGCACCGCCGCGTCGGGGGTGAGCATTGTGAAGATGGCCGGGGCCAGAAGGAACATGACCACCGCCGTGCCCCCCATGACCGCCATGCCCAGCGCCGTGGACAGCCAGGCGAACCGCCGGGCCCGTCGCTTTTCGCCGGCGCCCAGGCTCTGGCCCACCAGGGTGGTGGCCGCCGCCGAGATGCCGTACCCCGGCATATAGCAGAAACTTTCGGCCGTGACCGCCAGCGAGTTGGCCGCCACCGCCACGGTGCCCAGCGGCGAGACGATGCGGGTGGCGGCGATCTGGGCGGCGCTGAGGGTGACCCGCTCCACCGCCGCCGGCACCGCAATGCGGGCCGCCGTGCGCAGGCATTCGCCGTCCGGCCGCCAGCTGCCGCCCAGGTGGCGCAGCCGGGGGCTGCGGGCCAGCACCGCCCACAGCATGAGCAGGGCCACCACCGCCTGGGCCAATGCGGTGCCCAGCGCCGCGCCGGCCACCCCCATGCCGGCGCCGGGCAGCCGCACCGGGCCCAGCTGCAGGCCGGGGAAGATGAAGATCGCGTTGAACACCACGTCCAGCAGGCACATGAGCACGTTGAGCAGGCTGGGGGTGCGCATGTCGCCGCTGCACTGCAGGATGGCGCCGAACATCTGCTGCACCAGCAGCGCCGGCAGCGCAAGGGCATAGATCAGGAAGTAGGCCGCGGCGTCGGCGCAGATGTCGGCGGCGCCGCCCAGCCAGACCGGCAGCGGGCGGCTGACCGCCGCCCCGGCCGCCGCCAGCAGCAGCCCGAACCAGACCGAGAAGACCACCGCCTGGCGCACCACCGCCCGGGCGCGGTCGTCCTGCCCGGCGCCGATGCGGTGGGCCACCTGGACCGAAAAGCCGGTGGCCGCCGCGGCGCACAGGCCGCTGAGCAGCCAGGTGCTGCTGGACACCAGCCCGATGGCGGCCGAGGCGTTGGCCCCGAGGCTGCCCACCATGGTGGCGTCGATATACTGCATGGCGGTGGCGGAGATCTGGGACAGCACCGCCGGGATGCTGAGGCGGATGACAGCCTGCAGCTGGCCGCGCAGGGTGTCGGTGGCAAACAGGGTGGGTGCGGACATGGGTTCCTCCTGTGGGTATGACAGTCTGGCGCTTTTGGGGGCGCTGTTCTCAGTTTATCCCGCCGGGGCGGGCGCGTCAATCCCCCCAAAGCGGGGCATTTCACAAAATATTCGAAATCTTTTCGCATACAGGCGCTTTTTGCAGCCAGGTGATGGGTTTGCAAGGCCGCGTTTTTGTGGTATAGTAAAAAACGATCTTTTAACTTGCAGGCGACCCGGCCGGGCCGCCGGTCTGGAGGTTCGCACCGTTTGAGCAATTATCTGTATGAGGTCTGGATCTGTTTTTTGGCCGGGGCGGGGGCCGGCATCGGCACCGGGTTCGCCGGCATGAGCGCGGCCACCGTCATCACCCCGATGCTGGTCACCTTCCTGGGGGTGGACGCCTACGACGCCATCGGCATCGCGCTGGCCAGCGACGTGCTGGCCAGCGCCGTGAGCGCCTGCACCTATGCCCGGAACAAATCCATCGACATCCGCAACGGTCTTGTGATGATGGTCAGCGTGCTGGTCATGACCACCGTGGGCAGCTGGCTGTCCAGCCTGGTGCCCAGCAGCGCGCTGGGCAACACCTCGGTGCTGATGCTGGTGCTGCTGGGGCTGAAATTCCTGATCCTGCCCGTCACCTCCACCCGCCGCACGATGGAGGGGGAGTCGCTGGCCATCCGGGTGCTCAAGGGCATTCTGGGCGGCAGCGTGATCGGGCTGGTGTGCGGGTTCTTCGGCGCCGGCGGCGGCATGATGATGCTGCTGGTGCTGACGGTGGTGCTGGGCTACGAGCTCAAGACCGCCGTGGGGACCAGTGTCTTCATCATGACCTTCTCGGCCCTGACCGGGGCGGTGAGCCATGTGGCCATGGGGTCCCGCCCGCAGCCGGACCTGCTGGTGCTGTGCATCCTCTTCACGCTGGGCTGGGCCCAGGTGGCCGCCCGCATCGCCACCCGGGCCAGCACCCTGCTGCTGAACCGCATGACCGGCGCCGTGCTGACCGTCCTGGGTGTCGTGCTGATCGTCATCAACTATTGCTGAGCGGCCGCCCCCTGCCTGCCAAGTGATCCAAGGATCGCCGATTTTGTTGTTTTCCCATCCGTTCCCATCCGAAAGGAGTGCATCTGACCATGGAAACACAGACTCCCAAACCCCGGCGCCGCAAATGGCTGCTGATCCTGCTGGCCGTGCTGCTGGTGCTGGCCGTGGCCGTGCCGCTGATCGTGCTGGCCGTGTCCAAGGCGTTCACCGCCCAGGAGAGCGTTGTGCGCAGCGACTGGCAGATCGACGCCGGGAAGGAAGTTGCTTCCAACGAAGAACTGCAGATCGAATACGCCGAGGCCGATCTGGGCGACGAGGGCATGCGGGCGCTGTACCTGGTGCCGATGGATATTGACGAGGAGGGCTTCACCTTCTATGACACCGAGGTGCAGCAGCGTCTGTCCGGTGCGCTGGAGGAGCTGAAGACCGTGACCACCTGGACCGCCGACAATCCGCTGGCGGTGGTGAGCCCCTACGGCACCAGCAGCAACGGCCTGTACCTGTACTTCACCACCGACATGCCCACCAAGGTGCAGTACACCGTGCATGTGGACGACCCGGACATCCCCGACTTCACCGCCATCGCGGCGGACGCCAGCGGCCAGCGGTTCGGGCGCACCCATGAGTTCCAGCTCATCGGCCTGGTGCCCGGCGAGGTCAACGAGGTGACCCTGACCATCGCGGGGTCCTGGGGCAACCTGCGCCAGACCGTGCACTTCACCGTCGAGATGCCCGGGACCGAGTCCGGCTACAACACCCGCCTGGAGACCACCGACGGCAGTTCGGAAGAGGAGCTGAGCGACGGGCTGTTCACGATGATGCGGGTCAACGGATACCTGGGCTACGGCTTTATGTATGACAATGCCGGCGTGATGCGCTACGAGATGGTGCTGGAAGGCTTCGGCCTGGACCGGATCCTTTCGGCGGACAACGACATCATCACCTGCGTGTCCTCCACCAAGATCGCCCGGATCAACGGGCTGGGCCAGGTGGAGCAGGTCTACGACCTGGACGGGTACGAGCTGCACCATGACATCGGCTTCGGGCAGGACGGCGAACTGCTGGCCCTGGCCGAACATGCCGACGGCGAGACGGTGGAGGACGTGGTGCTTTCCATCGACCTGGAGAGCGGCGCCGTGACCGAACTGCTGGACTTTACCCAGGTGATGGACGGCTACTTTGCGATGACCCGCCCGGTCTCGGCCACCGACCCCTTCTTCTGGCAGGCCGGCGAGTGGGACTGGATCCACCTGAACAGCCTGCAGTACATGGCGGAGGATGACAGCCTGATCGTCTCCTCCCGCGAGACGTCCACCATCATCAAGGTCAAGGGCATCCACACCGCCCCCGAGGTGGACTGGCTGGCCGGGGACGAGCGGTTCTGGGCCGACACCCCCTGCGCCGACCTCTGCCTGACCCAGGAGGGGGACTTTGTGCCCCAGTACGGCCAGCACTGCGTGGAGTTCCTGCAAAACGGCGAGGAAGACGGCGTGTATTACCTGCTGCTGTACAACAACAACTACTGGTCGCTGAACAGCCGGGACGGCCTGGAGCTGGAGGTGGCCGACACCGTGGGGACCGACCTGTACGGCGACGGCAGCGAGACCAGCCAGGTGTATGTGTACAAGATCGACGAGAACGCCCGCACCTTTGCGCTGACCCAGTCCTTTGACGTTCCCTATTCCAGCATCGTGTCCAACGGTACGCCCTACGGCGAATACGGGCACTGGGTGGTGAACAGCGGCGTCTCGATGGTTTTCGGCGAGTACGATTCCGCCGGCAACCTGATCCGGGAATACGCCTACGAGTGTACCATGCAGAACTACCGCACCTTCAAATACGATTACCAGGGCTTCTGGTTTGCCTGAGGGCCGCGCCCCGCCAGCCTGAACCCACCGGCTGAAAAGCAAAAATGCCGCGTATCTGCGGCAGGGGATTCAGACTGTCGAAAAATCTAAAATCGTCGCTGTCGGCGGACATGCGCCGACGACAGCGACACCGACAGGGAAATTTTACGGCAAATTGTGTGCGAGGAACGAAGTGACGAGTGCGCGATTTGCCGTAAAATTTTGTCGAAGGGCTGCGGAGCCGAGCGCCGCCTGCGGCGGATGCAGCGAGGCGGA
>DWWE01000105.1 GCA_019119835.1 Candidatus Gemmiger stercoravium | reverse complement strand
GGCAACAGCCGCGCACGGCAATTGCCTAACGCGTCTGTTTCCCCTTGTGTATCCCCTTCGACAAAATTTTACGGCAAATCGCGCACTCGTCACTGCGTTCCTCGCACACAATTTGCCGCAAAATTTCCCTGGCGGTGTCGCCGTCGTCGGCGCATGTCCGCCGACGGCGACGGTTTTAGAATTTTTCAACAATCTGCGGGCCTCCGGACAGGGGGCCCTGTTTTGTGCCGTTTTGCACCCCGGATACAAGGGGGATACAAGTTTATCGTATGGTAAACGCAGGAAGCAAGTTCAGAAAATACGCCCGGGAAGGAGAGACGCGCCGTGAACCGCATTCTGATTGTGGAGGACGAGGGGACCATCGCCCGGCTCATCGAAGTCAGCCTGAAGCGGGCCGGCTATGCCTGCACGGTGGCCCACGACGGGGTTGCCGCCGCCGACCTGATCGAAGCGCAGGACTTTGACCTGGCGCTGCTGGACATCATGCTGCCGGGGCTGGACGGCTACGAGCTGCTGGAATATCTGCAGCCCATGGGCACGCCGGTCATCTTCATCACGGCCAAGGGCTCCACCCGGGACCGGGTGCGGGGGCTGAGCCTCGGGGCGGACGACTACCTGGTCAAACCCTTCGAGGTGGAAGAGCTGCTGGCCCGGGTGGGCGCGGTGCTGCGCCGGGCCGGCCGGGGCGGGCAGACGCTGACGGCCTTCGGGGTCACGCTGGACGTGGTGGCTCGCCAGGTCACCCAAAACGGCAGCCCGGTGGACCTGACCCCGCGGGAGTTCGCGCTGCTGGAACAGCTCATGCGCAACCGGGGCGCGGCGCTCTACCGGGATGTGCTGTACGAGCGGGTCTGGGGCGCCGAGCTCACCGACACCCGCACCCTGGACCTGCACATCCAGCGGCTGCGCAAAAAACTCGGCTGGCAGGAACAGATCGAGACCGTCTACCGGGTGGGCTACCGCCTGCGCCGGGAGGACGACACCCCCCCTGCCCGCGGCAAATAAGCCCGCCCCGCCCGCCGGGGCCCACAAGGAGGGAGCCGCCCCATGCGCTTTTCCGCCAAACTTGTCTGTAGTATGCTGCTGGTCGTGGTGGCTTTCTTTGCGCTGGGCGGCAGCGCGCTGCTCTACGGCGACTTCACCGACCGGCTCACCGCCTCCGCCCGGCAGGAACAGGGCCAGCACGGCATGACCTGCTCGGCGGTGGAAAGCGAGGTCTTGTCCCTGCTGCGCCAGGGGGACACCGTCGATCAGACCGCGCTGGGGCCTTTCTGCAGCCGGATCGGCGGCGGGCGGGACCAGCTGCGGGCGCTGCTGCCCACCGAACAGGCCCAGGCCGGGGACGCTTTGCAGCAAAGCTGGTATTCCACCTTTCCCGCTGGCTGGACCGGCACCCTGCCCGGGGCCGGCCAGTCGGTGGTCACCCGCTGGGCCGGGCGGGTCTGGCGGGTCTGGCGCAGCGATTTGCTCAACGGGCTGACCCTCTACTCGGCCTTTGACCTGACCGAAGTCTTTGACGCCCGCACCCGCAGCCTGCGCCGCTTCCTGCTGCTGGAAGGCGCGGTGCTGGCCGGGGCCGGGCTGGTGGCGGCGGTGCTGTCCCACCGGCTCACCCGGCCGCTGGCGCTGCTCAGCCGGGCCAGCCGCCGCATCGCCGCCGGCGACTATGCCCTGCGCACCGGCATCCACACCGGCGACGAGATCGGCGAGCTGAGCGAGAACTTTGACCAGATGGCCGCCGCCGTGCAGGAGAAGGTGGATGCGCTGGAACTCTCGGTGCGCCAGCGGGAGGACTTCATGGGCGCCTTCACCCACGAACTCAAGACCCCGATGACCGGCATCCTGGGTTACGCCGACCTGCTGCGCACGATGCAGCCCGACCCCGACGAACAGCGGGAGGCCGCCGGCGCCATCTTTCACGAAGCCCGCCGGCTGGAGGAGCTGAGCGGCAAGCTGCTGCGGCTGCTCCGTTTGGATGAGGAGGGCCTCACCCTCGCCCCGATGCCGCTGGACGCCGCGGTGGCCGAGGCGGTCCGCGCCGCCGCGCCCGCCCTGCGCCCGGCCGGCGGCCGCGTCCTGGCCCCGGCCACCGGGCTGTGGGTCCAGGGCGACCCCGACCTGCTCTGCGACCTGCTGCTCAACCTTTTCACCAACGCCGCCAAGGCCGACCCCGGCGGCGCCGTCACCGTCGCCTTCGACCCCGGCCCCGACACCGTCGGGGTCACGGTGCGGGACCGGGGCTGCGGCATCCCCGCCGACCAGCTGGACCGCATCACCGAACCCTTTTACATGGTGGACAAGTCCCGCGCCCGCAAACAGGGGGGCAGCGGGCTGGGGCTGGCGCTCTGCGCCCGCATCGCCGAAGCCCACGGCACCGCCCTGACCTTTGACAGCGCCCCCGGGCAGGGCACGGCCGTCCGCTTTGTGCTGCGGCGGGCCCGGCCCGCCGCCCCCGAAAAGGAGGAACCCCATGCCTGACCCCCGTTCCCGGCGCCGCAGCCTGGCCCTGGCGGCGGGCTGCGCGGCGGTGGTGGCGCTGCTGGCCGCCACCCCGCTGGCCTGGTTCGCCCTGAGCGACGCCGCCCTGCTGGACCGCCCCGCCGCCATGGACCAGCCCTACACCTCCCTGGTCCCCACCGGGGAGGATTACTACCTGATCCGCCAGCTGAAAGCCCAGAACGCCGCCTTCCTGAGCGTCTACGGCTCCCGGTACGCCACCCCCGCGGCCGAAGGGACGGCGGCGGGGGAGGACCCGCTGCTCTACACCGCCAGCGGCCAGAACCAGGGGGAGATGATCTGGGATGCCTGGACCATGTACGAATACCTGAACACCCTGCTGGACCAGCTGTACACCGCCGGCGTGCTGGACGACATCTGGTGCAGCGTGGGCAAAACCCTGCTGGAGCACAACGGCGAGCGGGTCTACTATTCCAACGATTCGCTGGGCTTCACCCGCATCAGCGTCTTCCCCGAGGAGAACGAGTACGACCCCTGCCTGATGGTGGTGGTGGAAAGCCGCACCAACAAGCTGGTCACCCTCTGGATGGATTTCGGCACCGAGTACGGCCGCCCCGGCACCCCGCCGGACCCGGCCGTCTGCCTGCCCGCCTGGACCCGCATCAACGAACTGGACGGCCTGGGGGACTGGGCGCCCCCCGCCGGCACTGATTTTGAGGAGAGCGGCCTGTACAGCGCCCGGGGCGGCGTGCTGATGACCTGCGCCGCCGGCAATGCCTGGGGCGATACCGAGCGGACCTGGCTCTGCCTGCATCTGGGCGTGCGGGAGGAATTCTGAGCCCGGCGGGGCAAAGCCCGCCCCGGCCGCCGCCCCCGCCCCGCAGAAAGGAGAGAAGCATGGAAACCCTGACCCGCCGCCTGCTGGCGGTGCTCTGCCTGGCGGCGCTCTGCCTGACCGGCTGCGGCGCGGCCTCCTCCGCCGGGACCGCCACCCCCGAGACGGCCGCCGCCACCCCCGAAACCGCCGTCCCGGCCCTGGCCGGGCCGCTGACGCCGCTGCGGCAGGACGACGGCCATGTCTTTTACAGCATCGTCCCCGCCGGCCTTTCCAGCACCGAAGGGGTGGTCTGCCGGCTGGATGCCTCCGGCGTTCAGACGCCGCTGTGCCCCTGGTCCCATTGCGGCCATGACGGCACCCAGTGCCCGGCCTGGCTGGCCGACCGGTATGCCTACCTGCTCTTTGTGCTGGACGGCACGCCCCACCTGTTCTACCGCGGCGCCGACCAGGCGGACTGGGAAGCCCGGCAGGAATGGAACCGGGAGCTGATCGACGGATTGGGCGGCGGCGGGGACTACGACCAGGCGGCGGCCGCCCAGGACGCCCGGGAGCAGCTGTACCGGCAGCCGCCCCGGCTGGAACGGCTGGACCCGGCCACCGGCGTGCGGGACTGGCTCTGCGAATTCCCCGACCTGGACGACGACCAGGCGATGAGGCTCGCCTACATCCTGCGCGGGGACCTGTACACCGACGGGCAGGCCCTGTACGGGTCCTGTACCTCCGGCGAGGATTGCACCCGGCTGATGCGGCTGGGGTTGGACGGCAGCGTTTCGGTGCGCCCGCTGCCCCGGGCTGAAAGCAGCACGGTGTACGCCATGGCGGGCAGCTGCGTGCTCTACCTCCACAACCGCTCGCCGGTGGACCTGCGCTCGCTGGAACTGGCCGGCAACACCAACCTTGTGAACCAGCTTTCCAACTCCATCAGCTACGACTACCGGCTGTGGGACCTGGCGACCGGCGAGGACCGGCTGCTCTACACCGAATCCAGCTGGCAGGCCGCCCAGAGCCCCCTCACCTTCGAGTGGATGACCCCCCGCAGGGCCTACTGGAACCGGATTATCTTTGAAGGCGAGGCCGATCGCCGAAGCACCGGCCTTGACTTTGTCGTGATGGACCTGACCGGCGATCGGGTGGAGCAGATCAACTGGACGAGAGGGGCGGACCAGTACGGCTACGAATGCGCCGCCTTCGGCACCCGGGACGACGGGACCGACATCTACGCGGCGCTGCGGGTCGCGAGCCCGGTCAGCGGGGAGGTCTGGGTCTTTGACGCGGCCACCGGCCAGGCCCTGACCGCCTTCGCCCTGCCCGACACGCTGGGCGAGGGCATCTGCCCCCGCGCCCTGCTGGACGGGGAGTGGGTGGTCTGCGGCAGCTGGGTGGACGACACCGTGATCACCACCCTGCTGCCGCTGGAAAGCCTGCTGGGCGGCGACACCCGGACCGGAGCCCTGCCGGTGACCGGCTGGCAGCCCGACCCCGTCCTGGCCGAAGCGCCGTCCGGCTGACACAGAAAGTTTTCCCGGTTTTTGCAAATCGGTAAAATTGCCGTCACACCTTGTTCATTTTTCCGGCGCATCCTTGAGGGGTAGAATACAAGCGGCCGGCTGTGCGCCGCCGCAGAGAGGATGCCCCATTATGCAGGAGACAAAAGCGCCCCGGGACCCCAAAAAATCCCTGTGGGCCAGTTATCTCATCATCTTTTTGCTGGTCATCGGCTTCAACGCGCTGTTTATGCCGATGCTGGCCCGCGCCGGGGTTCGGCAGGTGGACTACGGCACCTTTTTGCAGATGCTGGAGGACGGCCAGCTGACCACCGTGGAGCTCAACGACGACGAGATCGTCTTTGAGGACAGCGAAAACCAGCTCTATTCCACCAACGCCATCCCCCAGGACCTGGACATCGTCAACCGGCTGGAGGCCGCCGGCGTCAAGTTCGACAAGGTGGTCAACAACCCCGGCATTTTTGATTACCTGCTCAACATCCTGGTCATGTTCCTGCCGCTGATCCTGCTGGCCACCTGGGCCAACCACATGATGCGCAAGCGCATGGGGGAGATGGGCGGCGCCAACGCCATGATGTTCGGCGGCGGCAAGTCCGGCGCCAAACAGTATGTGGTGGAGGAAAGCGAGGCCATCAAGTTTGCCGACGTGGCCGGCGAAGCCGGGGTGCCCTTCTTCAGCATCGCCGGCAGCGAGTTTGTGGAGATGTTTGTGGGCATGGGTGCCTCCAAGGTGCGGGACCTGTTCAAGCAGGCTGGCGAAAAAGCGCCCTGCATCGTCTTTATTGACGAGATCGACACCATCGGCAAAAAGCGGGAC
>DWWE01000104.1 GCA_019119835.1 Candidatus Gemmiger stercoravium | reverse complement strand
GAAGCCTGCACGCTGGCCCGCAAGGTCGTCGAGAACGCCGACCTGCTGACGAAGAAGTCCTTCTGGATCTTCGGCGGCGACGGCTGGGCCTATGACATCGGCTACGGCGGCCTCGACCACGTCCTGGCTTCCGGCCACGACGTCAACGTCATGGTCTTCGACACCGAGATGTATTCGAACACCGGCGGACAGGCCTCCAAGGCTTCGAACATCGGCGAAGTTTGCCAGTTCGCGGCCGCCGGCAAGGAGATCAGCAAGAAGAGCCTGGCTGAGATCTGCATGACCTACGGCTACATCTATGTGGCCCAGATCGCCCTGGGCGCCAACATGGCCCAGGCCGTCAAGGCCATTGCCGAAGCCGAGGCTTACCCCGGCCCGTCCATCATCATCGGCTACGCGCCCTGCGAACTGCACGGCGTCAAGGGCGGCATGACCAACTGCCAGAACGAGATGAAGAAGGCTGTGGAAGCCGGCTACTGGAACCTGTTCACCTTCAACCCGGCGCTCAAGGCCCAGGGCAAGAACCCCTTCACCCTGACCTCCAAGGCCGGCGATATGAGCAAGTATCAGGACTTCCTGAACAACGAGACCCGCTACAGCCGTCTGGCCCGTGCCTTCCCCGAGCGTGCCCAGGATCTGTTCAACAAGAACCAGAAGGCCGCCGAGGATCGCTACGAGCACCTGACCCGTCTGGTGGACCTGTACAAGTAATCGCGTTTGATCTTGTGCAGCCTGCCAAGCGCCGCGCCCCGGCCCCCGGCCGGCGGCCCGCCGCCTGACGGAAACGCCGTAACGGCCACCCCGTAACCCAACCCCACCCCTTCGGGCTCCCGCCCGAAGGGGTGGTTTTTTTGCTCCGGTTCCCTGTTTTTTCAAAAAAGTCATTCCGTCGCCGTAACAACCCCCGCCCTGCCCGTGTTATCCTGGTGAAAGCGCTTTCCCATCTTTTTCCGAGAAAAGCCCCCCGATGAAACGAGAGGACCCGCTGCAGGGGAGCCAACCGTGAAGGGGGGAGAAAAATTTCTGAAATTTGTGTGGGAAAATGCCCGCCGCCGGCGTTATGTAAGTGAAAGCACAGGGCAGGCGGCCAGCCGACGGCCGCCCGCACCCGCCGCGGGGTAAGGCGCCCGGATTTTCCGGGGCGGTTCCCGGCGCATGGGGGCCGCGTCCGGGGCGGGATTGCCCGAAACCCTGCCGGGGTGAGGCCGCCGGCATCCCCCGCCGGGGCGGCCCTGTGAGACTGTGAGAAGGAGGTGCCTTTATGGACCGTGGCGAGGTTCTGCGGCTGTATGACGCCTGGGCCGACGATGTGTACCGGCTGGCCTACAGCTTTCTTTTGAACCCGGCCGACGCCCAGGACGCCGTGCAGGAGGTGTTTTTGCGGCTGCTGCAAAAAAACTGCACCCCCATGCCCGGGCGGGAACGGGCGCTGCTGGCGCGGATCACCGCCAACTACTGCAAGGACTGCCTGCGCCGGGCCCGGCGGCGGCCCGACCCCGCCGAGCAGGAGCCCGCCGCCCCCGACACCACCCCCGGCCGGCTGGAACTGCGCGCCGCGCTGCAAGCCCTGCCCCCGGGCTACCGGGCGGTGGTCCACCTGTACTACTACGCCGGCTACACCCCGCAGGAGATCGCCGCCGCGCTGGGCCTGACCCGGTCGGGCGTCTACATGCGGCTGACCCGCGCCCGCCGACTGCTGGGCGACTTTTTGAAGGAGGGATCCCCATGACCCGATACCATCAGATTTTTGACGACATCCGCCTGCCCGACCCGACCCGCCGGACGATCCGCCAGGCATTGGCCGCGGCCCCCTGCCCGGTCCGCCGCCCCCGGCGCAGGCTGCAGGTGGGGGTGTGCGCGGCCGCCGCGGCGCTGCTGCTGGGGGCCGGGGTGCTGGGCAGCGTGAGCCTTGGTTGGCGGGACGAAGCCCACGGCCAGTATCTGTTCCGGTTTGAGGAGGACGCCGGCCGGCTGCCCGCCGAGGCGCTGGACCCGGATTTCCGCACCCAGGCCCTGCAGGACGCGGCCGACGACGGCGGCGCCTGGTATGCCGCCGACGGCTGGCAGCAGGCCGCCGAGCTCACCGGTCTGCCGCTGGTGGGCAGCGACCAGCTGGACCAGCTGCTGGCCGGGCCCGACGCCCAGACCGGGGTCAGCGCCCGGCTGGACGACGACGGCCGGCTGGCCGGGGTGCTGGTGACAGGCCGGGGCAGCCAGACCGACGGGGCCGGGGCGGCGTATCTGGTGGAATTGACCGCCGCCGTGCGGCTGGAAGGCGCCGACGCCCCCGCCCTGCCGCCGGCCAGCCAGCTGGGGGTGTACGACACCCGGCTGGAGACCCGCCAGACCCCCGCCGGGCTGACGGTGCAGGCGGCAGTCTGCCGGATCGACGGCCGGGTGCGGCTGGTGGACGCCTGGTTCACCCGGGACGGGGTGCTGTACAATCTGCGGGCCGACGCGTGGGGCCCCTACCAGGGGGAGGCGGACATCCCCACCGAATCGGTCTTCGCGTTGCTGGACAGCCTGCAGCCCGCCGCCGGGTGAGCCGCCGGGCCGGCTTCCCCCTTTCGGCCCGCTGCCGCCGGGCCGGGTCCGGCCGGTCCCTGCCGGGCTTTGCCGGCGGTTTGCCCGCCGCCGGTTTGCCGTCCGGACCTGCCCGGCCCTGATCCCTGCCGAACTCTGAATATGTCCGATAAATATTCGCCGCCGGCACCCAGCCGGCGGCGAATTTTCAACATTTTTCCAAATAATCGGGCAAAACTTTTCCCGTTCAGTTTGGCGGCGCCTTCCGGCGCCGTCCAGCGTGTCCGCCTGGGGGGCGGGCCTTTCAGTCCCCGGCCGGGTCGGTGACCAGGGCGGTCAGGGTGTCCAGCGGGGTGGCGGGCACATCGTAGTACCGGTAGGCGTGGAGGGCCGGGTCGGCGCCCTCCTCGCTGACCTGGGCCGGGGCTTCGGCCACCCCCATATCCACCAGGAACCGCCACATCGGCACATAGTACTGGCTGCGGCCGGGCAGGTAGCAGAGCTCGGCCGAGACCACTGTTCCCTCGCCGGGGCCGACCGAGATGAACTCGGCGTCCAGGTAGCTGCCGGCGCAGAGCAGCGCCTCGGCCTCCTCCCGGGTGATGACCGGGTACTCCCCCATCGACTCGGCCCGGGCCGAGCCGAGCAGCGTAAAGCCGGTCAGGGCCGCTTCCCCGTCGGTGCGGCAGCTTCGCAGCACCGCCAGGTCCCGGCCGAAGAGGGCCTGGGCGGGGCTGTCGCCGGCCTTGCCCAGCACCGGGGGGCTCTCGGTCAGGCTGCCGTCGCTGTAGCTGCGCCCGTAGTTGGGCCCCGGCAGCAGCCGGGTGTAGCCGCCCAGGGCTTCCAGCAGCGGGCGGTTGGCGTCCAGCACCAGGTCGGCGGCGGCGAAGGCATCCTCCTGCCCCGGCGTGCATTCCAGCGTGCCGTCGTTGAGCACCGAGAGCCGCCGGCCGTCCCCCAGCGTGACTTCCAGCCGGCAGAGCCCGCCCCAGAAATCCAGCACCGCACGCACCCCGCTTTGTTCAACGATCTTGCGGCCCATCTCCTCGGGGGCGGCGGCGTCCAACCCGGCGACCTGCCAGCTCAGCTGAGCCCCGTCGGCCAGCGCCGGGTCCTGCCCCAGCGCCGTGAGGGCTTCGGCCAGGATGGCGCGCATCCGCGCTTCGTTCAGTTCCAGGTCGGCCAGCAGCCCCCGGTAAACCGGCAGGGCGGCGGGGGTCTGGCCGTTGAGCAGGTCGGGCAGGGTCAGTTCGGACACATCCTCCGCCAGCAGCCAGTCGGCCCCCATGCCGCCGGCGGCGGGGGTGATGGCTTCGGCCAGGGCGGCGGGCAGGCCGGCGGCTTTTTCGGCGGCGTCCAGCGTCTCCGCCTGGGGGGCGGGGGCGGCGGTGGCAGGCGCGTCCGGGCTGGCGGCGGGCAGGCTTTGCTGGGCGGGTCCGGCGGCGGGCGGGGCGGGGGTCCCCTGCCACCACAGCGCACCCAGCAGGGCCAGGGTCAGGCAGGCCGCCAGCGGCAGCGCCCGGCGCAGGACCCGGCCGGGGCGGCGGGGTTTTGCCGCCGCCTGCAGGATCAGGTCTTCATCCACCAGGCCGATGGCGGCGAACAGTTGCCGGGATGTCATACCCGCACCCCCCTTTCTTCCAGATAGACCCGGAGTTTTTGCCGGGTGCGGTGCAGGGTGACCCGCACCTTGCCTTCGCTGACGCCGCAGCGCCGGGCGATGGCCCGGGTGGGGTCGCAGTACCAGTAGCGGCGCAGAAAGATCTGGCGGGGTTCGGGCGGCAGCCCGCGCAGGAACTCGGTGATGAGGCGGGCGGTCTCGGCGGCGTCCATTCGGTCGGAGACGGCGCCGGCGGCGGGCAGCACGTCGGACAGTTCTTCCAGCACCAGGTCCACCCCGCCCCGCTTGCGGGCGTGCAGGCGGTCGTACCGGTCCAGCGCCAGGTTGCGGGTGATCCGCCCCAGGTAGGGGGCCAGCCGGGCGGGGCGCTGGGGCGGCATGGTGTTCCAGGCGGCCAGCCAGGTGTCGTTTTCGCATTCTTCGGCGTCCCGGCGGCTGGCCAGGATGTTCCAGGCGATTTTGCGGCAGTAGGCCCCGAATTTGCGGGCGGTCTCGGTGATGGCGCGTTCACTGCGGGCGAAGTACAGCGCGACGATCTCGTGGTCCTCCATGGGGGTCCTCCTCTCGTTTCTTCCTCTTTACCTATAAGGACGGTTTTTGGGAGGGATTGTTACAAAGGTCAGGGGGATTATTTTTTTCGCGGGGGCCGGGCCCCCGCTGGCCCCGCCGTCTTGCTGCGGTCACTTTGCGGGAAACCCCGCGCCCCGCCGCGCCGCACACGTTGATTTTCTCTTTATTGGCCTAGCGGGCGTGTTCTTGCAACTTACTTGCCGGGATAACTCTGCGGCCTTCTTTTCAACAACATATCGAATTATCGTTGTTCTTTCATGAGGCAGCTTGTCAAGTGAAGTGCAACACATTTTGGAAGAAAGACTCATAAGGAGTGAGCCAACCAAGGCATTTGCGGGGTCTGAGGTTGAGCAGAGCACAGAAGGTGGAGAGATCAGCCTCAGAGACATCGTTCAGGG
>DWWE01000103.1 GCA_019119835.1 Candidatus Gemmiger stercoravium | reverse complement strand
CGCAGCAGCACCGCCCGGCCCGGGCGGGCGCCCACGGCCAGCCGGTATTCGCCGCCCAGGCGGCTCATCGCGCAGGTCAGCACCGGCAGGTCGGTGCGCTGGATGCGCATGGCCCGGTAGGCGAACCGGCCCGGCGTTTTGCGGATGTGTACCCGCACCAGCAGGTCCCGGTCATAGGGGCGGGCGGCAAACTCTTCCAGCGGGACAAGGCCGCCCTTGTACAGCTCCACCCGGGTGTCCATGCTCAGCAGCAGGGTCAGCAGGTCGGAAAACCCGAACCGCCCCCACACGCTGCCGCCCACCGTGGCCATGTTGCGGAACTGCACCCCCACGATGTCCTGCACCGCCCGGCCGGCCGCGCCGCCGGTGTAGGCGGCCAGGCCCGGGTGCCGCTCAAAGGCGCGCAGCGTCGCCATGGCCCCCAGGCGGAAACCCTCCTCGCTCTCCTCGATGGTGTCCAGCCCCAGGCCGCCCAGGTCCACGGCGGTGCCCACCGTGTTGCCGGCCATCTTCAGCCACAGCATCCCGCCCAGAATGCGGGTGCTCTTTTTCTGGTTGAGGGTGTACGCTTCCTCCAGGCTCTTTGCCCGGACATAGTTCTGTATGTTGATCATGGCTCATTTCCTTTTCATCCATCGGCAAAGACGGACAGTTTTGTCTACAGTATACCAGCAAGCCTTGATTTTGCAAAGGGATATTGTTATAATCACGTTGTAGTTTCTTGACTATAACGGTAAGGAGAAGAACCATGAAGATGAAAAAGATCACCGCTTTGCTGCTGGCGCTGGCGATGTCCCTGTCCCTGGCCGCCTGCGGCGGCTCCAGCGCGTCCGCCGGCGGGAGCACCCCTGCCCCCACCGAGCCGCCGGCACAGACATCCGAATCCGCCGATGGGGACGGCCAGGCCGTCGTTCTCGACGAAAACGGGGAGGTCTACGCCGTAGTGGAAGACGCCGACGCGCCCACCGAGTACCCCGTCACCCTCACCGACCAGGCCGGGCGGGAGGTGACCATCGAGGCAAAGCCCGGGACACTGGTCAGCGGCTACTACATCAGCACCAGCCTGTGCATCGCGCTGGGTCTGCAGGACCAGCTGGTGGGCATCGAGGCCAAGGCCGACACCCGGCCGATCTACGCCCGCAGCGCCCCCGAGCTGCTGGAACTGCCCAGCGTCGGCACCGCCAAGGAGTTTGACCTGGAAGGCTGCGCTGCCCTGGCCCCCGACCTGGTCATCCTGCCCCTCAAGCTGCAGGACGCCGCCGACAGCCTGGCGGAACTGGGCATCCCGGCGCTGGTGGTCAACCCCGAGGACCAGACCCTGCTGGAAGAGGCCGTGGCGCTGGTCGCCGCCGCCACCGATACCCGGGCCCGCGCCGCCCAGCTGGCGGACTTCACGGTGAAGCAGCAGAACCGGCTCACCGAACTTCTGGCCGACGCCGAGCGCCCCAACGTCTACCTGGCCGGCAATTCGGACTTCCTGTCCACCGCCGGCGGCGCGATGTACCAGTCCTCGATGATCGAGATGGCCGGCGGCCGGAACGTGGCGCAGGAGATCACCGACACCTACTGGGCCTCCGTCAGCTATGAGCAAATCCTCACCTGGAACCCCGACTACATCGTGCTGGCTTCCGACGCCGACTACACGGTGGAGGACGTGATGACCGACCCGAACCTGGCCGGCTGCAAGGCGGTGGAAAACGGCGACGTCCTGCAGATCCCCGGCGACGCCGAAGCCTGGGACAGCCCGGTGCCCGGCGGCATTCTGGGGTCGGTGTGGCTCTCCGGCGCCCTGCACCCGGACCTTGGCATCGACGGCGAGAACATGCAGATCATCAACGAGTTCTATGAGACCTTCTATGGCTTCACCTACCAGGAAATCTGACGCGCTCTGTCTGGCCGGGGCGGCCCTGCTGGCCGCCCTGGCCATTTTCAGCCTGTTCTGCGGCCGCTACCCGCTGAGCCCGGCCGGCCTGCTGGCCGGGGACGAGATGCAGTGGCGGGTGTTCTGGACGCTGCGGGTCAGCCGTACCGTCGTCGGCGTCGTCGGCGGCTTTGCGCTGGGGGCGGCGGGGTTTGTTTACCAGACGGTCTTCCGCAATCCGCTGGCCTCGCCGGATGTGATCGGCGTGTCCTCCGGCGCCAGCGCCGGGGCGGCGGCGGGCATCCTGTTTTTGTCCGGGGCGGCGGCGGTCACGGCCTCCGCCTTTGCGGGGGCGCTGGCCGCGGTGGGGCTGGCGCTGGGGCTGTCCGCCCTCGACCGGTCCGGCCGGCACGGCACCGTCGTGCTGGCGGGCATCGCGGTCCATGCGCTGGCCCAGACCGTCCTCATGTGTCTCAAACTCACCGCCGACCCTGAGCGGGAGCTGGCCTCCATCGAATACTGGATCATGGGCAGCCTCAACGGCATCAGCGGCTATTCCATCGGCGGCAGCCTGGCGCTGTGCGCGGTCTGCCTGGCGGTGCTGTTCCTGCTCCACCGGCAGATCCTGCTGCTGGCGGCGGAGGAGGGCGAAGCCCGGATGCTGGGCGTCGAGGTGGGCCGGCTGCGGCTGGCGGTGCTGCTGGCCGCCACGCTGGCGGTGGCCTGTGTGGTCAGCCTGTCGGGGCTCATCAGCTTTGTGGGGCTGCTGGCCCCCCACGGCGCCCGGCTGCTCACCCGCCGCAACGACCGGCCCACCATGCTGCTGGGCGGGCTGCTGGGCGGCGTGCTGCTGGTGGGGGCGGACATCCTGGCCCGCAGCGTCGCCGCCACCGAGCTGCCGGTGAGCATCTTCACC
>DWWE01000102.1 GCA_019119835.1 Candidatus Gemmiger stercoravium | reverse complement strand
ATGTTTGGCTGTCTAGCGCCTTACATCACTTTTTTAAATGCGCGAGAAACAAATGACGTCTGGTACACAGCCGTTTTACCAGTAACAAAACGGGAAAGTGTTGCGGGGAAATGCCTGCTTGTCGTTCTTTTTCAGCTATTTCAACTGCTTTTTTCTATCCCGTTTGCACTTTTGCGAGACGCCATGAATATAGCAAATAATCCCGTAGGTTTAGACGCGACCGTTGCATGGTATGGTTTTGGATTTATCTTATATGCGGTGTTCGATTTGGTATTTCTCACGGCATTTTATAAAAGCGGTTACAAAGTCGGAAAATCATTTATTCTTGCAGCAATTCCTATGGTTTTTCTCATGGTAGCGATAGAAGCCACTTCTTACATTCCGGCGCTTGTTTGGATAGATAGCTACCAGCCAGAGCATTTGCTGATACAGTTGCCGATTTTAATAGTCGGGATTGTCTGCTATGGCGTACTTGTTCCATTAGCATATCGAATTTCCGCAAAACGCTTTGAAAAAGTTGATTTGTAAAGTCGATGTATTATCAAAACCGGCCGAGCCAGTCAACGGTCAAGATGAACGGCGCATACGCGCCGCCGCCCGCAGCCCCGCCCGCCTTTGCTGGTAGGCAATCAAGGGGCGACAGCAAGGAATGCTGCCGCCCCTTGACTGTTTTTCTGGAGGAATTGAAGGTGCAAATGGCGGTCCTTTATGGTATAATCAGCAAGACGAAAATCACCCGGAAGGGGGCGCGCACACGATGACGAAGGTTTTATTCATCTGCCACGGCAACATCTGCCGCAGCCCGATGGCGGAGTTTTTGATGAAGGAACTGGTGCGGCAGGCCGGGCAGGCGGAGGCGTTCTGCATTGCCTCGGCGGCGACCAGCGCCGAGGAGCTGGGCAACCCGGTGTATCCGCCGGTCCGGCGCAAGCTGGCCGAGCATGGCATCGACTGCACAGGCAAGACCGCCCGGCAGCTGACCCGCCGGGACTATGAGGACTGGGACCTGCTGATCGGCATGGATGAGGAGAACATGGCCGGCATGCGGCGGCTGTTCGGCGGCGACCCGGAGGGCAAGCTGCACATGCTGCTGGAGTACGCCGGTCTGCACCGGGGGGTGGCCGACCCCTGGTACACCCGGGATTTCGACGCCGCCTGGCAGGACGTGACGGTGGGCTGCACGGCGCTGCTGACCCGCCTGTCCCGCAGGCGCCCATAACAACGGCGGCCCCCGCCGCGGATCTCTCCGCGGCGGGGGCCGCCTTCTGCCGGGTTATTCGCCGCCGGGATCAGCCGGTGACGGTCACGCTGGTGATGTGGGGGTTGGCGCCTTCGTACCAGTACAGGAAGCCTTCGCAGTCGATGGTCTGGCCGACTTCCAGGTTCTTCACGGCGTTGTACACCTCGGTGGTGTTGTCGCACAGATAGCTCTCGATCACGAAGGAGTAGGTGGCGCCGTTGTAGCCGACGTTGAAGTACAGGTCGTCGCCGTCGGTGCCGGAGCCGTCATAGTTGTACAGGAAAGCCACCTCGTTGCCCTCGGCGTCGGTGCTGGGCTCAACGGTCAGGCCGGTGAAGCTGACCTTCTCGTTCTGGTGGGCTTCCAGCTCATCGGTGCCCAGCAGTTCGGTGATGTCCAAGGGCTCGGCCACATAGGTATCGCCCTCCAGAATCTCATCCAGCTGGCCGTCTATGACCTCGATCTCGCCGGCCCAATCAGTCTTATATCCGCTGACCTGGATCTTGGTGCCCTCGGTCATGGCGTCGTAGTCTTCCTGGGTGCAGGCCATGTCATAGGCGAAGTAGCCGCCGTCCTGATCCTGCAGGTAGACGGTGGCGGTGCCCTGCTCGGCATAATAGCTCTGCTTGGCCTGGACATACGCCTGGATGGTGACCGGGTCGTCCACCGCGGCGGCCATGTACTCCTCATAGCTCATGACGGCGGCCGCCCCTTCGGGGGAGGCTTCCTCCGCAGGTTCGGAGGCCGCTTCGGAGGAGGCAGCCTCGGAGGAAGTCGCCTCGGAGGAGGTGGCCTCCGAAGCCGCCGAGCTGGTGCTGCCGCCCGCGCAGGCGGACAGGGAGGCCAGCAGGCAGAACGCCAGGGCAGTGGAAACAAGTTTCTTCATAGTGAACTCTCCTTTGATTCTGGGTGGAAGGGTCGGCCCGGCCGCCGGCCGGGCCTGGGCGGCGCAGTTGCCTGCCCGGCCCCGGGGGTCCGCCCCGCAGGGGCCACTTTTATTATAGCGTGAACCGGCCAAAAATCAACCGTTCGCCGCCCCAAACCGGCAATCCGTTACCGTTTTGGAAGATTTTTGCGCCGCCGGCCCAGCGCCTGCGCCGCCGCCCAGCCCAGGATGCCCGCCCAGGCGGCCCCCAGCGCCGCCAGCAGCGCCACCGCGGTGGCGGGCAGCGGGCCCAGGTCGGCCTTGGTGCTGCCGTCGGCCGACACCGAATCCAGGTGGTAGAGGGCGGCGGTGTCGGTGTAAAGCTGGTCGATGAAGGCGTCGTCCACCGTCTGGTCCCGGCGCACCCCCTTGGTCACATCCTCGATCAGCTGGCCCGCCGCGTCCCGCAGCGAGGTGGAGCCGTTGAACACCGGGGTGGTGAAGGTGTTTTCCAGGTTTGAGAGCAGCAGCTGCACCGCGTCGATCTTGACCTGGTAATGGGTGTCGGTGTCCTCGCCGGCGCGGGCGAGGTAGTTAAGGTAGTCGGGGTCGTTCTGGGCGGTGGTGGTCACCGGCACATACCCCTCGGTCTCAGAGTAGGCGATCTGCACCCGGTCGGTGAGCAGGTACTGGGTGAACAGCCAGGAGGCCAGCACCTCCTGGGGGTCGTCCTTGTTGAAGATGCAGACCGACGGCCCCTGGCTGATCATCCGGGGGTGTTCGGGGTCAAACTGGGGCACCGGCCGCACGGCGGTCTCGAAGGAGACGATCTCGGACGGGTCGATGTCCACCAGCGGCGCGTCGGTGCCCATCCAGGTGGAGCCGGCGGTGGAGTCCACCGCGAACAGGCACTGGCCGGCGTTCAGGAAGTTGGCCGGGTAGCCCGAGATCTTGAAGGTGGAGAAGGCCCCGCTGGCGGTGCGGGCCGCGATGTCCAGCAGCAGGCCCCGGGTGGTGTCGTTGAACAGCCGGATCTCCCCCGCGGCGGTGGAGTAGCCGGCGTCCAGCTGGCGGAGCATCTGGATCATCATGTTGTCGGTGGATTTGTAGATAAAGGGGATCAGCACCTCCTGGCCGTTGACGGCGTAGACCCCGTCCGCCCCGAGGGTGGCGGCCGCGGCCTCCGACACTTCCCAGACAAAGTCCCAGGTGGGCACATCGGGCAGGGTGTAGCCCAGCGATTCCACCATCGTCCTGTTCACATACAGCGCCTCGGTGGAGCGCATGTAGGGCAGCGCGTAATAGTGCCCGCCCAGCCGGCATTCCTCCAGGAACTGGGGGACGATCTCCCCCTGCGCGGGCGAGTCGAAGGCCAGGGCGCCGCCGCCCAGGCCGTAGGCTTCGTCGGCAAACAGCTCGTCCAGCGGCACCACCACGTTGTCGCCGGTGAGGTAGGTGGCGATGTGGTCGGGGTAGGTGATGCAGACGTTGGGGGTGGTGCCGGTGGAGATGTTGGTGATGACGTCGTTGTAGATGTCGCCGTAGTCGGTGTACAGCCGCAGCGTGACCGTGATGTTGGGGTACAGGGCCTGGAAATCCTCGATGGCCTGCCGGTAGATCTCGGTCTGGCGGACGTTCGTGTCGTTTTTGGCCCAGAAGGTGATCTCGTACCGGCGGGTGGTGTCAAAGGTATCCGGCACGGTGAAGGCGGCCTGCCGGCGCTGGCCATGGCAGCCGGTGAGCAGCAGCCCCCCGGCCAGGCAGGCGGCCGCCAGCAGGGCCGCGGCGCGGGTGCGGTAGAGCTTCATCCCTTGGTGCCCCCTCTCGAAACGCCTTCCATGATCTTTTTGCGGAACGCCAGGAACAGCAGGATCAGCGGCACCGAGATGACCACCACCGCCGCCATCATGGCGGGGATGTTCTCGCGGCCGAAGCCGTTTTCCCGGATCTCCTGGATGCCGTTGGACACCAGGTAGTAGGCCGGGTCGTCGGTGATGAGCCGGGGCCAGACGTAGGAGTTCCAGCATTCGATGAGCTTGAGGATGGTGATGGTGACAAGGGTGGGGCGGCAAATGGGGATCATGACCTTCCAGAGATACTTGAAGTCGGAGGTGCCGTCCACCTTGGCGGCCCGGTAGAGTTCGTCGGGCACCTGTTCGAAGTTTTCCTTGAGCAGATAGGTGTAGAACACCGAGGTGATGGAGGGCAGCACCAGCCCCGCAAAGCTGTTGCGCAGGTCCAGGTTGGTGATGGTGACAAAGTTGGTGATGACCACCAGCTCGGTGGGGATCATCATCATCGAGAGGAAGAGGCCGAACAGCAGGTTTTTGCCCCGGAAGCACAGCCGGGCGAAGGCGTAGGCCGCCAGGGTGGTGGTGACCACCATCGCCCCGGTGGTGAGCAGCGAGAAGATCAGGGTGTTGAGCAGGTAGCCCCCCAGCGGCACCGCCGTGAAGGCGTTGGCGTAGTTTTCCAGCGTGGGGTGCAGGGTGAAGAACACCGGCAGATGTTCGGAGTTGTAGGCCCCGTAGCTTTTCAGCGAGGTGAGCAGCATCCAGTAAAACGGAAAGAGCACCACCACCGCCCAGATGCTCAGGAACAGATAGGTCAGGGCCCGGCGCAGGCCCTCCCGGCGGCGCAGGCGGCGTTCCAGGTCCGCGGTGCCGGTCGTTGGGGTTTGCATCTTGAACACCTCCTCAGGTCCTTACCCGCCTGCGGGTGACAAGCAGGTTGATGCAGGTGATGGTGAGCACGATGACGAAGAGGATCACCGCCGCCGCCGAGGCGTAGGACGGGTAGCCGCCGCTGTCGCCGTAGAGCATGTCGTACACATAGCCCACGATGGTGTTCATGCCGGCGGCGTTCAGGTCGGTGCCGAAAAGGGCCACCGCGTCGCTGTATGCCTTGAAGGCGCCGATGAAGCCGGTGATGACCAGGTAGACGATCATGGGGGAGATCAGCGGCAGGGTGATGCGGAAAAAGATCCGGGTGCGGGAGGTGCCGTCCACCCGGGCGGCCTTGTAGTAGGTCTGGTCCACCGAGGCCAGCGCGCTGGTGAGCACGAGGATCTTGAAGGGCAGCACCACCCAGACGGTGTAAAAGCAGAGCACGAACATCTTGGCCCAGTGGGGGCCGTTGATGAAGTCGATGGGCCCGGCGCCGAACAGCCCGAGCATCAGGTTGATGAGGCCGTCGGTGTACTCGGTGCGCTGGAACAGCACCATGAAGACCAGCCCCACCGCCAGCGTGTTGGTGACATAGGGCAGGAAGTAGATGGTCTGGTAGAGTTCCCGCAGCTTTTGGATGGAGCTGAGGGCGGTGGCGATGAGCAGCGCCAGCCCGGTGGAGACGGGCACCGTGATGATGACCAGCAGGAAGGTGTTTTCCACCGCCTGCAGGAAGTAGGGGTCGTGAAGGACGTAGGAGAAGTTGTACAGCCCCACCCCCTGGTAGGACTGGGAGGCGAAGTTGTAGCATTCCTCCACCGAGTAGATCAGCACGTCGATGAGCGGGTAGAACAAAAACGCCGCCATGAGCAGCAGCGCCGGCAGCAGGTAGAGCCAGGCCTTTTTGTTGTTGCGGTCGATCATTGCGTCGGGCCCCCTTCCGCTCAGCGGGCCGCGGCGGCGTCAAAGGGGATGCGCGCCTCGGTGGCCGGGTCAAACAGAAAGACCTTTTCGGGCCGCAGGGCGAACCGGACGGTCCCCTGCGCCGGGGCGCCGGCGCCGCTGCGCAGGATCGCCCGCAGGGTGTCCCCCTGGCAGGCCGGGTGGGTGCAGACCATGCTCACGTCCCGGCCCAGCACCTCCACCCGGGAAAGGGCGCAGGCCATGCCGCCGGCGGCGTCGGGCTCGAACCCTTCGGGCCGGATGCCCGCCACCACCGGGCCGTCCGGCGCGCCGGGCACCGCCAGCACCTCCTGGTCGGCCAGCAGCAGCCGGCCCCCCTGCACCCGCCCGGTGAAGACGTTGATGGGCGGGGTGCCCAGGAACCGGGCCACAAACAGGTTGGCCGGGTCGTCATAGACCTGCTGGGGGGCGCCCTGCTGCATGAGCACCCCCTCCTTCATGACCACGATGAAGTCGGAGATGCTCATGGCCTCCTCCTGGTCGTGGGTGACAAAGAGGGTGGTGATGCCGGTGCGCTTCTGGATCTTGCAGATCTCCTCCCGGGTCTGCAGCCGCAGCCGGGCGTCCAGGTTGGAGAGGGGTTCGTCCAGCAGCAGCACCCGGGGCATCTTGACCAGCGCCCGGGCGATGGCCACCCGCTGCTGCTGCCCG
>DWWE01000101.1 GCA_019119835.1 Candidatus Gemmiger stercoravium | reverse complement strand
CCAGCAGCGGCACCGGCGCCCCGGACAGCATATCCAGGCCGTACAGCTTTTGACCCTGGCTGTCCTCCAGGCAGGTGCGCTGGACCGCGGCCACCGTCTCGCCGGATTCGAGATGATAGTCTGTGGGGGCTTCGCCCTCATACTGCTGCGCCCGCACCGTCACCGGCTCGTCCAGCTTCAGGGTGCCCAGGTCCAGCCGGACGCTGCCCAGGTACCGATCCCCCTGGTAAAAGTTGGCCTGGCCCATCAGTTCCAGCCGGTCGGTCTCGGCATCATACAGGTGCCCGTACCGGGTCCGGTGCAGGAAGAAGGCGCCCCCGGTGCTGCTGGTCTCCATCGGGACGGCGGCGGCGTCCACCCGGTCGTGGTCGGCGGCGGGCACCGTGAGAGGTTCAGACCAGCTGCCGTATATCTCGTCGCTCTCCCGCCGGTAATGGAGGACCGCCTCGCTGGTCAGCACCCCGTCCTCCACCCGGAAGTTCAGCCGCGGGCTGCCGTACAGCCCCGAAGCGCCAGCGGCGCCGTTCATCCAGCCCCGGACCGTGAAGCCCTGCAGCGCCGCAGGGTCCCCGGCTTCCACCGACAGGGTCAGCTGTTGGCGGGGCCAGCCGGCTTCCCGGAAGGTCCCCAGCCCCACAAACACCGCCAGGGCCCCGGCCAGCAGGGCCAGGGCGGCGCGGTGGGGGCGGTTTGTCTGTCTCTTTTTCATGGGTGTTCCCCCTTCTTTCTTCGGTCGGCCTCGGCTCAGCGGGCGATCTCGGCCCGGTGCAGCGCCCACACCCCCGACAGGGCGGTGAGGCCGGCCAGCGCCAGCCCGCAGACCGGCAGGACCCACAGCGGCGGGACGGCGACCGGCCCGTAGAACCCCCGGTAGACCGCCCCCAGGCAGCAGCCGGCCGACCCCAGCGCCGGCAGCAGCGCCGCGGCCCGGTGGACGCCCCGGTGGGCGGCCAGGGCGGGCAGGGTCAGCGCCGGGGCAAGGAGCAGCAGCCCCCAGCAGGCGGCGCCGTACATTGTGGCGGGCAGCAGCGCCCGCACCAGCCCGCAGGCCGACCAGGACCACCACAGCCGCCCGGCCGCCGGCACCGCAAAGTCCACAAGATGGGCGGTCAGGGCGTCCTGCAAGACCAGCGCCGGCAGGCAGAGCGCCGCCAGCAATGCCAGCTGCCACACCATCACCAGAAAGAGGTTGAGGGCCGTGGCCAGCGCCTGGCCGGCCAGCAGCTGGGCGCGGCGCATCCGGAAGGTCAGGATGGTGAAGGCCGGCCGGCTGCCCCCCTGGCGGGCCAGCAGCGGGCGCTGGGTCAGCAGCGCCGCCCCCAGGTAGCTGACCCCGAACACCCAGGGCAGCTTGGCGGCCTGGTGCAGCGCGTCATAGCTGAGGTTCACATTTTGGGGCAGAAGGATCGCCGTCACCAGCAGCCCGGCCTGGGCCAGCGTGGCCAGGCTCAGCAGCGCCGCCAGTCCCCGGCGGCTCATCTGCCAGGCCCAGGCCGCATACCGCAGCGTTTGTTTCATCGTGTGCCTCCTTTATGCCCGCGGCGGCGGGCCGTTTGTGTACCATGGCATTCATACAGCAAGGGAAAACTCAATCGTCCTCCCCGTCCCACAATTCGCTGATCAGGCCGATGACCTTTTTGTAGGACAGGCGGTTTTCCCGCGCTTCCTGCACGAACTGCTGCACCAGCCCCCGGGTGAGTTCCTCCTCGATGGCGGCGCGGCGTTCCCGCGTCAGGCTGACGGTGCTGATGTTGTTGCCCTCGGTGCGCACCAGCCCTTCCTCGGTCATCAGGCGGTAGGCTTTTTGGGCGGTGTTGGGGTTGATGCCGGTCTGGGCGGCCAGTTCCCGGCGGCTGGGCATCGGCTCGCCGTCCTCCACCAGCCCCAGCAGGATCTGCCGCTTGAGGTGTTCGGCCACCTGCTGGTACACCGGGGTGCGGTCATGGAACCGCAGTCCCTGGAAATTGACCATCGGCAAGCGCCTCCTTTCCGGGCGGGGCGCCGGGCCCCGCTGCTTTGTATGTATTATACCATTAGTACACCCCCGGCGCAAGGGGGCAGATGTAAAGATTCCGCCGATGCAAAAAGCCGCCCCGGCAAGGGGCGGCTCAGACAATCAGGCTGCAATCAGAATTTGTACATTGTACGCGCAAAGGGCAGCCGCCTGCGGCGGGCCCTGCGCTTACGCGATGACGAAGTAGTAGATCAGCGACACCGCAATGATCAGCGCGCAGACGATGGCGGTGATGGGCGGGGCCCAGCGGATGATGCGCTCGGCCATGATGTCGTCCTCGGTCTCCTCCTCGTCGTCGGCGTAGCGGCCGCGGCGGCGGGCCTTGGGGGCGTCGTCCTCCTCGTCCTCGTCGGTGTCGAACATCCGGGTGCCCTCGTCCTCCTCCTCGTCCTCCTCAAACAGGCGGCCGTTGGGGGCGTATTTCTGCACCCGGGCCATCTCGGCGTTGGTGGCCTCGTTGGGGTCGAACTGGGCGGTGGGCTCGTCGGCGTAGTCCTCCTCATCCGCATCGGCGATGGCCGCCTGGGCCGCCGTCGCGGTGGCGGCCGCCGCATTGCGGGGGGCGGGCTGGGGGGCGGGCTGGGGGGTCGGCTGCACACCGGCCACCGCGTTGATCTCCCGCTGCTGTTCCTCGGCGGCGCGGCGGGCTTCCTCCAGGATGGCGGTCAGGCTGGCCTTGATGAAGGCCCGGTCGCCCCCGCACTCGCTGCAGGCCGCGGCGGCTTCCTCATTGGGGTGGAAGGCCCCGCAGGCGCAGAACCAGCCGTGCTCGGTATCCTGGGGCACGCAGGTGAGCTGGGGGTTGCCGGTGCGGGCCTGCAGCGTTTTGGCGATGGAGGCGGGCAGCACCCGGGGCTGGGGCAGGCGCACCCGCTTGTAGCCCCGCAGGTCCACCCCTCGGCCGTTGAGGAAGGCCCGGTCCTGCTCGGTCTCGACGCTGGAGACCGGCGTGTCCGAGACGAAGACCGCATCGTCGCTGCCGAAGAGATCGCCGGGCTGGGCGTTGAGGTTTTCGTAGTAGAAATCGTCCTCGCACAGCACCTGGCCGGCGGCGTCCTTGCATTTGAAGTGGATGACCAGGCCGGTCAGGGGTTCGGTGCCGACGTTTTTGAAGGTCAGGCAGACGGCGACTTCACCGGTCACATCCCCCTTGAGCAGCTCGACACGGACAAACTGTACCGGGCTGCCCGCGGTGTAGTAGTTTGCGCGGGACTGTGCCATAAGGGTAAAATTCTGATCCATGATTCATTCCACCTTAGTTTTCTGTTTCTTCGGGGGTCTCGGGGACAGGGGGTTCCGACGGGGTCTCGGCGGCCGGGGCTGGCGGCTCATCCGGGTCGGCGGCGGGGGCCGGCTGCGGCCGGGCGGGGGTCGGGCGGGCGGTTTTGCCGCTGCCCAGGTCGAAGGGCGGCAGTTTGCCGCCTTCCATCAGGGTTTTGAATTCCTCGCCGCTGATCTTCTCCCGCTCCATCAGCACGGCCGCCACGGTGTGCAGCTGGTCCATGTGCTCGGTCAGGATGCGGCGGGCGGTCTCGTAGGCTTCGTCCACAATGTCGCGGATCTCGTTGTCGATCTCGGCGGCGATGTTCTCGCTGTAGCCGCGGCCCTGGCCGAAGTCACGGCCCAGGAAGGTCTCGCCCGGGTCGGTGCCGTAGACCACCGGGCCCAGCCGCTCGGAGAAGCCGTACCGGGTGACCATGGCCCGGGCGGTGGCGGTGGCCCGCTCCAGATCGTTGGAAGCGCCGGTGGAGATGTCGTCCAGCACCAGCTGTTCGGCCACCCGGCCGCCCAGCAGGCTGACGATGTTCTCGTTCATGGCGGTGCGGGTCACATAGCTGGGGTCCTTTTCCGGCAGATACATTGTGAAGCCGCCGGCCGCGCCCCGGGGGATGATGCTGATCTGATGGACCGGGTCATGGGTCTTGCAGAAGTAGCCGGTGATGGCATGGCCGGTCTCGTGGTAGGCGGTCAGCCGCTTCTCCTTGTCGGTGACGACCCGGCTCTTCTTTTCGGGGCCGGCCACCACCTTGATGGAGGCTTCCTCGATCTCGGGCTCGGTGATGGCCTTCTTGCCCTTGCGGGCGGCCAGCAGGGCGGCCTCGTTGACGAGGTTTTCCAGATCCGCGCCGGAGAAGCCGGCGGTGGACTTGGCGATGGTGGACAGGTCCACATCCGGGCCCAGGGGCTTGTTTTTGGTGTGGACCCGCAGGATCTCCTCCCGGCCCTTCACATCGGGCAGGCCCACATACACCTGCCGGTCGAACCGGCCGGGGCGCAGCAGGGCTTTGTCCAGGATGTCGGCCCGGTTGGTGGCGGCCATGACGATGACGCCGTCGTTGGCGTCAAAGCCGTCCATCTCCACCAGCAGCTGGTTGAGGGTCTGTTCCCGCTCGTCATGCCCGCCGCCGAGGCCGGCGCCGCGCTGGCGGCCCACCGCGTCGATCTCATCAATGAAGATG
>DWWE01000010.1 GCA_019119835.1 Candidatus Gemmiger stercoravium | reverse complement strand
CGGTGTGGGCGGCCGGGGCGGTGTGAACGGCCCGGTGTACGGTGCGCACCGCCCCCTGCTGGGGCTGGCGGGGCGCGGTCCCGGCGGACTGGCCGGGGGTGTGCAGGGTGCGCGGGGCGGTGTTCACCTGCCGGGGCGCGCTCTGGCCCGCCGCCTGGCGGGCCTGGTAGGCGGCCACATCCTGGGGCTGCACCCGGCTGAACTGCCGGGTACGGCGCCCGCCGGCTGCGGCGGCTTCCCGGGCGCGGCGGCGGGCTTCCTCATACTGCTGGTCCTGGCTGGCGGAGCCGGGTGTGCGGACGCTGCGCGGGGCGCCGTCCCCCGCATGATACACGGTGCGCTGGGCATCGCCGGTGTTCAACTTGCGTGGCTCGCTCATTCGGTTTCCTCCCTTGTGGTTGGGTTCTACGTTCCTTATTGTTTATGTGTTGGGCCGGACCGTATGCCCGGCGATGCGCCGCCGCAGGTCTTCACAGGCGGCCACCGTCTCGGGGTCCAGCTCGCCGCCCTTGTCCCGGACCACGGCGATGCTCTGCTCCATACAGTGGAGGGTGGCCAGGTCCAGGTCCTGAAGCTGCTCCCGGCGCAGTTGCTCCACGCCGGGGTAGTCCCGTTCGGCGCTGGTGGCGTCCGCCATATACAGCACCTTGTCCAGCAGGCTCATGTTGACCTTGCCGGTGGTGTGGCATTCAATGGCGGAAAGGATCTCCGGGTCTGCAACGCCCCAGCGGGTCATGCACAGGATCGCGGCGGCTATGCCGTGCCACACCGGAAAAGGGCGCTGCTCGGCATTTTTAGCCATTATAGCATTCTCCTTGAAAATCTGCAACATCTCCGGCCGGGGCAGTTCCTTGGCGGCGTCGTGCAAAAGTGCCGCCAGGGCGGCCTTTTCCGGGTCGGCGCCGTAGCGCAGGGCCAGTTCGACAGCCATATTTTTTACATTCAGCGTGTGCTTGTAGCGCTTGTGGCTCAGCCGCGCTTTGACAAGTTCCTGGGCTTCTTCGCAGGTCATGGCGGATCTCCTTTCAGACAATTTCCTCGATCCCGTACAGGTGGTGTTCCCGGATGACCCGGCGCACTTCCGGGGGCAGCAGGGCGCGCAGCTCGGCCGCCGGCAGGGTGCCGGCGCGGATCTCGCTGGAGGCGCAGGGCACCGGCACCGCCGCCGCGAACACCACCCGCCCGCCCTGGGCCATCAGGTCCCGGGCGGCTTCCCGCAGCAGGGCGCCGTCGCCGTCGGCCCGGCTCTGGACCACCAGCGTGGCCAGCTGCAGGATCTGCGGCCAGCTGCGCCACTGGGTAAAGGTGAGCAGCATGTCCGACCCCAGCGCCAGATACAGCGCGGCGCCGGGGCAGCGGGCGCGGAGCATTTCCAGCGTGTTGACGGTATAGCTGCGCCCGGCCCGGTCGATCTCCCACCGGCTGACCGTGACCCGGGGGTCCACGGCCTCAAAGCAGCGGCACATGGCCAGCCGCCAGCTGCCGGGGGTGGTGCTGGCCGCCTTGTGGGGCGGGGTGCCCGCCGGCATCACGACCACCCGGTCGGGGTGCACGGCGTCCATGGCGGCCCGCAGGTTGTTCATATGCCCCACATGGGGCGGGTCGAAGGTGCCGCCGTAGAGCAGCAGCCGGGCGGGGGTCATTTTGCCCCCGCCAGCAGCGCGGCGTAGGCGCTGTCCTTGTCCTTGGGAAGAAAGAGGACGAACTTGCGCCCGATGACCTGCACGCAGGCCGCGCCGGTGCCCGCGCTGAGCAGGTCGGCGGCCTGGCGGGCGGTGTATTCGCTGTTGTCCAGGACTTTCAGCTTGATGAGTTCCCGGGCGGCGAGGCAGTCGGCCACCGCCCCGATCATGGCGGGGCCGATCTCCCCTTTGCCGATCTGAAACACCGGGTCGAGGGTGTTGGCCGCCCCGCGCAGGGCGGCGCGCTGTTTGCTGGTCAGGTTCATAGGGCATTCCTTTCATCGGTTGCAAGCGCCCCGGCCAGGAAGGCCGGCAGCGCGGCTTCAAGTTTTTCCATGGCGCGGCCCCGGTGGCTGATGGCGTCCTTTTCGCCGTCGGCCAGCTGGGCGTAGGTGCGCCGGGCGGTGTTTTCCGCCGTGGTCCGGCCCACGCCCACCCGGTCGGGGATGAAGAGCGGGTCGTAGCCGAACCCGTTGTCCCCCGCCGGGGCGTCGGCCACGCAGCCCGGGCAGGCGCCCTCCACCGTGAGGGCGCGGCCGTCCGGCAGCATGAAGCAGACTGCCGAGACGAACCGGGCGGCGCGGCGGGCGGCCGGCACCCCGGCCATCGCGGCCAGCAGTTTGCGGTTGTTGGCCTCGTCGTCCCCGTGGACGCCGGCGTACCGGGCGCTGTACACGCCGGGGGCGCCGTCCAGCGCGTCCACGCACAGGCCGGAATCGTCGGCCACGGTGGGCAGGCCGCTGGCCCGGCAGAAGGCCGCGGCCTTGATGCGGGCGTTTTCGGCAAAGGTGGCGCCGGTCTCCTCCGGGTCCAGGTCGATGCCCAGTTCCCGCAGGCTGCGCACCTGATGGCCGGCTTTTTCCAGGATGCGGCGCAGTTCCCGCAGCTTGCCCGGGTTGTTGGTGGCGGCGCAGACGATCATGCTTCGTCCCCCTTTCCGGGCAGTTCGGGCAGCAGCGCTTCGGAGAAGTCGGTGGCCGAGAAGAAGATCAGGTCGTCCAGCTGTTCGCCCACCCCCACGAACCGGATGGGCAGGCCGAGCTTTTCGTGGACGGCCAGCACGCAGCCGCCCTTGGGGGTGCCGTCCAGCTTGGTGAGCACCACGCCGGTGGCGCCGGCCGCCCGGCAGAATTCCTCCGCCTGGCTGATGGCGTTCTGCCCGGTGATGGCGTCCAGCACCAGCAGCACTTCCAGGCTGGCTTCGGGGCTGGCCTTCTTGACGCTGCGGGTGATCTTGGACAGTTCGTCCATCAAGCCCTTTTTGTTGTGCAGCCGGCCGGCGGTGTCGGCAATGACCAGGTCGTAGCCCCGGGCGGCGGCGCTCTGCACCGCGTCAAAGATGACGGCGGCGGGGTCGGCGCCTTCGCCGGCCTTGACCAGCGGCACCCCGGCCCGGTCGGCCCAGGTTTCCAGCTGTTCGCTGGCGGCGGCGCGGAAGGTGTCCCCCGCGGCCAGCATGACCCGCTTGCCCAGGTCTTTGTACAGGTAGGCCAGCTTGGCGATGGTGGTGGTCTTGCCCACCCCGTTGACCCCGATGACCAGGATCACCGCCGGGCGGCCGGTCAGGTCCATCTCGTCGGTGGGGGAGATCTCCTTGCGGATGATCTCCCGCAGCGCCTTGAGGGCCTGCTCGCCGGTCTTGAGGTGGTCGGCCTCCACCTGGTCCCGCAGCTCGTCCACCAGCCGCACGGCGGTGGCCGGGCCCACGTCGGCCAGGATCAGCTGTTCTTCCAGATCGTTGTACAGATCGTCGTCGATCTGCGAGTTGGTGAGGGTGTTGACGATGGACTGGAAAAAGCCGGTGCGGGTCTTTTCCAGCCCGACTTCCAGCTTTTTCTTGCGCTTGAAGGCGTCAAAAAGTCCCATGGGGAACCTCCTTTGTAGGCAGGGTGTCGGGCGCGGGTCAGGAGATCAGGTCGGCGCTGACATGCTCCAGGTCCAGCCGCAGCAGTTTGGAGACGCCGTCCTCCTGCATGGTCACGCCGTAGAGGACGTCGGCGGCCTCCATGGTGCCGCGGCGGTGGGTGATGACGATGAACTGGGTCCGCTCGGTCATCCGGCGCAGGTACTGGGCGTAGCGGGTGACGTTCACATCGTCCAGCGCGGCCTCGATCTCGTCGAGGATGCAGAAGGGCGAGGGGTTGACCTCCAGGATGGCGAAGTAGATGGAGATGGCCACCAGCGCCTGCTCGCCGCCGGACAGGGCGCTGAGGTTGCGGATGACCTTGCCCGGGGGGTTGACCTCGATCTCGATGCCGGATTCCAGCACGTTCTTTTCGTCGGAAAGGTAGAGCCGGGCGGTGCCTCCGCCGAACAGCTCCTTGAAGATCTGGGTGAAGTTGCGGTTGATCTCCTTGAAGCTTTTGGCGAACATCGTCTCCATCTCGCGGGAGAGTTCGCCGATCATCCGGGTCAGTTCGGCCTTGGACCGCTCCACGTCGGTGACCTGGGCTTTCAGGAAGTCGTACCGCTCCCTGACCTCCTTGTATTCGTCGATGGCGCCCACGTTCACGTTGCCCAGGGCGCGGATCCTGGCGCGGATCTCGGTGACCTGGCGGCGCAGGTCGGTGACGCTGGTAAAGGGGACGCACTGGCCCTGCGCTTCGGATTCGGTGAGCTGGTATTCGTCCCACAGCTTGGCGGCGGTGGCGTTGAGCTCGTTTTCGGCGGCGGTGCGGCGCTCGGCCAGGCGGGCCATCTCGCCGCTCATCTTCTCCCGCTCGTCGGTGAGGGTGCGGTTGTCCTGCCCCAGGCGGGTGATCTCGGCCTCCTTCTCCATCCGCTGTGCGTTGGCGGTGCGGATGGCGGTCTCGGCCGCGGCGATCTTCTGGCGGTTTTCCTCCCGGGTGCGCCGGATGTCGGCGGCCTCCCGCTCGTTGGCGGCGATGGAGGCGCCGGCGGCCTGGATGACCGCCTGCAGTTCCCGGTTGCGGGCCTCGGCTTCGCCGGTGCGGCCCTGCAGCGTCTCGATGGCGGCCTGGTGCAGGCCGATGTCCTTCTCGTGGGTCAGGCGCTGCATCCGGGCTTCGGACAGTGCCCGGCTGATGGCCTCCCGCCGCTCGGTCAGCCCGCCGCCGGCTTCGCCCAGGGCTTTGAGCTCGGCGCTGCAGGCTTCCAGCCGGCGTTCGGCCTCGGCCCGCTCGGCCTCGGCGGCGGCCCGGTCGGCCTCGTCCCGGCTGCGGCGCCGGGTCAGTTCCTCGGTCTGCTGGCGGCGGCGCAGGGCGGCGGCCTCGCTCTCCTGCAAAGCGGCGTCCAGGCGTTCCAGTTCCAGGCTTGCCCGCAGCCGGGCCGAAGCCGCGTTGACGCTCTCGCTCTCGGCGCCGGCCAGCTGGGCGGCCAGGTTTTCGGCCTCGGCGGCCCGGGCCTGGGCTTCCTGCTCGGCGGCGGCCCGGCGGCTTTCCAGCGTTTTCAGCCGGGCGCGCAGCTCCTCCAGCTCCTGCTTGCGGGTGAACATGCCGGCGCTGCGGGCGGTGGAGCCGCCGGTGAAGCTGCCCCCTGCGTTGATGACCTGCCCGTCCAGCGTGACCACCCGGTTGCGGTACCCGAGGTTCCTGGCCACCGCCGAGGCTTCGGCCAGGTCCTCCACCACGACGATGCGGCCCAGCAGGTTGTCCACGATGTTGCGGTAGCGGGGGTCGTACTCCACCAGGTCGGCGGCCACCTCGGCGGTGCCGGTGAGCCGGCCGGTGAACCGGTGCCCCTGGACGGTGTCCAGCGGCAGGAAGGTGGCCCGGCCGGCCCGCTCCTCTTTCAAAAAAGTGATGGCGGCCCGGGCGCTGTGCTCGTCTTCCACCACGATGTTCTGCAGCGCAAAGCCCAGGGCGGTCTCGATGGCGGTCTCGTACCCCTTGCGCACCGTCAGGATGCCGGCCACCGGGCCGATGATCCCCCCCAGCCGGCGGGCCCCGGCGGCCCGCATGACCGCCTTGACGCTCTGCTGGTAGCCGTCCAGGTTGCGTTCCAGGTCTTCAAGGATGCGGATGCGCTGGGCCGTGCCCGAGCGGTCCCGGTCGGCCTTCTGCAGCGCTTCGGCGGCTTCGGCCTGCTGGCGGCGGCGGGATTCCAGCTTGAGCTTAAGGCCGTTTTTGATGTTGTCGCAGCGGGTGACATGGTCCTCGGCCGCCTGCAGGGTCTCGGCGGCCGCGGCGCGTTCCTCCCGCAGTTTGGCGGCGGCCGCGCCGGCGGCTTCGCCCTGGGTGGCCAGGCTTTCCAGCTGGCTGCGGGTGGAGTCGAGGGCGGCGTCCAGCGAGGCGGTCTTCACCTTGAGGGCGGTGGCCTGCTCCTGCAGGCGGGCGGAGGTGGCGGTGAGCACATCCTGCCGCTGGCCGCTCTGCAAAGCCTGCCGGTCCAGCTCCTCCAGGTCCCGGCGCAGCCCTTCGATGGTCTGCTCGGCGGCCTGCATCTGTTCCCGCAGGGCCTCCATGGCCTCCCGGTGGGCGCGGGCTTCGGCCTCCAGGCCGCGGGCGCCCTCGCCGGCGCGGGCCAGCTCGGCCTGCGCTTCGGCGATCTGGGCGCGGGCGTGGTCGTTCTCGTTGCCCAGCACGGCCAGCCGACTGTCGCTGCCGGCGCCGGCTTCGGTCAGGGTACGGATCTCGGCGTTGGACTGCTCCACCGCCAGCATCAGCTGCTGGGCTTCGGCGCGCAGCGCCTCGGTGCGGGCGTCGAACTCGTCCAGCTGGCGGGACAGGCGCTGGTAGTCCGCCTCGGCGGCTTCGTACCGGCGCTGCTGGTCCCGGGCGGCGTCCTGGGCCCGGCGGATGGAGTCCACCCAGAGGGTGATCTCCAGGCTTTTGCGGGTGTCGGAGTATTCCAGGAATTTCTGGGCTTTCTCGCTGTCCCGCTTCAGCGGGCCCACCCGGCTTTCCAGTTCGCCCAGGATGTCCCGCAGCCGTTCCAGGTTGCCCTCGGCGGCGGCCAGGCGGCGCTCGGCCTCGTTTTTGCGGTAGCGGAACCGGGCGATGCCGGAGGCTTCCTCAAAAATTTCCCGCCGCTCGCCGGATTTGGCGGCGACGATCTCGGCAATGCGGCCCTGGCCGACGATGGCGTAGCCGTCCCGGCCCAGGCCGGTGTCCAGCAGCAGCTCGTAGACATCCTTGAGGCGGACGTTCTGGCCGTTGATGGTGTACTCGCTCTCGCCGCTGCGGTAGTACCGGCGGCCGATGGTGACCTCGTCGGCGTCCATCGGCAGGCCGTGGTCGGCGTTGTCGATGGTCAGGCTGACGGCGGCGTAGCCCATGGCCCCGCGGGTCTGGGTGCCGCCGAAGATCACGTCCTCCATCTTGCCGGCGCCCCGCAGCTGTTTGGAGCTGGTCTCGCCCATGACCCAGCGGATGGCGTCGGAGATGTTGCTTTTGCCCGAGCCATTGGGCCCCACCACGCCGGTGATGCCGGCGCCGATGGTGATTTTGGTGCGGTCGGGGAAGGATTTGAACCCCTGGATCTCAAGCTCTTTTAAGCGCATTCGGCAACCTTTCTGTCAGGATGTTTCGGGGTGGGGCGCGCCGGCCTGCAGCCGCTCCAGCGCCTGGCTGGCGGCCTGCTGTTCGGCGGCCTTCTTGCTGCGGCCGGTGCCGCGGGCCAGCCCCCGGCCGTCCAGCGCCACCTCCACCGTAAAGGTCTTGTCATGGTCGGGGCCCTGCTCGTCCACCACCGTGTACTGCAGCTGGGCGCCGGGGCGCTCCTGCACCAGCTCCTGCAGCCGGGTCTTGAAGTCCTCGGCGGCGGTGGCGCCCTCGGTGATGAAGGGCAGGATGAAGGCCCGGGCGGTCTCGATGCCGCCGTCCAGGTAGAGGGCGGCGATCAGCGCCTCGAAGGCGTCGGAGACGACGCTGGGCCGGGTGCGCCCGCCGCTGAGCTCCTCGCCGCGGCCCAGGCGCAGGTAGCTGCCCAGGCCGATGGTCCGGGCGAAGGCGAAGAGGGCTTCCTCCGACACCAGCGAGGCCCGCATGCGGGTCAGCTCCCCCTCCGGCCGGGTGGAATGGTGGAACAGATAGTCGGCCACCACCACCGACAGCACGCTGTCGCCCAGGAACTCCAGCCGCTCGTTGTGGCGGGTGGGGACCTTGGCTTCGTTGGCGTAGCTGGTGTGGGTCATGGCGATGCGCAGCAGCGCGGGATTTTTGAACCGGTACTGCAGCCGCTGCTGCAGCTCTTCCAGGCTGCGGTTGGACAAAACGATCACCCCTTGTGTTGCAGTGTGTGGGAAAACCGGGCTCGGCTCAGCCCTCGCCGGCGGCGGCCAGGGTCTCGTCCAGGGCCTTCTGCATGGTGCCGCACAGGTCGTTTTCCACGCACAGGCGGGCCTGGCGGATGGCGTTCTTGATCCCCTTGGCCTTGCTGGACCCGTGGGCCTTGATGACCGGCCGGGCGGCGCCCAGCAGCGGCGCGCCGCCCACTTCCTCCGAGTCCATCATCTTTTTCAGGTCGCCCAGCCCGCCCTTGATGGCCAGGTAGGCCAGCTTGGTGAGCAGGTTTTTCAGAAAGATCGGCTTGAGCATCCGCAGCAGGGTGGAGGCCACCCCCTCGGTGAGCTTGAGGATGACGTTGCCCACGAACCCGTCGCAGACCACCACGTCCGCCTGGCCCAGCAGCAGGTCCCGGGGCTCGATGTTGCCGGCAAACCGGATGCTGGGGTTCGCCTGCAGGCGCTGGTGGGCTTCCCGGTAGAGGGGGGTGCCCTTGTGGTCCTCGGTGCCGTTGTTGACCAGCATGACCGCCGGGTCGGCGCGGCCCATGACCTGCCTGGCATAGACGCTGCCCATGGTGCCGAAGGTGTTGATCATGTCGGCGCGGCACTCGGCGTTGGCGCCGCAGTCCAGCAGCAGGAAGGGCTGCCGGACGGTGGGGATCTGGGCGGCCAGGGCCGGGCGCTTGATGCCCTTGAGGGTGCGCACGATCAGGCTGGTGGCCACATGCAGCGCGCCGGTGGACCCGGCCGACACAAAGGCGTCCCCCTCGCCCTTTTTGAGCAGGGTGAGGCCCTTGATCATGCTGGAGCCGGTTTTCTGGCGCACCGCCTTGACCGGGTCGTCCTCCATCGTGATGACCTCGGGGCAGTCGATGATCTCGAAGGGGGCGAGGTCGATGGACAGTTCGGCGGCCACCTGGCGGATGGTCTGTTCGGGGCCGAGCAGCGCGATGGTCATGCCCTGGCCGAATTCCCGGTTCGCCTGTTCGGCGCCCTGCAGCACGGCCGCGGGGGCGTTGTCGCCGCCCATGGCGTCAAGAAGGATCTTCATAATTGCCTCCGTTCCTTGTTCTGCGTTGTGCTTGTTCTGCCGGCAGGGGGCGGGGTGCCGCGGCCCTGTCAGGCTTGCTGGGCCCAGGCGGCCATGGCGGCCTGGGCAGTCTCGGAAAGCGCCAGGTAACGTTCCCGCTTGTCCCGGATGGCCTGGACGGCCTCGGGCCGGGGCAGGATGCCCATGTTGGCGCCCATGGGCTGGAAGTCCTTGTTGGGGGTGGTGATGTAGCCGAGCAGGGCCCCGCACATCGTCTGGGGCGGCGGCGGGGTCCAGGCCCGGCCGGTGAGCCGCGCCCAGACCGACCGGGCGGCCAGCAGGCCGCTGGCCGCGCTTTCCATATACCCTTCAAAGCCGGTGATCTGGCCGGCGAAGAAGACGTTGGGATGCTCTTTGAGGCAGAGCGCCGGGGTGAGCACCGCCGGGGCGTTGAGGAAGGTGTTGCGGTGCATGACGCCGTAGCGCACGAACTCGGCCTGCGCAAGGCCCGGGATCATCGAAAAGACCCGCTTCTGTTCGCCCCAGCGCAGGTTGGTCTGGAAGCCCACCAGATTGTACAGCGTGCGGTCGGCGTTTTCGGCCCGCAGCTGGACGTTGGCCCAGGGGCGGTGGCCGGTGCGCGGGTCCCGCAGGCCCACCGGGCGCAGCGGACCGAAGCGGATGGTGTCCGCCCCCCGGGCGGCCATGACCTCGATGGGCATACAGCCCTCGTAGACGGTCAGGCCGGCGTCGGCGGCGTGGCGGGGGGCCCGCTCGGCGGTGATGAGCGCCGCGTGGAACGCCTCGTACTCCGCCTTATTGAAGGGGCAGTTGAGGTAGTCGGCCTCGCCCCGGTCATAGCGGGAGGCGGCGAAGATCTTGTCATAGTCAAGGCTTTCGGCCGTGACGATGGGGGCCACCGCGTCGTAGAAGCTCAGTTCCCGGCCGCCGGCCAGCGCGGCGACGGCCGCGCCCAGCGCCCCTTCGGTCAGGGGGCCGCTGGCCACCAGGACGGGTTCGCTCCCGTCGATGGCGGTGACCTCCTGCCGGCGGACCGTGATGCCGGGGTGGCTTTCCACCAGCCGGGTCACGGCGGCGGAAAACCGGTCCCGGTCCACGGCCAGTGCGCCGCCGGCGGCCACCCGGGCCTGCTCGGCGCAGGGCAGCAGGTGGGAGCCCAGGGCGCGCATCTCCAGCTTGAGCAGGCCGGAGGCCGAGTCGGGGCGCTCGGCTTTCAGCGAGTTGGAACAGACCAGCTCGGCAAAGTTTTCACTTTTATGGGCCGGGGAAAACCGCAGCGGCTTTTGCTCGTACAGCGTGACGGCCACCCCCCGGTCGGCCAGCCAGAGGGCGGCTTCGCACCCGGCCAGCCCGGCGCCGATGACGGCGCAGCGCAGGTTGTCGGACATGGGGTTCTCCTTCCTGGGGAATTTGCGGGGCCGGGATCAGGTCTTCTTCTCCGCCGGCTTTTCAAAGCCGCAGCCCTCTTTCAGGCAGATCAGGCTGCCCTTGCGCTTGAACAGCGTGCTGCCGCACCGGGGGCAGCGCTCGGTGACCGGTTCGTCCCAGGTCATGAAATTGCAGTTGGGGTAGTTGCCGCAGCCGTAGTACACCCGGCCCTTGGCGCTTTTGCGCAGCAGCATGTGGCCGCCGCACAGCGGGCACAGCCCGCCGGTATCCTTGACCAGCGGATGGGCGTTGCGGCATTCGGGGAAGCCGGAACAGGCCACGAACTTGCCGTACCGCCCCGACTTGATGACCATGGGCCGGCCGCATTTTTCGCAGATCTCGTCGGTGGGGATGTCCGCCACCTTGACCTTTTTGCCCTCCATGTCCTTTTCGGCTTTTTCCAGGCTTTTGGCAAAGCCCTGGTAGAACTCGTCCACCGTGCTGACCCAGTCGGCCCGGCCGCTTTCCACCACGTCCAGCTTCTTTTCCATCTCGGCGCTGAAGGTCGGGTCTACAATGTCGGGGAACTCTTCCAGCATGACCTGGTTGACGGCCTGGCCCAGCGGGGTGGTGCGCAGCTTCTTGTTCTCCTTTTCCACATACCCGCGGTCGATGATGGTGCTGATGGTGGGCGCGTAGGTGGAGGGGCGGCCGATGCCGTTTTCTTCCAGCGCGTGGATCAGGGCGGCTTCGGTGTACAGCGGCGGCGGCTGGGTGAACTTCTGGTCGGCCGAAAGGCGCACCAGCCGCAGCGGCTGGCCGGCGGCCAGCGGCGGCAGGGCGGTCTCCTTCTTCTGCTTGTCGTCGGTGGATTCCTCATACAAGGCGGTGAAGCCGTCAAAGGTGACGGTGTAGCCGCTGGCGCGGAACAGCCAGTCCCCCGCCCCGACGGTCACCGAGACGGTGTCCATCAGGCAGTCGGCCATCTGGCTGGCCATGAACCGGGACCAGATCAGCCGGTACAGGCGGGCGGTGTCCCCCGAGATGCTGCGCTCCACCTCGTCGGGGGTGAGCTCGGGCATCGAGGGGCGGATGGCCTCGTGGGCGTCCTGGGCGGCGGTGGCCGAGCGGGACTTCCAGCGGCGGGGGGTCTTGTTCACATAGGCTTCGCCCCAGCGCCCGCCGATGAACTGCTTGGCCGCGGCCACCGCCTCGTCCGAGACGCGCAGCGAGTCGGTACGCATATAGGTGATGAGGCCCACGGTGCCGTGGTCCTGGATGTCCACCCCTTCATACAGCGTCTGGGCGGCCCGCATCGTGCGGGTGGCCGAAAAGCCGAAAGCCCGGCTGGCGTCCTGCTGCAGGGTGGAGGTGATGAAGGGCGGGGCCGGCGCGCGCCGGCGCTTGCCCTTGTCCACCTTGGTCACCGCGTAGGGTTTGCCCTCCAGCGAGGCAAGGATCGCGTCGGCTTCGGCTTTGGTCTTGACCGCCGCCTTGGCGCCGTCCGCCCGGGCGGCCAGCCGGGCGGTGAAGGCGCCGCCCTCCTCCGTTTTCAGGTGGGCGTCCAGGTTCCAGTATTCCTCCGGCTGGAACTGTTCGATCTCCAGCTCCCGGTCCCGGATCAGCCGCACCGTCACGCTCTGCACCCGGCCGGCCGAAAGCCCCCGGCGCACCTTGCGCCACAAAAACGGGCTGAGCTTGTAGCCCACCAGCCGGTCCAGCTCCCGCCGGGCCTGCTGGGCGTTGAACAGGTCCATGTCGATGGCGCGGGGGTGGGCCATGCCCTCCTGCACCCCTTTTTTGGTGATCTCGTCGAAGGTGACCCGGTTGGGGGCCTCCGGGTCCAGCCCCAGCAGGTTGGCCAGGTGCCAGCTGATGGCCTCGCCTTCCCGGTCCGGGTCGGTGGCCAGCAGCACGCCGTCGCACTTTTTGGCCTCGGCCTTCAGCTCCTTGACCAGCTTCTGCTTGCCCTTGATGGTGATATACTTGGGCTTGTACCCGTTTTCAATGTCAATGCCCAGCTGGCTGGCAGGCAGATCCCGCACATGGCCCATGCTGGCGGTCACCTTGTACCCGCGGCCCAGGTACTTGCCAATGGTCTTGGCCTTGGCCGGGGATTCCACAATGACTAATTTCGGCATACAGTTTACTCCTAATACGGTTTACGGCGGCAAAACGGTCGGCGGCGCGGGGTTACCGCACGGCGATGTAGGTGTGGCCGGGCTGCGCGGCGGCGGCGCCGGTCAGTTCCAGTTCAAACAGTGCGGTCTGCACCCGGGGCATCGGCAGGCCGGTGGCGGCGGCCACCTGGTCCGGCGTGCGGGGGCTGGGCCCCAGCGCCGCCAGCGCCGCGGCGGCGTCGGGGGAAAGTTCGGGTTCCGCCGCCCGGTCCGCCGGCCGGGGCGCCGCGTCCCCTTCCAGCCCGATGGCGGCCAGGATGTCGGCGGCGGAACACAGCAGCTGCGCCCGCCCCGCCCGCAGCAGGGCGTGGGTGCCCTCGCTGGTGGGGCTGTAGATGCTGCCCGGCACCGCCAGCACCGGGCGGCCGTAGGTCTCGGCGTGGCGCACGGTGTTCAGGGTGCCGCTGCGGCTGCGGGCCTCGGTCACGCAGACCGCCTCGGCCAGGCCGGCAATGAGCCGGTTGCGGGCCAAAAAGGTGCCGGTGGCCTTGCCCTGGTAGTGGGGCGGGTACTCGCTGACCACCGCCCCGCCGCCGGCTTCGATGCGGCGGCGCAGCGGCTCGTTGGCCGCCGGGAAGGTCTTGTCGATGGCGGTGCCCAGGAAGGCCACGGTGGGGCAGCCGGCCTCCACCGCCGCCCGGTGGGCCTCGCCGTCCAGCCCGTCGGCCAGGCCGCTGACCACCACCACCCCGGCTTCGGCCAGGCCGCGGGCCAGGTCATGGCAGGCCTGGGTGCCGTAGCGGGTGGGGCGGCGGGTGCCCACCATCGCCGCATACCGCCGCCCGTTGAGGCAGGCCGGGTCGCCGGTGACGAACAGCACCAGCGGCAGGTCGGGCAGAGCCCGCAGCCGGTCGGGGTAGGCCGGGTCTTCGGGGGTGAGCACCGCGATGCCCGCCGCCCGGCAGCCGGCCAGCCGGTCGGTCATGTCGGCCGGGCTGGTGCGGCGCAGCCGGGCCGCGGCGGTGCGGGGCACGCAGTCGGGCAGCGCCCCGCCCGCCCGCAGGTGGACGCAGAGCGCCGCCGGGTCAGGCCACCGGTTGAGCAGTTCGCCGGCATACCGGGCGCCCGAACCCAGGGCCTCGGCCAGCCAGAGCCAGTACAGCACGCTTTCCATTGTACATCAAACTCCCCTGAAATGCCACAAGAGAATGCTGCCGGCCACCCCGGCGTTCAGGCTTTCCACCCGGTCGGTCATCGGGATGCGCACCGCGGCGCTGCAGGCCCGGACGGTCGGCTGGCTGAGACCCTGCCCCTCGCTGCCGATGACGACGCAGACCCCCCGGGGGAAGGCGGTGCCCGCCTCGTCCAGCGGGCGGGAGTGGTAGAGCGCGGCGGCCAGGCAGCTGACCCCCCGCCCCCGCAGCGCCGCCAGGGCGGCGGGCAGGTCGGGGCAGTGGCCCAGCGGCAGCCGCCCCGCCGCCCCCATCGAAGCCCGCAGCACTTTGGGGGAGAAGGGCGCGGCGCAGCCCGGGCCCAGCAGCACCCCATCAAACCCGAAGGCCGCGGCGCTGCGCAGCAGCGTGCCCACGTTGCCCGGGTCCTGCACCCCTTCCAGCGCCAGCAGCCGCCGGGCTTCGGCCAGCAGCGGCGCCGGGTCGGTGGAGGGGGTCTCAAAGAGGGCGAAGACATCCTGGGAGCTGCGGGTGCCGGCGAGCTTTTCGGCCACATGGGGGGCCACCGGCGTGGTGCGGTCGGCAAAGGCCGCCAGCGCCGGGGTGCGCCCCAGCGCGGCCTCGGTGGCAAAAAGCGCCCGCAGCCGGCAGCCCTTGGCCAGTTCCAGGCAGAGCTTGGGGCCTTCGGCAAAGAACACCCCGTCGGCGGCGCGCTGCTTTTCCGCATCCCGCACCGCGCAGGCGTGCTTGATGCGCGGGTTGTCCCGGCTGGTGATGGTATCGGTAAGCATAGGGGCCTCCTGTGGGGTCGTGATTGCGGCTTCATTCAAAAAAGACGCACGCGCTCAAGCGCGGGCGTCTTTAGAAAAGGTTGTGTTACAGGGCCTTCTTGGCGGTCTCCACCAGGGCGGTGAAGCTGGCGGGGTCATGAATGGCCATCTCGGACAGCATCTTGCGGTTCAGCTCGATGCCGGCCTTCTTCAGGCCGTTCATGAAGGTGGAGTAGTTCATGCCCTGGGCGCGGACCGCATTGTTGATGCGGGTGATCCACAGGTTGCGGAACTGACGCTTCTTCTGCTTGCGGCCGACGAACGCATAGTTGCCGGACTTCATCACGGCCTGCTTGGCCATGCGGAAATGCTTGGACTTGGAGCCGTAGTAGCCCTTCGCCAGTTTGAGGGTCTTGGTGCGACGCTTGTGCGTCATGGTAGCGCCTTTGATACGAGCCATGGTATTTTATCTCCTTTATACAGTCATTCTCTTGCCAAAAAACGAAGCGGGCGACCCTTATTTGCCGTAGGGCAGCATACGGCGGACGGTGGCCTCGTTGGTCTTGTCCACATAGTGGTTCATGCGCAGGCCGCGGGTGAGCTTGGTGGTCTTTTTGGTCAGGATATGACGACGCTTGGACGCATTGCGCTTGATCTTGCCGGTACCGGTCATCTTGAAGCGCTTTTTGGCGCCGGAGCAGGTCTTGAGTTTCAGCTTTGCCATTTTGTTTTCCTCCTAAAGTTCAGTTTACTTGGTGGGCACGGGCGACATGAACATCATCATGCTGCGGCCTTCGAGCTTGGGCTGCTTGTCAACGACGCCCTTGCCCGCCAGCGCCTCGGCGAAGCGGTGATGCACGTCAAGGCCCAAACTGGTGTGCGCCATTTCGCGGCCGCGGAACCGGATGGAGACCTTGAGCTTGTGGCCCTGGGCCAGGAACTTGGCGGCCTGGTTGACCTTGGTGTTGAAGTCGTTGGTGTCGATGTTCAGCGACAGGCGGATCTCCTTGATCTCCACGACCTTCTGGTTCTTTTTGGCCTCCTTTTCCCGCTTCTGCATTTCGAAGCGGTACTTGCCGTAGTCCAGGATCTTGCACACCGGCGGTTTGGCCTGGGGTGCCACCTTGACCAGGTCCAGGTCCTGGTCCATGGCCATGCGCAAAGCGTCCCGCGGGGACATAATGCCCATCTGGGCGCCGTCGGCCCCGATCAGACGGATCTCCTTGTCACGGATCCGCTCGTTGATCTCCAGTTCTTTGGAATTGCTGCTGGCGATTGGAATACACCTCCCATAAAATTCGTATGATGCAAAAAAGCGGCTGCCGTAAAAAAGCAGCCGCCGTCAAAACCCAGTGCGCCGCAGGCAGTGCCCGCAGCGGGCTGCCTGTGGGGAACTATGACCCGGGGCTGTGCGCCCGCAAGGTGAACGGCGGCCGGGCGGATGGCCCAAGACCGGACGCTGCTTTTTTTACTTCGCCTATCATACCACGCCCGCCGGGCCTTGTCAAGTTCTTTTTGCCTTCCGGCGGCCTTTTTTGCCCCGGCGGGCGGGGCGGCGGGGCGGGTTTGGGGGCTTTCTCCATTTTTTCCGCCAAAGATATAGCCAACGGTCGCGGAATATGCTATTATTATAAGCTGTAATGCTGTGCGCGCCCTTCGGGGCGGCACGGCGGAAGGGATGACAACGGTATGAGTCAGAATGATCCGATCCGGCTGGCGCTGCTTTTCGGCGGCGTTTCCAGCGAGCATGAAGTGAGCTGCGTTTCGGCGGCCGCCTGGCTGCGGGCGCTGGCCCAGCCCCCCTGCGCGGGCCGCTATGCGGTGACCGCCGTGGGCATTACCAAAGACGGCCGCTGGCTGCGGTACGCCGGCACCCCCGACCGGGTGGCCGACGGCAGCTGGCAGCAGGACACCGCCGCCCTGACCCCCTGCATCCTGAGTCCCGACCGCACCCACCACGGCCTGCTGCTGCTCAGCCCCCGGGGCGCCGAGGTGCTGCCCCTGGACGCGGTGGTGCCGGTGCTGCACGGCAAAAACGGCGAGGACGGCACCGTGCAGGGGCTGTTCGCCCTGGCGGGGCTGCCCTTTGTGGGCTGCGGGGTGCTGGCCAGCGCGGTCTGCATGGACAAAGCCGTGGCCAACACCCTGATGGACGCCGCCGGCGTGCCCCACTGCCGCTGGTGCAGCGCCGCCCGCTATGAGCTGGACACCGACCCCGAGGGCGTCTGCGCCCGCATCGAGGCCGCGCTGCCCTACCCGATCTTTGTCAAGCCGGCCAACGCCGGGTCCAGCGTCGGCATCAGCAAGGCGAAGGACCGGGCCGGGCTGCGGGCGGCCATCGCCACCGCCCTGGCCGAAGACGACAAGGTGATCTTTGAAGAGTTCGTGGACGGCCAGGAGGTGGAGTGCGCGGCCATCGGCAACCCCGAGGACCCCGCCACCGTGCTGGTGACCCGCCCGGGCGAGATCCTGGCCGGGGCCGAGTTTTACACCTACGACGACAAGTACAAAAACGGCGTGTCCCAGGTGGTGATCCCCGCCCGGCTGAGCGGGGCCAAGCTGGACGAGGTGAGCGCCGCCGCCCGCCGGGCCTACCTGGCGCTGGGCTGCACCGGCCTGGCCCGCTGCGACTTTTTTGTGGAGAAGGGCACCGGCCGGGTGCTGTGCAACGAGCTGAACACCATGCCCGGGTTCACCGCCATCAGCATGTACCCCAAGCTGATGGAGCAGGAGGGGCTGAGCTTTTCGGCGCTGGCCGACCGGCTGATCGGCCTGGCGCTGCGCAAGCGGAAGGGAGCCTATTGATGGATACACGGCCCATCGGTGTGTTTGACAGCGGCCTGGGCGGGCTGACCGCCGTGCGGCAGCTGCGCCGGGTGCTGCCCGGCGAGGACATCATCTATTTCGGCGACACCGGCCGGGTGCCCTACGGCAGCCGCGGGCGCCAGACCATCCTGCAGTATACCCGGCAGGACATCCGGTTCCTGTTGTCCCAGGATGTCAAGTTCCTGATGGCGGCCTGCGGCACCGTATCCTCCACCTACCCCACCGCCGAAGCCGCCCGCCTGCCGGTGCCCTACACCGGGGTGGTGGGGGCGGCCGCCCGCATGGCCGCCCAGGCCACCCGCACCGGCCGCATCGGGGTGATCGGCACGGCGGCCACCATCCGCAGCGGCAGCTATGCCGCCGCCCTGCAGGCGCTGGCGCCCGGGGTGACCATTGTGGCCAAAGCCTGCCCGCTGTTCGTGCCGCTGGTGGAAAACGGCCGGGTGGAACCCGGCGACCCCATCACCACCCCGGCCATCGAGCTGTATCTGCGGGAGGTGCGGGACGCCGGCGTGGACACCCTGATCCTGGGCTGCACCCACTACCCGCTGCTCAAACGGATGATCGGGGACTATATGGGCCCCGGGGTGCGGCTGATCGACCCGGGCAAGGTCACGGCGGTGGAGACCGCCGCCGCCCTGGCCGACCTGGGGCTGCTCAACGGCCGGGACGCGGGCGGCACCGCCCGGTATTTCGTCAGCGACACCCCCGAGACCTTTGCCGAGCTGGAGACGCTGTTCCTGGGCGAATACGCCGGCGGCCCGGTGGAGCAGATCGCCATTGAGACCTACTGAGCCCGCCGGCCCCGGCCGCGATATAAAAGGAAAAGGACAGAAAACCTATGGAGGAAAAATACCTGATCACCATTAAGGGCACGATGGAGCAGGACGGCCAGCAGGAAAGCGTCGAGCTGATGACCCGCGGCAAGTTCGTGCAGCGCAACGGCGCTTTTTACATCGTGTATGAGGAGACCGAGGCCACCGGCTACGCCGGCTGTACCACCACCGTCAAGCTCAGCTCCGACGCCCGCATGGTGGTGATGACCCGCTTCGGCAAGGTGCCCAGCCAGCTGGTCATTGAGAAGGGCGTGCGGCACATCTGCCATTACGAGACCGGCTTCGGCTCGGTCTCACTGGGGGTGGCGGCGGACGAGATCGCCCCCGAGCTGAGCGAGGCGGGCGGCCGCCTGCGGTTCAGCTATACGCTGGATTCCGGCGGCGAGAACTTCATCAGCCGCAACCTGGTGGACATCCGGGTGGAGCCGCTGCCCGACACCGCCCCTTGAGCGGGGATTCTGACTGGATCTTAGGAGGATATGCCATGAACTATCACCATTACAACCCCCGGCAGGCCGCGCTGGACAGCGCCCGCACCCTGCTGGAAAACGCCGCCCGCGCCGCCATGGCGGCCGGCGCCCTGCCCCAGGCCGACCTGCCCGCCTTTATTGTGGAGATCCCCGCCGATGTGAAGAACGGCGACGTGGCCTCCAACCTGGCGATGGCCGGGGCCCGGGCCTTCCGCAAGGCGCCCCGCCAGATCGCCGAGGCGGTGGTCGGCGCGCTGGACCTGACCGGCAGCCTGTTTGACCGGGCGGAGATCGCCGGGCCGGGCTTCATCAACCTGTACCTGGGCACCGGCTGGTTCACCGGCGTGCTGCAGGCCGCCTGCAGCGAACCGGAGTACGGCCGCACCGACGCCGGCGCCGGCAAGCGGTACAACGTGGAGTTTGTTTCGGCCAACCCCACCGGCCCGATGCACATGGGCAACGCCCGCGGCGGCGCCCTGGGCGACTGCCTGGCCGCCTGCCTGGACTGGGCCGGCTACGATGTGACCCGGGAGTTCTACATCAACGACGCGGGCAACCAGATCCAGAAGTTCGGCAAGAGCCTGGCCATCCGCTACCTGCAGCTGTTCAAGGGCGAGGAAGCCTGCCCGCTGCCCGCCGAGTGCTACCAGGGCGCCGACATCGTCGAGCATGCCAAAAACTTTGCGGCCGAGCAGGGCGACCGGTATCTGGACAAGGATTTTGAGGAACTGTGCCGGGCCATCACCGACTATGCGCTGCCCAAAAACATCGAGGGGCTGCAGCGGGACCTGGGCAAGTACCGCATCCGGTACGACGTGTGGTTCCATGAAAGCGACCTGCACCGCTCCGGCGCGGTGCAGGCGGTGGTGGACAAGCTGCTGGCCAGCGGCGCCTGCTACCGGGACGCGGACGGCGCCATCCTGTACAGGAGCGCCCAATACGCCGGGAAGTACGGCGTGGCCAACCGCAAAAAGTCCGCCGACGGCACCGAGGAGGAAGCCAAGGACGAGGTGCTGGTGCGGGCCAACGGCATCCCCACCTATTTCGCCGCCGACATTGCCTACCACTACAACAAGCTGGCGGTGCGGGGCTTTGACAAGGCCATCGACGTGTGGGGCGCCGACCACCACGGCCATGTGGCCCGCATGAAGGGCGCCATGGACGCCGTGGGGCTGGACGGCAGCCGGCTGGACGTGGTGCTGATGCAGATGGTCAACCTGATGCGGGACGGCAAACCGGTGCGGATGTCCAAGCGCACCGGCAAGGCCATCACCCTCACCGACCTGCTGGACGAGGTCCCCATCGACTCCGCCCGGTTCTTCTTCAACCAGCGGGAGAGCACCTCCACGCTGGACTTTGACCTGGACCTGGCCGTGCGCAACGACAGCGAAAACCCCGTGTACTACGTCCAGTACGCCCATGCGCGGATCTGCTCGCTGCTGAAAAAGCTGGACGCCGCGGGCGTCGCCTTTGAGGGCCCCGAGGCCGTGGACGCCGCGCTGCTCACCGACCCCAGCGAACAGGCGCTGATCCGGCTGCTGGCCGCCTTCCCCGCCGAGATCGCCGCCGCCGCCGAAAAGTACGACCCGGCCCGCATCACCCGGTTCGTCATCGACCTGTCCACCGCCTTCCACCGCTTCTACAACGCCTGCCGCATCCTGGAAGCCGAGGGCGCTGTGCGCCAGGGCCGCATCGCCCTGTGCCTGGCCGTGCGCGGGGTGATCCGCAACGTGCTGACCATGTTCAAGATCAACGCCCCCGAGAGCATGTAAGAAAAATGCAGAGCGGCGGGGTTGTCCTTGCAAGGAGGACAACCCCGCCGTCTTTTTTTGTCATTTGTTCCGCCGCCCGGCCGGCCCTTTCGCCAGGGTCGGGGTTGAGGGGGCAGAACCCCGGGCCAGCGGTCGGATTTTCCTGATTCTGGACGAATTGTGAACGATAGGTACACCATACAAATAAATTATATCATACCTGTCAATGGAATTTCCAGCCTTTAACATGCACAAACATTTCCTTGCAGCTTTGGCGGTTCTGCGAATGGACACCCGCCGGGGGCTGTGGTATAGTATAGGCACAGAAAGAAAAACGCCGGAGATAAGGAACCAAAGGAAGTTCCAAGTTAGCCACTTTCAAAAGGAACCGGATCGGCGCGGTAAGAGAAAAAGATCGCTTTCTGAACAGCCGGGTGAAGATCTTCCCTTAAAAAAGGAATTTCGGAAAGGCTGTACAAAGGACCTTTCGTAAGGAACTTTCAGGAAGGACATCTTTATCATCAACACCGAGAGGCCAACGGAGAACTTGAAAGACGTGCAAAGGCTTTAGGCCGGCGGGATTCGCAGGAAAGGAGGCTCAGACCCATGGCAAACTTCAAAGATCCCATTCATCACCGGCGGGCCTGGGCCTGCTGAAAACTACGAACCACATTGACAGCCGCAGGTCATTACCTGTAAAAGAGTGATAAACCAACGATGGTTGGTTCGTAAATAAAACAGCAGGCTCAGGACCCGTCAGATTTGGTCCCGCGTTTCAGATAGATAATGGAACGGAAGAGAGTCGAATAGAAGCTCAGATCGTTTTCAACACAAGAGTAAGGCAAAAACAAAAGTCGGAAATCTTTGATCCGGCAGGCAGGGCCAAAAGGTTCTGCATCAAAAAAACACACATTGCCAACCCTGAAGATGGTCCGTAAGCTGTCAGTTCATGGTGAAACCTGCCAACCGTATCCAATGGAACGGAAAATGGCAGAAATCCAATAGGTTCCGCTTTCTTTCACAACACTATCAGGAGATACGCCAATGTACAGGTGAAAAAGAGGATGTTTCCTCTGGCATCAGACCCCAGTTCCGATCAGTGGTAATCCCGATTTCAGCACTTTCTTCCCCACCGGATCAGAGATCCCGCACCGGGCAGCCAGCCAGTTCGCAGACATTGCCAAACAACATCGAATCGCACCCGAAAGGTTATATGATGACCGCCGGAAACGTACACCATATAAGCACGGCGCCGAAACGAGAGTGAATGGTCAGGGCCGGACGAAAATTCCGGCAAGGGTCTGCACAAGCAGCCGGGCCGCCAAGGGCCCGGGATCCAGGACGAACCCGGAATCCACCAGGATCAAACAGGGAAACGAAAGATTTTGACAGAACGGTTTCCGGTATATGCCGGAAGGAGAGAATCTGCCAACACCAAAACAGGATCAGTTCAGACACTGAAACGGAAAATTCGCAGTGAGTCCCGATCCATCCGGCGACAGAAAGCACAGGATGGAGAAAAGAGTCCGACGAAACAAACGGGTATGAGGCTATGACTCCAATCAAGTAGCACCGCCCCGGCACAGGTCCACCGCCTGTGCCGGGGCTTTTTGTGCCCACTGACATCCGCCGCCCCCACGCGCGGTTTTGCCTGCTGCATGAAGCGGTGCGAAGGGTTTGAACCGTCCGCCGCCCCCCCACGCGGTCTTGCCCCCGGCGGTCCCGCCTGTGCGCGGCGGCGCCGCGGGCCGGCCCCCGGCCGGGGCAGTTGCACAAACCGGCCGGCGCGGCTATAATAGAGGGAAACATCCACAAGGAAGGGAGGGCCCGCCATGGCGGACAACACACCCCGGCGGCCGGTGCTGGGGATTCTCGGGGGGCTGGGCCCGGCGGCCAGCTGTTACCTGTACCAGATGATCATTGACCACACCCCCGCCGCCCGGGACCAGGACCACATCGACCTGGTGATCTCCTCCCGGGCGTCCACGCCGGACCGCACGGCCTTCATCCTGGGGCAAAGCGACGAGGACCCCTTCACCGTGATGGAGCAGGACGGCCGCAGTCTGGTGGCCTACGGCGCCACCGTGCTGGCCATCCCCTGCAACACCGCCCACTATTTTTACGACCGGCTGGCCGCGGCGCTGCCGGTGCCGGTGCTGAACATGCCGGCCCTGACCGTGGAGGAAGCCCGGGCCGCCGGCTGCCGCAAGCTGGGCATCCTGGCCACCGACGGCACCCTGCAGGCGCAGACCTACCAGATCATGTGCCAGCGGGCCGGGCTGGACTGGGCGGTGCCCTCGCCCCCGGCCCAGGCCGCCGTCATGTCCATCATCTACGACCAGATCAAGCAGGGCCGCCGGGTGGACCGGGCCCGGTGGGACGCCGCCGTGGCCGATCTGGCGGCCCAGGGCTGCGACCGGGCGGTGCTGGGCTGCACCGAGCTGAGCCTGGTCAAGCGGGACGAACACCTGGGGGATTTCTTTTTGGACAGCACCGAGGTGCTGTGCCGCCACGCGCTGCGGGCCTGCGGCGTGGAACCGGTGGGTTTCTGAGCCGCTTTGCCCGCCCCCGGCTTGACAGAACCCCCGCCGCCCGGTATACTGAGAGTAACGTAAGGGAAGGGAGTGTGCCGTCATGCTGTGTGAACGCCGTGATGGGATGCGGATGGGCGTTTTTGCTTCGGCAATCTGCGCCCGCTTTCCCCTGCCCGCCAAGGGCTGAAACGAAAGCAACCGCGGCAGAGCGCCGAACGCGCTTCTGCCGCTTTTGTTTTGCCCGCCAAACCATGTGAAAAGGAAAGGGATGCGCCCAATGGACAAGAAAACTTTTTACATCACCACCCCCATCTACTATCCCAGCGACAAGCTGCACATCGGCCACAGCTACACCACCGTGGCCTGTGACGCCATCGCCCGCTACAAGCGGGCCAAGGGCTGCGAGGTCATGTTCCTGACCGGCACCGACGAACACGGCCAGAAGATCCAGGACAAGGCCGCCGCCAAAGGGGTGACCCCCAAAGCCTATGTGGACGCCATCGTGGCCACCGTCAAGGATCTGTGGAAGACGATGGATGTGAGCTACGACCGGTTCATCCGCACCACCGACGACTACCATGTCAAGAGCGTGCAGGCCATCTTCACCAAACTGTACGAAAAGGGCGACATCTACAAGGGCACCTACAAGGGCATGTACTGCAAGCCCTGCGAAAGTTTCTGGACCGAGGCCCAGCTGAAGGACGGCTGCTGCCCCGACTGCGGCGGCCCGGTGTATGAGGCCGAGGAGGAAGCCTACTTCTTCAAGACCAGCAAGTACGCCGACCGGCTGCTTCAGTATTATGAGGAGCACCCCGACTTCATCCAGCCGGCCAGCCGCAAAAACGAGATGATCGCTTTCATCAAGCAGGGCCTGCAGGACACCTGCGTCTCCCGCACCAGCGTGAGCTGGGGCATCCAGGTGCCGTTCGACCCCAAACACACGATCTATGTCTGGATCGACGCGCTGTCCAACTATATCACGGCGCTGGGCTACGGCAACGATACCTACCATGACTTTGACAAGTTCTGGCCCGCCGACCTGCACATGGTGGGCAAGGAGATCCTGCGGTTCCACACCATCATCTGGCCGGCCATGCTGATGGCGCTGGACCTGCCCCTGCCCGGCAAGGTGTTCGGCCACGGCTGGCTGCTGCTGGGCGGCGGCAAGATGAGCAAGTCCAAGGGCAATGTGGTGGACCCGGTGCAGCTGTGCGACCGCTATGGCGTGGACGCGGTGCGCTACTTCCTGCTGCGGGAGGTGCCCTTCGGCAACGACGGCTCCTTCACCAACGAAGCGCTGATCAACCGCATCAACACCGACCTGGCCAACGACCTGGGCAACCTTTTGTCCCGCACCGTGGCCATGTGCGAAAAGTACTTCGGCGGCACCGTCCGCAACGCCCCCATTGACGAGGCCCTGGCCCCGATGATGGCCGAGCTGCCCGGCAAGGTGGACGCCGATATGGAGGCGCTGGACGTTCCCACCGCGCTGATCCACATTTTCGAGCTGGTGCAGCGGGCCAACAAGTACATCGACGAGACCGCCCCCTGGGTGCTGGCCAAGAACGAGGCCGACCGGCCCCGGCTGAACGCCGTGCTCTTCAACCTGTGCAGCGCGCTGGAGCTGATCGCCGCGCTGCTGCAGCCCTACCTGCCCAACACCGCCCCCAAGATGGCCGCCCAGCTGGGGGTGGACGCCGGCGAGCTCAGCCGGCTGCTGCAGACCGGCACCGTCGGCGTGGTCCGCGCCGACTACACCGTCCGCAAGGGCGAAGCGCTGTTCCCCCGCATCGACGTGAAGGCCGAGATCGCCTACCTGGAAGCCGAGGATGCCAAGCGCAAAGCGGCCGCCGCGGCCCAGGCCGCCCAGGCCGCCGGGACCCCCGCCCCCGCCGAGGCGGTGGCCGAGATCACCGACCACGAGGCCGAGATCGACTTTGACACCTTCACCAAGGTGGAGATCCGGGTGGGCCTGGTGCGCGGCTGCGAGGCGATGAAGGAGAGCAAGAAGCTGCTGCGGCTGACCGTCTTTGACGGCGAGCGGGAGCGGTGCATCCTGTCCGGCATCGCCAAGTGGTACAAGCCGGAGGATCTGGTGGGCAAACGGGTGCCCATCGTGGCCAACCTGGCCCCCCGCCCGATGATGAAGGGCAAGTATCTGAGCGAGGGCATGGTCCTGGCGGCCGACACCGCCGACGGCGGCTGCGCCATCGCCTTCTACGGCGACGATGTGCCGGTGGGTACCCGCGTCCACTGAGCGGCTGCGCCCCGGCGCAGGCCGGATGAATTTCGCATAAAGAAGGTTTTTGTTTGGTTTCACGACCCAATTCCGCCGCCCGGCTGGACGCAGTGTTCGGCAACCCGGCCGCCGCGGTGGTGCTGGCGGTGCTGTGCAACATCCTGTGGGGTTCGGCCTTTCCCTTCATCAAGATGGGCTACCGGCTGTTCGCCATTGATGGGACCGACACCCCCTCCATCCTCTGTTTCGCGGGGGTGCGGTTCATGATCGGCAGTGCGCTGGTCTGGGCCTTCGGCTCGGCGCTGCGCCGCCGCCCGCTGCCCATGCCCCGGGGCCGGGTGCTGGCCGAATGCTGCGGGCTGGGCCTGTGGCAGACCGCCGCCCAGTATTTCTTCTACTACACCGCCGTGGCCACCCTGACCGGGGCGTTCGGGGGCATCCTGAACAGCACCCAGAGTTTTATGGGGGTCATTCTGGCCCACTTCCTCTATGGCCAGGCCGACCGGCTCAACGCCCGCAAGGCGCTGGGCTGCGCGCTGGGTTTCGGCGGGGTGCTGGTGGCCACGCTGGGCAACCACGGCAGCGGCAGCGCCCAGGGCATCTTCTGCATGCTGGCGGCCTCGGCCATCTTTGCGGCGGCCGGGCCCTGGAACAAGGCCGTGACCCAGAAGGCGGACAGCTTTTCGGTCTGCTGCCTGAACCTGGGCGTCGGCGGCCTGGCGCTGGCCCTGGCCGGCTTTGCGATGGGCGGCCGCCTGACCCCGCAGAGCGGCGCCGGCGTGCCGGTGCTGCTGTACCTGGCCTTCATCTCGGGGGCCGGCTATGTGCTGTGGGCGCTGCTGATGAAAAACAACCCGGTCTCCCGCATCAGCGTGTTCGGGCTGCTGATCCCGGTGGTCAACACGCTGCTGTCCGCCCTGCTCAACGGCGAGCCGCTGTTTGAATGGCAGTATCTGGCCGCGCTGGTGCTGGTCTGCGGGGGCATCTTCCTGGTCAACCGGCCCCGCCGGGCCGCAGCCGCATGAGGGAACGCCATGCAGAACATTTTTGATACCCACGCCCACTATGCCTCCCGCCGGTTCGACGCCGACCGGGACGCCCTGCTGGGGCAGGCCCTGCCCGCCGGCGGGGTGGTCGGCGTGCTGGAATGCGCCACCCACTCCGGCGACTGCGCCGCGGTGCTGGCCCTGGCCCGGACCTACCCTTACATCCACGCCGCGCTGGGCATCCACCCCGAGAGCCTCGGGGAAGCCGACGCCCCCACCCTGGCCGTCTACCAGGGCGACTGGAAGGCCGAGCTGGCCGCCATCCGCCCCCTGTTTGACGACCCGGCCGTGGTGGCGGTGGGCGAGATCGGGCTGGACCACCACTGGCCCCTGCCCGAACAGGCCCAGCTGGACCTGTTTGAAGCCCAGCTGCAGCTGGCCGCCGAACTGGGGCTGCCGGCCTCCATCCATGACCGGGAAGCCCACGGCGAAATGTACGAACTGCTGCGCCACTACAAGCCCAAAGGGGTGCTGCACTGCTACAGCGGCAGCGCCGAGGACGCCGCCTGGCTGACCGCCCAGGGGCTCTGCCTGGGGTTCGGCGGGTCGGTGACCTACAAGAACGCCAAGCGGGCGGCCCGGGTGCTGGCGGCCATCCCCCGCGAGTGCGCGGTGCTGGAGACCGACTGCCCCTATATGGCCCCGGAGCCGGTGCGCGGCACCCGCAACGACAGCCGCAACATCGCCCATGTGGCGGCCTGCATCGGCCAGCTGTGGGACATGCCCGCCCAGGCCGTCCTGGACCTGACCGCCGCCAACGCCCGCCGGGTGTTCGGGGTGTAGGGCAAGTTACCGGAACTGCGGAAGAGATCTTTCGCTCGGATATATTTTCAATTTATTTTTAGGAGTGTACAATATGAAAGCACGCATCCCGAAACACCGCGAATTCATCATCGACTTCCCGAAGGATATGGACCAGGCCAAGGCGGATGAGGGCTGGGCCAAGCTGACCCAGATCGTGGAGGATTACAAGAAGGCCCACAACGGCCAGAGCGTCTACGCCCCCACCTTCATTGAGGACTGCGAGCCCGCCGTGAAGGCCCTGCAGGAAGAGTACGGCTTCACCTACACCATCGAGGAGTGCAAGTAAGCCCCTTGCCGGTTCCGCCCGTTTCCCTGTGCGCAGGGACGGGCGGTTTTTTTGTCCGGGGTATTGACAACTTTCCTTGTCATTGTTATACTGTTTGACAAGGATCATTGTCATTTTGACAAAGATACCAGTCAAGTCCGGCCGCGTTGCCGCGCCGGAAGGAGGGACACCGATGCCGCTGCACAACCGACTGAAGGAACACCGCGCCCGGCTGGGGGTCAACCAGCAGCAGATGGGCGCCATGGCCGGGGTTTCCCGCCAGACCATCAGCCAGATCGAGCGGGGGGATTACTCCCCCTCGGTGACGCTGGCGCTCAGGCTGGCGAAGCTCTGCGGCGTGGCGGTGGAAGACATTTTCAGCTATGAGGAGGATCCCGATGAAACGACCTGACGCCGACCCCATCCTGCGGGACAACCGCAAAAACCGTCCCCGTTTTCTTGTCATCTGCCTTGTCTGCCTGCTGGGCGGGGCCGCGCTGGGCTATGCGGCCGCCGCCCTGACCGACCCGGACGCCTTTGCCCGGGCCGCCCGGGCTGCCGGCCGGCTGGCGGGGGCGCTGGCCCCCTTTGCGCTGCTGGCGGCGGTGCCGTTTCTGGCCGCCGGGTTCTGGATGTACCGCCGGGCCCGGGCCCTGTTCGCCGGCTGGGACGGTGAAAACGAGGACCTGCCCGACCGGGTGGAACACCGGCTGAACTGGGCGCTGACCTGGCTGACGGCGTCCGAGCTTGTGAGCCTGCTGCTGTTCGGCATCGTGACTTCGCTGCTGCCGCTGCAGTATACCTCCCCCGAGAGCGTGCTGGTCGCCGCCGGCGAGTTCCTGGTCCTTTTGCTGGTCACGGTGCTGCTGCAAAGCCGGGTCGTGGACCTGACCCGCCGGTTGAACCCCGAAAAGCAGGGCAGTGTGTACGACATCCGGTTCCGGGAAAAGTGGCTGGCCAGCTGCGACGAGGCCGAGCGGCTGCGCATCGGGCAGGCGTCCTACGCCGCCTTCCAGGCGGGCAGCCAGGCCAGCTTGCTGGTCTGGGTGGCGGCGCTGGTGCTCAACGCGCTGCTGCCCATCGGGCCGCTGCCGGTCCTGGCGGCGATGGTCCCCTGGGCGGTCAGCCAGTTCGCCTATCTGACCGTCTGCCTGCGGGCCCGTTCCGACGGGCTGTGAAACCAACCGCCCCGCCCTTACAAATTCCTTAGAATCGGCCGGTAGAATACAGTCATTCCGAGGTGCGCACGCCCGCCAGGGCACAGACACATCCGGCGCACCCGAAAGGAAGGAAGGTTTCTATCACCATGACACATGCAACGACCCGCCCCGGTTCCCGGGGACTGACCGCCCGCCCCGGCCTGGACGGCACCACCCTCAAGCTGATCGCGCTGGGGCTGATGCTGCTGGACCACATCCACTACTTTTTCGAGTTCACCGGCGCGGTGCCGGAATGGTTCAGCATGCTGGCGCGGCTTTCCGCCCCGCTGTTCCTTTTCTGCACGGTGGAGGGCTTCGCCCACACCCACGACCGGCGGCGCTACTTTTTGCGGATGACGGCCATCGGCGCGCCGATGGGGGCGCTGACCTTTTTCATGATGTACGGCGGTTTTCTCCGCCGGCCGGACGGGTTCTACCCGCTGAACGGCATCTTTCTGAACTTCATGGTGCTCTGCGTGATCTGGCAGGGCATCGACTGGCTGCGGGCCCGGCGGCTGCTGGCCGGGTCGCTGGCGGTGCTGCTGCCGCTGGCCTGGCCGTTTCTCGCCTCCTTGCTGAGCATCCGGTTCCCGGCGCTGGCCACCCCGCTGGGGCTGCTGGCCTCCAGCCTGCTGCCGGCCTGGAACCTGATCACCGACGGCGGGCTGTTCTACATCCTGGGCGGGGTGCTGCTCTACCTGCTGCGGGGGCGGCGGGCGCTGCAGCTGGGCGTCTGGGCCGCGTGGACCTTTGTGACCAACTTCGGCCTGCCCTACCTGACGCTGCGCGGCACCGAGGGGTTTGCCCTGTCCCAGATGTTCACCACCTACTATGAATGGCTGGGCGTGTTCGCCGTGGTGCTGATGGCGCTGTACAACGGCCGCCGGGGCGCCGGGTACAAGCGGCTGTTCTACTGGTTCTACCCCACCCACATCTACCTTCTGTACGCGGCGTCCTGGGCCGTGTGGGTGTGGCTGAACCGCTGACCCCGCTGAAAGGAGGGAGGGCCGATGGCCCACATACTGGCTGTGGATGACGAACCGGATGTCTGTGCGCTGCTGGAACGGACGCTGGCCCGGGACG
>DWWE01000100.1 GCA_019119835.1 Candidatus Gemmiger stercoravium | reverse complement strand
GGCGACCGCTGGATGACCATGCTGGACATCCAGGGGGTCGAGGACTTCCACGGCGACATGGACTTCAAGGTGGGCGGTACCCATAAGGGCATCACTGCCATCCAGATGGACATCAAGATCGACGGCTTGACCTACGACATCATCGAGGAAGCCTTCGAGAAGTGCCGCAAGGGCCGCCTGTTCATCCTGGACGAGATCATCAAGCCCTGCATCGCCGAGCCCCGTAAGGAGCTGAGCAAGTACGCCCCCAAGATGTTCAGCATGATGATCCCGGTGGACAAGATCAAGGATGTCATCGGCAAGGGCGGCAAGGTCATTCAGGAGATGTGCGCCAACTTCAACTGCAAGATCGACATTGAGGAGGACGGCCACGTCTTCATCTCGGCGGTGGATGTGGAGGACGCCAAGCGCGCCATCTCCACCATCAAGACCATTGTGGAGGACCCGGAGGTGGGCGCCATCTACAAGGGCCGCGTGACCCGCCTGATGAACTTCGGCGCCTTTGTGGAGATCGCCCCGGGCAAGGAGGGCCTTGTCCACATCTCCAAGCTGGACGACCACCGCGTGGAACATGTGGAGGACGTTGTGGCCGTGGGCGACCCGATCTACGTCATGGTCACCGACATCGACCAGCAGGGCCGCATCAACCTGTCCCGCAAGGACGCCGTGGCGGCCATCGCCAAAAAGCGGGCGGAACAGAAATAATCGGCAAAACCGATCCAATCAAAAAGGCAATGCCTTTCCTTTTCCGGGAAAGGCATTGCCTTTTGTTTTCGTCCGTTCCTTCTGCCGGGCTCTCGCATTTTCAGAAATAGCTGCCCGCCGCCGTGATTTTGCCGGGCAGGTCGGGCCGGTAAAGCGGCGAGTCGGCGTACAGGCTGTTGACGGTCACCCCGTCGTCCCCGGCCCGGCCGGTGGCGTGGATGTACAACCCCGCCCCCAGGTACATGGCAATGTGGCCGGGAAAGTAGAGCAGGTCCCCCTCCCTGAGCTCGGCCAGCGGGATCTTGCGGATGGGGTAGCCTTCCTTCAGCCCGGCGTCCCGCCAGATCACGATGCCGCAGAGCAGGTAGGCCATGCTGCACAGCCCCGAACAGTCGATCCCGAAGGGGCTTTTTCCGCCCCAGCGGTACTGGGTGCCCCGGTACAGCCGGGCCGTGTCGGTCAGGGCGCGGCGCAGCGCCGCCGGTTCCCGGGTGCAGGGGGCCGTGTACAGCGGCCCCAGGGCGCTGGCACAGACATAGCCCCGGCGCCCGTCGGGCAGGCATACCGGCTGCCAGCCCGCCGCGGCCGGCCCTGTCAGCGCCAGCCGGGCGCCCCGGGGTACCCCCGGCTGCACATAGGCCGCCTGCACCCGCGGGGCGGCCAGCACGTCCACACTGTTTTTGTGCCAGACCACCTGCCGGGGGGCGGCGGCAAACGCCTCCGCCTCCGGGCCGGCGGTCAGGGCCTCTGCCTCCATCCAGCCGGAGTATCCGTAAAAGGTCCGCACCGGCACCCGGCTGCCCTGCTGCGGACCGGTGACGGTCACCGGCATCCCCAGCAGCGCCTCGTCCACCACATCGGACTCCTCCGGCGTGTCCTGCGGCTGCCCGTACAGCGGGCAGACCGGCCAACGGGTCCATGCCTGCATGGCGTTTTCCTCCTTTCCCGGTTCAGGATGCCGTCTCGGCGGTGGCCGGCAGGATCATCCCGATGCCTTTTTCCAGCACCTCGGCGCTGATGGCGCTGCGGGCCTGGGCCACGGCCCGGCCCTCGGCGTCCACAAAGTAGGTCACCGGGATGCCGTACACCCCGTAGGCGGACGCCGCCTCCAGGTCCAGGTCGAAGTACACCGGGAAGGCGTAGCCCTGCTCGTCCAGGAACGCCTGGGCCGTGGCCTGGGTCTCCTGGGAGCCGTCGGTCAGGTTGATCATCAGGAAGCGGACCTGCCCCTCGTACTCGGCCGCGGCGGCGTCAAAGGCCGGCATCTCGCTCTGGCAGGGGCCGCACCAGCTGGCCCAGAAGTTGATGACCACCGGCGTGCCCCGAAAATCAGACAGGCGCACCGGCTCGCCGCCGGCGTCGTAGACGGTGAAGTCCGGCGCCATGGCCAGGGCGGGGGTGGGCGTGGGGGCCGCGTCGGCGGCGGGGGTGGATCCGGCGGGGTCGGATTCGGCCATCAGCCGTCCGGAGTCGCCGCCCAGCCGGGCGTAGAGGAGGGAGGCCAGCACCAGCAGCAGTACAAAGGCCGCCGCCAGCAGGACCAGGGTCCGTTGTTTCTTGTTCATGAGAGCTCCTTTCAGCTCAGGGCGGTGAGCAGGCGGCCCAGCAGGCCGGTGGCCATCAGCAGCCCGATGAGGATGAGCAGCGCGCCGCAGACCTTGTTGATGACGCCGTAATGGCGCTTGACCCAGTCAAAGGCCGACTTGAGGGTGTCGATGAGCACCGCGCTGAGGAGGAAGGGAATGCCGAGCCCCAGCGAGTAGGTCAGCAGCATCAGGGTGCCCTCCAGCACATGCCCCTGCTGGGAGGCCAGCATCAGCGCCGAGCCGAGGAAGGCCCCGACGCAGGGGGTCCAGCCCAGCGAAAAGACCACGCCGAAGGCCAGCGCCGAGACAAAGCCCGGCGTGCGGACCCGGTCGGCGCGGACCCCGCCGCGGAAAAGCTCGAAGGGCAGCACCCCGAGGAAGTTGAGCCCGAACAGGATCACCACCAGCCCGCAGACCAGGTCCACCGCCGCCTGGTGGCCGCGAAGGAAGCCGCCCACCGTGCCGGCCAGCGCCCCCATAGCCATAAAGACGAGGGTGAAGCCCGCCACAAAACCGCCGGCCCCCGCCAGCGTCTGGCCGGGGGTGCGGGTCCCGCCGCCGGCAAAGTAGGAAACATAGACCGGCAGCATCGGCAGCAGGCAGGGGGACAGGAAGGTGACGATGCCTTCCAGAAACGAAATCAGGTATTGCATACAGTTCTCCTTTTTCGGCACTGCGGCGCCGGCCGGGGCCGGGCCGCTGGCCTTATCATAGCAAAATCGGCCGCCGCTGGCAAGGGCCAGGCGCCGGGGGCGGCAAAAGTCATACCTGGGGCGGTGGAATCCCGGCAGAATCCACAACTTTTTTGGCGAAGGAAGGAAAAACATTTTCGTACAAAAATTTTGCAGTTTGTGCGCGAATGTGGTACAATCGAGAATAAGCATTTACCATGCGGCCGGAACGCCCCCGTTCCCGCCGCCCAGTCGGCCCGTGATGCTGCGATTGAGTTAAGGAGAGTGTATATGGCGTACTATTATTCGGAACCGTCCCGCACCTTTGGGGAGTATCTGCTGATCCCGGGGTATTCCTCCTCGGCCAATGTCCCCACCGCCGTCAGCCTGCGCACCCCGCTGGTCAAGTACCGCAAGGGGCAGGAGGATTGCCCGCTGGAAATGAACATCCCGATGGTGTCGGCCATCATGCAGTCGGTCTCGGGCGAGAAGCTCGCCATCGCGCTGGCCAAGCAGGGCGGCGTCTCCTTCATCTACGGTTCCCAGACTGTTGAGCAGGAGGCCGACATGGTCCGCCGGGTCAAGGCTTACAAGAAAGGGTTCGTGACCAGCGATTCCAACCTGCCGCCCGAAGCCACCCTGGCCGACGTGCTGGACCTGAAGACCCGCACCGGCCATTCCACCGTGGCCATCACCGAGGACGGCACCCCCCACGGCAAGCTGCTGGGCATTGTGGCTTCCCGCGATTACCGGCTGTCCCGCATGTCCACCGACCTGAAGGTGACCGAGTTCATGACCCCGCTGGACAAGCTGGTGACCGCCCCGGCCACCACCAGCCTGCATGACTGCAACGATATCATCTGGGACAACAAGATCAACTCCCTGCCGCTGGTGGACGATGAGGGCCGCCTGCAGTATATGGTGTTCCGCAAGGATTATGACAGCCACAAGGAGAATGTCAACGAACTGCTGGACCAGAACAAGAGCTATGTGGTGGGCGCCGGCATCAACACCCGCGACTATGCCGAGCGGGTGCCCGCGCTGGTGGAAGCCGGCGTGGACGTGCTGTGCATCGACTCCTCCGAAGGCTTCAGCGAATGGCAGAGCCGCACCATCGGCTGGATCCGCGAGCATTACGGCGACACCGTCAAGGTAGGCGCCGGCAACGTGGTGGACCGGGACGGCTTCCTGTTCCTGGCCAAAGCCGGCGCGGACTTTGTGAAGGTCGGCATCGGCGGCGGTTCCATCTGCATCACCCGCGAGACCAAGGGCATCGGCCGCGGCCAGGCCACGGCGGTCATCGAGGTGGCCAAGGCCCGCGACGAATATTATGAGCAGACCGGCATCTATGTGCCCATCTGCTCGGACGGCGGCATCGTCCATGACTACCACATCACGCTGGCCCTGGCCATGGGCGCCGACTTCGTGATGCTGGGCCGCTACTTCGCCCGCTTTGACGAAAGCCCGACCAACCGCCTGCGGGTGAACGGCAACTATGTGAAGGAGTACTGGGGCGAAGGGTCCAACCGCGCCCGCAACTGGCAGCGGTACGACCTGGGCGGCTCCCAAAAGCTGAGCTTTGAGGAGGGCGTGGACAGCTATGTGCCCTACGCCGGCCCGCTGGCCGACGGCGTGCAGACCACCCTGTACAAGGTCAAGTCCACCATGTGCAACTGCGGCGCCCTCTCCATCCCCGAACTGCAGCAGAAGGCCCGGCTGACCGTCGTCTCCTCCACCTCCATCGTGGAGGGCGGCAGCCACGACGTGATCCTGAAAAACAGTTCCAGCAACTGAGCGCCGGCCGCGCCTGACCAAAACACAAAGCCCCTGCCGGGGCGGGTCCTTTGCGAACCCAGCCCCGGCAGGGGCTTGTTGTTTTGCGGGCGTCTGTCAGCGCAGCACCAGGCTGCCGCCCTCGGCGTCCACGGTCAGGGTATCCCCGGCCGCGTGGGCTCCCGCAATGATCTCCTTGGCGATCCGCGTCTCCACATTGGCCTGGATATACCGCTTCAGCGGGCGGGCGCCGTAGATCGGGTCATAGCCGCCGTCGATGATGGCGGCCTTGGCCGCGTCGGTCACCGCCAGTTTCAGCTGCTTGTCAGCCAGGCGGCGGCGCAGGTCTTCCAGCATCAGGTCCACGATGCTGCCGATCTCCTGCTTGGTCAGGCTCTTGTAGTAGACGATGTCGTCCAGACGGTTGAGGAACTCGGGGCGGAACTGCCGCTTGAGCAGCGCGTCGATTTGGTCCCGGGCCTGCCGGGACAGCTCGTTGCCGCCCTGGGAACGGCTCTGCTCCAGATCTTCCAGGATGATGTCCGACCCCAGGTTGGAGGTCAGGATCAGGATGGTATTCTTGAAGTCCACGGTGCGGCCCTGGCTGTCGGTGATGCGGCCGTCGTCCAGCACCTGCAGCAGGATGTTGAAGACATCCGGGTGGGCCTTTTCCACCTCGTCAAACAGCACGACGCTGTAGGGGTGGCGACGGACAGCCTCGGTGAGCTGGCCGCCCTCCTCATACCCCACATATCCCGGAGGGGCGCCGATCAGGCGGGAAACGCTGAACTTCTCCATATACTCGGTCATGTCGATGCGGATGAGGTTCTTCTCATCGTCAAACAGGGCCTGGGCCAGCGCCTTGGCCAGCTCGGTCTTGCCCA
>DWWE01000009.1 GCA_019119835.1 Candidatus Gemmiger stercoravium | reverse complement strand
TAGGTGTGGCGGCGCTTGACTTTCTCCAGGAAGCTGCGCAGCAGGTTGACGGCGATATCGTCGGCGCGGTCATCGTCGTTGCCGTACTTGGGGAAGTCGCCCTCCACCTCGTAGCTGGTGACCAGGCCCTGCTCGTTGCGGATGCACTTGACCTTGGCGTACTTGATGGCGCTGAGGGAGTCCACCACGTGGCTGAAGCCCGCGATGCCGGTGGCAAAGGTGCGGCGCACGTCGGTGTCGATGAGGGCCATCTCGGCGGCCTCATAGTAGTACTTGTCGTGCATATACTGGATGAGGTTCAGGATGTTGACGTAGAGGCCGGCCAGCCAGTCCATCATCACATCGTACTTTTTCATGACCTCGTCGTAGTCCAGGTACTCGCCGGTGATGGGAGCGTAGGCCGGGCCCACCTGTTCGCCCAGCTTTTCGTCCACACCGCCGTTGATGGCGTAGAGCAGGCACTTGGCCAGGTTGGCGCGGGCGCCGAAGAACTGCATCTCCTTGCCGGTCTGGGTGGCGGAAACGCAGCAGCAGATGGAATAGTCGTCGCCCCAGACCGGCTTCATCACGTCGTCGTTCTCATACTGGACCGAGGAGGTCTTGATAGAGATGCGCGCGGCGTAGTCCTTGAAGGTCTCGGGCAGGGCCGAGGAGTACAGCACCGTCATGTTGGGTTCCGGCGCGGGACCCATGTTCTCCAGCGTGTGCAGGAAGCGGAAGTCGGTCCGGGTGACCATGGAGCGGCCGTCCATACCGATGCCCGCCACTTCCAGCGTGGCCCACACGGGGTCGCCGCTGAACAGCTGGTTGTAGCTGGGGATGCGGGCGAACTTGACCATGCGGAACTTCATGACCAGATGGTCGATCAGTTCCTGGGCCTCGCTCTCTGTGAGGATGCCGCGGTCCAGGTCGCGCTGGATGTAGATATCCAGGAAGGTGGAGATGCGGCCCACGCTCATGGCGGCGCCGTTCTGGGTCTTGATGGCGGCCAGATAGCCGAAGTACAGCCACTGGACGGCCTCCTTGGCGTTTTTGGCCGGCTGGGAGATGTCGTAGCCGTAGATCTCGGCCATCTTCTTCATGCCCTTGAGGGCGTTGATCTGGCGGGCGATCTCCTCCCGCAGGCGGATGACGTCGTCGGTCATGGTACCGTCGCCGCAGTTGTCGAAGTCCTCCTGCTTCCAGGCGATGAGGGCGTCGATGCCGTACAGCGCCACGCGGCGGTAGTCGCCCACGATGCGGCCGCGGCCGTAGGTGTCGGGCAGGCCGGTGATGATGTGGCTGTGGCGGGCGCGCTTCATCTCGGGGGTGTAGGCGTCAAACACCGCGGTGTTGTGGGTGCGGGCGTAGCGGGTGAAGATCTCGTGCAGCTTCTCGCTGGGCTGGTAGCCGTAGGTGGTGCATGCCTGTTCGGCCATCTTGATGCCGCCGTAGGGCATGAAGGCCCGCTTGAGGGGCTTGTCGGTCTGCAGGCCGACGACCTTTTCCTGGTCCTTGAGGGCCTCGTCGATGTAGCCGGGGCCGTAGGCGGTCAGGTCGCTGACCACCTCGGTCTCCATATCCAGCACGCCGCCCTTGGCGCGCTCGGCCTTCTGCAGTTTCTGCAAAGCGCCCCAGAGCTTGTTGGTGGCTTCGGTGGGGCCGGCCAGGAAGGATTCGTCCCCTTCATAGGGGCGGTAGTTTTTCTGGATAAAGTCGCGGACGTTGACTTCCTCTTTCCAGATGCGGCCTTCAAAGCCTTCCCACTGGGAATAATTCAGCATTGGTGTACCTCCTTAACGATGTTGCAAACGCAGCGGTCTCCTCTATGTTCCCACGCGGCGGCGCCGCGGCTGGGTCGTTGATTGCGGGGGCCCGGCCCCCTGCGCCCTGGCGCAAGATTTTGCGCTTGCCGGAAGGCGCTTCTACAGTATAGCGGTTTTGGGCGGAAAACGGTAGTTGCAATGGCAACAATTTCTGTGTTCGCCGACCGAAAGAACCAAAGGTTCCGCCGTTTCGATGCGGCGGCCGCCGACCAGGGGTCCGCAGGACCCCTGGACCCCCCGCACGATTACGTTATGCGGCAGGTTTTTTCAGTTTCATCCGCCCCGGCCCACCCTTGACGGGCCGGGGCCCGACGTGCATCTCCATTTCCCTTACGCTGGCGGCTCCGCGGGAAACCCCGCGCCCTGCCACGCCCCGGACGCTGCCAAAATTGGCTAGCGAGCTTTTCGGGACCACTTACCCCGCGAGACACCCCGCACCCTCCCGCGCCGCGGGCGTTGTTTTTTTTCTTTATTGGCTTTAGCGAGGTTTGTCTTGTAGGTTAGTTATCGGGGTGAGTTGGCGGCCATCTTTTTGCCATCTTCTCGATGCATCGTTGTTCTTTCGTGACCGAAAGAACCAAAGGTCCCGCCGTTTCGATGCGGCGGCCGCCGACCAGGGGTCCACGGGACCCCTGGACCCCCCGCACGATTACGTTATGCGGCAGGTTTTTTCAGTTTCATCCGCCCCGGCCCACCCTTGACGGGCCGGGGCCCGACGTGCGTCTCCATGGCCTTTACGCCGGCGGTGCACAACGTGCATCTCCATAGCCCTTACATTGGTGACCGATGGACGGGGTGCATCTCCGTTTCCTTCAGGGGAACCCCTTTGATTTTTAATGGTTAGCATTAACTAACCAACAGCCATTATACCACACTCCCGGCAAATTGCAACCCGCCCGACCGGCGGCAAAAACCGGCCGGCGGGCGCGGCGGCGGCGGAAAAACCCGGCCTTTTGCCCAGATTCCACAAAAATCCAACAAAATCCGGACCCCTGTTGTGAAAAACAGGCAGGTTGGCCGGCATTTTTCCGTCAATTTGCCAAATATATATCAAAATATTTGTGCATCTTTCTATGCAATCCTACTTTACGAACCGCCTTGAAATTTGGTAAAATGAGAACAAGCAATAACACCTTACTTTTTAGTATCCGCCTGCGGGCCGCTCTTATCCGCCGGCGGCGGGTGTTCCTGCGCAGGCAGGGCCGCGCCCCCCGTTTGAAAAAACCGGGGTCCCGGCCCGTTTGGCCTGTGCGGGTGCTGAATCCAGGCGCTTCGGGGGCTGTTCCGCCCGCTGCGCCACAGTAAACGGAGGAAGAAAAATGCCGAGAGCGAAACAGTCCATGGATGGCAATACCGCGGCCGCGCATGTAGCCTATGCGTTCACCGACGTTGCTGCCATCTACCCCATCACCCCCTCCAGCCCCATGGCCGACACCGTTGACCAGTGGAGCGCGGCGGGCCTGAAGAACATCTTCGGCAACCAGGTCAAGGTTGTTGAGATGGAGTCCGAGGCCGGTGCCGCCGGCGCTGTTCACGGTGCGCTTGGCACCGGCGCCATCACCACCACCTTCACCGCTTCCCAGGGCCTGCTGCTGATGATCCCCAACATGTACAAGATCGCGGCGGAGGGCCTGCCCTGCGTGTTCGATGTGTCGGCCCGTACCGTCGCCACCCAGGCGCTGAACATCTTCGGTGACCACAGCGACGTGTACGCCACCCGGCAGACCGGTTTCGCCATGCTGGCCGAGTCCAACCCCCAGGAGGTCATGGACCTGTCCCCGGTGGCCCACCTGTCCGCCATTGAGGGCCGCGTTCCCTTTGTCAACTTCTTCGACGGCTTCCGCACCTCCCACGAGATCCAGAAGATCGAAAAGTGGGACTACGAAGACCTGAAGGAAATGTGCAACATGGACGCCGTGGCCGAGTTCCGCGCCGAGGCGCTCAACCCCGAGCACCCCAAGACCCGCGGCAGCCATGAAAACGGCGACATCTTCTTCCAGCACCGCGAAGCCTGCAACACCGCCTACAACAACCTGCCCGCGGTGGTCAAGAAGTACATGGACAAGATCAACGCCAAGATCGGCACCAACTATGATCTGTTCAACTACTACGGCGCCGAGGACGCCGACCGGGTCATCATTGCCATGGGCTCCATCTGCGACGTGGCCGAGGAAGTCATCGACTACCTCAACGCCCACGGCGAGAAGGTCGGCCTGGTGCTGGTGCGCCTGTACCGTCCCTGGGTCCCGGAAGCGCTGCTGAAGGTGCTGCCCAAGACCGTCAAGAAGATCGCGGTGCTCGACCGCACCAAGGAGCCCGGCTCCCTGGGCGAACCGCTGTACCTGGATGTTGCCGCCACCCTGCGGGAAGCCGGCATGAACGACATCGTGCTGACCGGCGGCCGCTACGGCCTGGGCAGCAAGGACACCCCGCCGAGCTCTGTCTTCGCCGTGTACAAGGAACTGGAGAAGGACGCCCCCAAGGCCCGCTTCACCATCGGCATTGTGGACGACGTGACCAACCTGAGCCTGCCGGAAGTCAAGCCCGCGCCCATCACCTCCGCCCCCGGCACCAAGGAGTGCAAGTTCTGGGGCCTGGGCGGCGACGGCACCGTTGGCGCCAACAAGAACTCCACCAAGATCATCGGCGACCACACCGACAAGTACATCCAGGCATACTTCCAGTATGACTCCAAGAAGACCGGCGGTGTGACCATCAGCCACCTGCGTTTCGGCGACCACCCGATCCGCAGCCCCTACTACATCAACCAGGCCGACTTTGTCGCCTGCCACAACCCTGCCTACATCCACATGGGCATGAAGATGGTGCAGGATGTCAAGCCCGGCGGCGTCTTCATGATCAACTGCCAGTGGACCGACGAGGAGCTGGAAGAGCACCTGAACGCCGCTGACAAGAAGTACATCGCGGACAACAACATCCAGCTGTACACCATCAACGCCATCGACAAGGCCATCGAGATCGGCATGGGCAAGCGCACCAACACCATCCTGCAGTCCGCCTTCTTCAAGCTGGCCGACATCATGCCCATCGACGAAGCGGTCGATTACATGAAGCAGGCCGCCAAGAAGAGCTACGGCAAGAAGGGCGACGCCGTTGTCCAGATGAACTACAAGGCCATTGACGCCGGTGTGGACGCCGTCCACAAGGTGGAAGTGCCCGACAGCTGGCACAACCCCGCCCCCGACGCCCCCGCCAAGGACCTGAAGGGCCCCGAAGCGCTGGTCAAGATGGTCCGCAACGTCATGGAGCCGGTGGCCCGTATGGACGGCGACAGCCTGCCTGTTTCCGCCTTTGCCCACAACCCCAACGGCGAGTGGGAGCTGGGCGCCTCCGCCTATGAGAAGCGCGGCACCGCCGTCATGGTTCCCTGCTGGGATCCCAACAAGTGCATCCAGTGCAACCAGTGCGCCTTTGTCTGCTCCCACGCCACCATCCGCCCGTTCTGCCTGACCGCGGACGAGCTGGCCGCCGCGCCCGAGAGCCTGAAGAGCGCCGACACCAAGCCGAAGCCCAGCGACTACAAGTTCACCATGGCTGTGTCCCCGCTGGACTGCATGGGCTGCGGCGAGTGCGTGACTGTCTGCCCCACCAAGGCCATCGAGATGAAGCCGCAGGAGAGCCAGAGCGAACAGCAGGCCGCCTTCGACTACTGCGTCGAGAACATCCGCAAGAAGGAGAACGTCCCCGGCGTTGTCAACGAGATCTCGGTCAAGGGGTCTCAGTTCAACCAGCCGCTGCTTGAGTTCTCCGGTTCCTGCGCCGGCTGCGCCGAGACTTCCTACGCCCGGCTGATCACCCAGCTGTTCGGCGAGAAGATGTTCATTTCCAACGCCACCGGCTGCTCCTCCATCTGGGGCGGCACGGCCTCCATCAGCCCCTACACCACCAACAAGGAAAGCGGCTGCGGCCCTGCCTGGATCAACTCCCTGTTTGAGGACAACGCCGAGCACGGCCTGGGTATGCAGATCGGTTATGAGACCGTCCGCGAGAACCTGCTGAAGAAGGTCGAAGCGCTGAAGGGCAAGAACGCCGAGCTGGACGCCGTCATCGAGAAGTTCATGGAGACCAAGGCCAACACCAAGCAGAACGACGCCCCCGCCAAGGCGCTGATCGCTGCGCTGGAGGCCTGCGGCTGCGACGAGGCCAAGGAGATCCTGAAGGACAAGCAGTACCTGGCCAAGAAGAGCTTCTGGATCTTCGGCGGCGACGGCTGGGCTTACGACATCGGCTACGGCGGCCTGGATCACGTCCTGGCTTCCGGCCACGATGTCAACGTCATGGTCTTCGACACCGAGATGTACTCCAACACCGGCGGACAGGCTTCCAAGGCCTCCAACATCGGTGAGGTTTGCCAGTTCGCTGCTGCCGGTAAGGAAATCAGCAAGAAGAGCCTGGCCGAGATCTGC